>JAYUFK010000087.1:0-6295 GCA_043739325.1 Methylocapsa sp. | reverse complement strand
CGTGAAAGAAAGCCGCCGCGAATCATCCCCCAAAACGAATCCAGAAATCAATCCGTGGCAAGAAAAATCTCGGCCTCTCAATGAGTCAGGGTATATGTGGAATGGTTCACCCTGCGTCGCGACTAAGCGGTTGCAATCGCAACGGCTTTGTCACGGCGCGGTGACCTTGCCGGCTGTTGGGTGGTTCGGTAGCTTCTCTAATGACCAAAATCAGCTATGCCGGCTACCGGTTCCCACCGACGGGTGTGCTTGTGCTCTCTTACGAGCCGCCTGGCATTCGCGCAAATCATGCGCCCCCCTGGCGGCGCGCGGATGGAGCTAAGGAACTCCGCGCCGCACCGTCACAAAGGACTGGATTTCCTGCGCGAAGAGAGCGTGAGTGTGCTTGCAGGCGAGCCGCGAATTTGGCGCGCTTGAACCTCAAGCCCCGGCGAGCACGCCGATCCGGGGCTCGCGTCAGTGAGGGGTCGAGGTCGGCTCGGCTCCCGATGTGCGAGAGGTTCCACCATGTCCAAGGAAATGTCCGAGACGCAGCGCTTGGTGCTGCAAGCCGGGGCTACGCGCAAAGACCAACTTCTCCTGCCGCGAGCGGGGGGCGCTGCGGCGAAGGCGATCGCCGGTAAGCTTGTCCGCGTGGGATGGGCCAGGGAAGTCAAGGCTACGAAAGATGGCCCGATCTGGCGCAGGGAGCCGGCGAGCGGGGGATCGTTTGCGCTCAAGTTGACCGCGAAGGGGTTGAGGGCGGCCGCGGAGTCCGTCGAAAGGCCGACAGGCTCGATCGGTGCAGAACCGGTGGCGGAAGCGCCCTCGCGACGGCAGGTGTCCAGTCCCGCGCACAATGTTGCGGGGTCGAACGGCGACCCGCGGAACGCCGCCGTCACGGCGGCCTCTCGCGCGCCGCGCGGAGGTTCCAAACTCGATCGGGTTCTCCTCATGCTGTCAGCCGGTGCTGGCGCGACGATGGCGGACTTGATGTCTGCGACCGGCTGGCTCGAGCATTCCACCCGAGCCGCGCTGACTGGCTTGCGGCGACGAGGCTACGAACTCATCCTCACGCGCGGCGAACGAGGCGGCGCCTCGGTCTACCGGATCGCGGCGCGGCATGGCGAGGCGATGAAGTGAACGCCTCGCAGGTGGCGCCGGGCGAAAGGCCGCCGTCGGCGGCCCCGGCAGATTCGTCCTTGGAAGCCTCGTCGCGGATGCGCCTAGACCGCCTGCAAGACCTCGATGGGGCAGCGTTGCGTGACGAATGGCGGCGGCTCTGTCGCTCGGAGCCGCCGCGCATCAGCCGCGATCTCCTGATGCGGTCTATCGGCTACCGCCTTCAGGAGCTCGAATTTGGCGGTCTGCCAAAATGGGCCAGGCAAAGTCTCGCCGATGCGACGGTCGGCGCCGAGCCTAGGGATAAGGCTCCGCCAGCGTGCGAGCCGCGTCTCAAGCCCGGCGCGCGCCTGGTTCGGGAATGGCGCGGTCGAGCCCATACGGTGATGGTTCTCGACGAGGGTTTCGAGTTCGAGGGACGGCGTTATCGGTCAATGACGCAGGTCGCTCGTGAAATCACCGGCGCCCATTGGTCCGGGCCAAGGTTCTTCGGACTGGCGGATCGGAAGGGAGCGCGGCCATGACCGACGGACCTATGCGTCCAGCCCAACGGCCGCCGTCGCCGAAGGCAGCGGGGCAAAGCGCGCGCGCCCGCATTCGCTGCGCGATCTACACCCGCAAATCGTCGGAGGAAGGGCTCGAGCAGGAGTTCAATTCCCTCGACGCCCAGCGGGAGGCCTGCGAGGCGTATGTGCGCAGCCAGAAGCATGAAGGCTGGCAAGCGCTGCTCCAGCTCTACGACGACCCCGGCTATTCCGGCGGCAACATGGAGCGGCCGGCGCTGAAGCGTCTGCTCGCCGACATCGCGGCCAAAAGGATCGATGTCGTGGTCGTCTACAAGGTCGACCGCTTGACCCGCTCGCTCGCCGACTTCGCCAAAATCGTCGAAGTCTTTGACGCGAGCGCGGTTTCGTTCGTATCGATCACGCAAGCCTTCAACACCACGTCTTCCATGGGTCGGCTGACTCTCAACGTGCTGCTGTCGTTCGCGCAGTTCGAGCGCGAGGTCACGGGCGAGCGCATCCGCGACAAGATCGCCGCCTCGAAGAAGAAGGGCCTGTGGATGGGCGGCCAGCCGGCCCTCGGCTACGACGTCAAGGACAGGAAGCTCGTCGTCAACGAAGCGGAAGCCGAAGCGGTCCGAATGATGTTCAGCCGATACCTCGACCTCGCCTCGGTTCGCGAATTGAAGAGTTCGCTCGAAGCGCAGGGCATCGTCAGCAAGCGAAGGGTAGCGGCGGATGGGAGGGCTTACGGCGGCCAAGCCTTTTCGCGCGGCGCGCTCTACCAGATGCTGCAGAACCGGGTCTATCGCGGCGAGATCGTCCACAAGGGCGCCGCCTATCCCGGCGAGCATCGGTCGATCGTCGATGAGGATCTCTGGCGCAAGGTTCAACAGAAGCTCGAAGCCAACGGCGTGGACCGCCGCACCACGCGCGATGAGGCCAAACAGGCCTATCTGCTGGCGGGCGTAATTTTCGACGCCGACGTCCAGCCGATGACGCCGACCCATGCGGTCAAGAAGGGCGTGCGCTATCGCTACTATGTCTCGCGCCGGCTGATCACGGGCGTCAAGGCAGGGGCGCAACGCGATCATGGCGCGGGGCAGCGTCTGCCGGCCGTCCAGCTCGAGCCGTTGATCGTTAAACGCCTCAAGGCGTTCTTCGCCGATCCGGAGGCGATCGTCGAGGCGCTGCCGCCTCGGCGTCGCGACGCGTCAAGTCGGCGGCGCGCGTTCGCCGCCGCGCGCGACATTGTCCTTGTGATCGATGCGGGCGACGAAGCGCGCGTCTACGACCTGATGCGTCCGCTCATCGCGCGCGTGCAGGTTGATCTCGACAGCATCGAGATTGATTTGCAGGCGGATCGGATCGCACAAGCGCTCTTGCCCGAGAGTGATGCGATCCGCGGCCGGATGGACAGCCACCCGCAGGACGCATTGCCCGAATCCGACGCGATTGAATCCGACCGCCTCATTCGACTGACAATTGCCGCCGCGCTCAAGCGGGCAGGGATGGAAATGAAATTTGTCATCGAAGGCGCGCACGAGGGAACGACGCCCGACGACGGTCTCGTCCGCCTCGTCACCCGCGCCCATGCGCTCGCCCGCCGTCTCTCGACGAATTCTGGTTCGAACCTTGAGGACGTCGGCGCGCAGGAAGGCATGGGTGCGCCTTATGCCGCGCGATTGATGCGATTGAATTTTCTGGCCCCGGACATCGTGATCTCGATCCTGAGCGGCCGCCAGCCGGTGACGCTCACAGCCCGAAAGCTGATGGCCGACACCCGCCTGCCGCTCGAATGGTCCGAGCAGCGCAAGGCGATGGGGTTCGCCTGAACCGACGGAAAGTCTTCGAAGTCAAAAGGTCGCCGTCGACGCCCATGGAGCGACGCACTTTGGGATCTGGCGCGCCGTCGTCGCGGACGCCCGCGCTGAGACAGAGTCCCGCGTACTCGCCTGGAGCGCAGTCAGAGACGCCCGTACTCACGAAAAGCCAAATGGAGACTTCCGGCGATGAGGCGGGCGAAAGTGGGCCTGAAAACGTCTCTGCCGGACCGGCCATTCGCGAGAGGTCGACAAGCCTCGGAAAAGTCGACAAAAGTTGGACGGACCAAGCCACAAAAGCGTATTTATATCAGTGACTTAGTTCGTGGCGGAGGAGGCGGGATTCGAACCCGCGATACGGTTTCCCGCATACACACTTTCCAGGCGTGCGCCTTCAGCCGCTCGGCCACCCCTCCGCAAACGCGCTTCGCAACGCGAGGGCCGCGCATACCACCCGGGCGGGGCGGGGCGCAAGTCGGGCCGACGCGATGGACAGCGCTTCGCCGCTTTCGTATGTCAGCCACTCCCGGGCCGCTCGCGCCCTGAAGCCGAGCCGACCGGAGGGGGACCGCCTTTGTTTCGCCAGCTTATCCGCCTGATCGCCTTTCTGCTGCTTGCCGGCGCCTTTGCCGCGGCCGTGATCGACGGGTCGCGCTCGATCGGGGCGGAGCAGCTAGCGCTGACTTCGCTTGGCGTCACATTCTACTGGGCGATGCCCGCCAGGTTCCCGCTATTGCAACCGTTCGTCGAGCAGAAGCTCGGTCTTTTCGCCTGGGACCCGGTGCTACTGACGATCCTGAAGACGCCGACCTCAGTGGTTTTCGCGCTGATCGGCGCCGGGCTGCTGGTTCTCGTGCGCCGCCGGCCGCCGCCGATCGGCTATTCCAGCCGGCGCCGCTAACGCTGGTTTTTCCAGCTGCGGCGCCTAGATGTAACGAACTCGCCGTCGCCGGCGAAATGAGTGCAAAGGAATTCCCAATGCTCAATTTCCTCTCCAAGAAAGAACGCCCTGCCGCCGCCGCGCAAGCGCTTCCCGGCCGCGCCGACGCCATTCCGACCGCGACCAATCATTTCGTCAATGGCCACGCGCTGAAGCCGCCATATCCGGACGGCATCGCGACGGCGATCTTCGCCATGGGCTGCTTCTGGGGCGCCGAGCGCAAGTTCTGGGAGGCCGGCGAGGGCGTCACCGTTACGGTTGTGGGCTATGCCGGCGGCTTCACGCCCAATCCGACTTACGAAGAAGCCTGCAGCGGCCGCACCGACCATACCGAGGCGGTGCTCGTCGCCTATGACCCGAAGAAGATTTCCTACGAGAAGCTGCTGAAAATCTTCTGGGAAAGCCATGATCCGACGCACGGCATGCGCCAGGGCAACGATGTCGGCTCGCAATATCGCTCGGCGATCTACGCGACGACGCCGGTGCAGCTCGCGGCGGCGAAGGCTTCGGCGATCATGTATGGCGAGCAGCTCAAAGCGATGGGCTTTGGCTCGATCACGACGGAGATCGCGGCGGACCAGACGTTCTATTTCGCCGAAGGCTACCATCAGCAATATCTCGCCAAGAATCCGGCGGGTTATTGCGGTCTCGGCGGCACCGGCGTTTCCTGCCCGATCGGTCTGGGCGCGCACAGCGCCGTGGCATAATAAGCTCAGGCGCGGGCGGGACGTTCCGCCGTGCGTCGGGCGCGGCGCCGACGGATCGGCCAGGCGAAAAGATGCGTCGCGCTCCAGCCAATCACCAGGCCGATCGCGCCGATAATCAACGCCTCCACGGTGACCGGGACCCCCGGCTCATAATCGGCGATCGCCTGATGCAGCATCGGCGCGTCGTAATTCTCGATCATCGCGGCGATGCGCGTCAACGGGCCGGCGCTCTTCATTGAATCTTGCTGGCGCTCCAGGCGCGTCGCGCGGTCGATCTCGCCGCTGACCGCCTCAGCGCGCTGGCGCGCCAGCGGATCGTCGTTTTTCGCCAGCCGATCGAGACCCTGCGCGCGGGTCAATGACTGGCCCGCGACTTCGGAGTCGAACTGACCGACCATGCGATTGAGCTCGTCCAGCGCGCCGCCGAGCCGCTGGCGATATTGTTGCGCGAACTCCGGCAGTTGCGAGCCCAACAGAGCGAGCAACAATCCGATCGCGACAGCCAGCCGACGCAGCAGCACTTGTTTCTCCTGATCGGGGCAACCCCCTCTCCCGCTTGCGGGAGAGGGCCGGGGTGAGGGGTCTTAGCACAAGATGCTCATCCGGCGCTTCGCGCCACCCCGAGCGAACACGGAGTGTTCGTGGAGTCCCGCGGGCGGGAGAAGGGATTCTCGCCGTCCTGCAAAGACTATCGCACTGGCGTCGCTGTGTCATGCCCGCGTTGACCCTGAGCGCTGAATCGCTGTCTATGGCGCAACAATCGTCCCGCCCAGAAGAGCGCGAAGCCATGTCCACAAATCCTGCCGCCCCGGGGCAAACAAGCCCGCGCTGGCGTCCGTTCCTGTCGATGGCGGGCTGGCGGCCCGGCGATATCGGCCCTGACGCGATTGCCGGCCTGACGCTCGCCGCCATCGCAGTACCCGAGCAGATGGCGACGGCGCGGCTTGGCGGGTTCGCGCCGCAGATCGGCTTTCTCGCGATCATCGCCGGCGCCGTCGGCTTTGCCGCGTTCGGCTCGAACCGCTCGCTTTCCGTCGGCGCGGATTCGACGATTACGCCGATTTTCGCCGGCGGTCTCGCGCTCACCGCCGTCGCAGGCTCGGCGCAGTTTACGGGCGCGGCGCAGATGCTGGCGGTCATGGTCGGCGTGATGCTGATCGTCGCCGGGCTGTTTCGCCTCGGCTTTGTCGCGGACCTGTTGTCGATTCCGGTGACGACGGG
>JAYUFK010000086.1:0-2253 GCA_043739325.1 Methylocapsa sp. | reverse complement strand
GGACTCGCCGCTTTATATGGCGCCAAAATGCGCCATGCCGGATTGCTGCGCATTGATCACGCGATGGGGCTGACGCGGCTTTTCGTCATCCCAGACGGCGCCAAGCCCGCCGAAGGCGCCTATGTCGCCTATCCCCTCGACGACCTCGTCGGCCAACTCGCGCTGGAAAGCCAGCGCCGCCAATGCGCAATCATCGGCGAGGATCTCGGCACCGTCCCCGAAGGCCTGCGCGAAACATTGGCGAGCGCCAACATCCTCGGCACGCGGGTCTTATGGTTCGAGCGCAGCGGCCCCGATTTCCTGCCGCCGGCCAGCTATCCCAATCTGGCGATCGCCTGCGCCTCGACACATGATCTTCCCACGCTGGCGGGCTGGTGGACCGGCGCCGACATCGCCGAGCAAATGAGCCTCGAACTCTTCAGCCTCGATGAGGTGCAGCGGCGCATCGCGGAGCGCAATGGAGAAAAGCGCGCGCTGGCGCAGGCGTTGCTCACCGGCGGCCTGATCGACATCGGGCCCGACTATGGCGCCCCCTTGACCGATTCGTTCGCTGGCGCCGTCCACGCGTGGCTGGCGGGGAGCGCTTCGCTGCTGGCCACCGCGCAGATCGACGATCTGGCGGGCGAGAAGATCGCCACCAACCTGCCGGGCACCGACAAGGAGCGGCCCAACTGGCGCCACAGACTTGAGCGAAGCGTCGAAGAGCTGATGCAGAGCGAGCGCGCCCGCGCGATCCTCGCCGCGCTGGCGGCTGCCAGAAGGTAGCAAGGGTTTGTTGACTAAGCCCGCCTTGTCAGCGTTTAGTTTGGCAAATCCAGGACAATTCATGACTTTCAAGCTTATCCTGATCAAGCCGTCGCATTACGACGATGACGGCTATGTGATTCAATGGGCGCGCTCGGCGATTCCGTCGAATACTCTGGCGGTGCTGCATGGGTTGGCGCTCGATTGCCGCCAGCGTCGCGTGCTGGGTGAAGACGTCGACATCGACATTGTCGCGATCGACGAGACCAACGCGCGCGTGCGCCCCGATCGCATCGCCAAAGAGATCGCGGCGGCGGGCGGGCGCGGCCTGATCGGCCTCGTCGGCGTCCAGTCGAATCAGTTTCCCCACGCGGTCGATCTGGCGCGCCGCTTTCGCGCGCTCAATCTGCCCGTCGTCATCGGCGGCTTCCATGTGTCCGGGTGCCTCGCGATGCTGCCGACGATGCCCGACGATCTCGTCGAGGCGCAGGCGCTCGGCGTCAGCCTCTTTGCCGGCGAGGCGGAGGGTCGGCTCGACATCATCCTCAAGGACGCGTGGAACGGCGCCTTGCGGCCGCTTTACAATTTCATGAACGATCTGCCGGGGCTGGAAGGCGCCGCGATGCCGTTGCTGCCGGTTTCCGCCATCAAGCGCACCGCCGGCGTCGTCACCAGTTTCGACGCGGGCCGCGGCTGCCCGTTTCAATGCTCGTTCTGCACCATCATCAATGTTCAGGGGCGCAAATCGCGCTATCGCTCGCCCGACGATGTCGAGGCGATCGTCCGCGCCAATCTGGCGCAAGGCATCGATCATTTCTTCATCACCGACGACAATCTGGCCCGCAACCGCAACTGGGAGCCGATGTTCGACCGGCTGATTGAAATTCGCCGCGCCGAGGGGCTGAAATTCAATTTCATCATCCAGGTCGATACCCTTTGCCACCGCATTCCCCGCTTCATCGAGAAGGCGGCGGCGGCGGGCGTCACGCGGGTTTTTCTCGGGCTCGAAAGCATCAATCCCGAAAGCCTGGTCGGCGCCAAGAAGAAGCAGAACCGCATCGCCGAGTACCGCGCCATGCTGCTCGCCTGGAAAGCGGTCAAGTGCTTCACCTATGCCGGCTTCATCCTCGGCTTTCCCGGCGACACGCCCGAATCGATCGTGCGCGATATCTCCATCATCAAGCGCGAACTGCCGCTCGACCTGCTGGAATTCTTCTGCCTGACGCCGTTGCCGGGTTCCGAGGACCACAAGAAACTGGCGCTGAAGGGGGTCCCGATGGACCCCGACATGAACAAATACGACCTGGAACACGTCACCACCGGCCATTCCACGATGACCAAGGCGGAGTGGGAGCGCGCCTACCGGCTGGCGTGGGAGACCTACTATACGCCCGAGCATATGGAAGTGGTGATGCGCCGCGCCGTCGCGACCGGCATCAGTCCGGGCAAGATGATGTTCCTGCTGATCTGGTTCTATGGCTGCGTGACGATCGAGAAGATTCACCCGCT
>JAYUFK010000085.1:0-2254 GCA_043739325.1 Methylocapsa sp. | reverse complement strand
CGGGCATTTCCGTTTCGGCGATGTCGATTTCCTTGCGGCCCCACGGAGCGAGCGCGAGGTCGGCGATGGCGTAGTTGGTGGAATTGAGCGTCATGAGGCACCAGCGTTGGGTTGAGCTGGCGGCGTCATATCAACCCTGCGGAGATAACGCAATAAAGATATAAGCAAATGTTTATATGGCCGCATAAGTCGAACTAAAGCGCCTTCCGCGAAGTGAGCGCCTTTGTTAACCCCGGCAATAAATGCAGGACAGTCTTTGGCGCGGTGGCCTCTAGAAACGTCCGCGCCTGTGCTATAGAGTTGCCGACAAGCAAGAAACGCGCCGAATGCTGGAGGCGCGCTATGTGGGCGGCGGCCGGCGGATCATTCGAGGCGTCGCGCAGGACGGGTGTGTATCAAAACGATGGCTCTATCCGCTAGACTTGTGATGCGTCAGGGCCAGTCGATGGTGATGACGCCGCAATTGCTGCAAGCAATCAAGCTGTTGCAATTGCCCAATTTCGAGCTGGCGACGTTTATCGAAACCGAACTCGAGCGCAATCCCTTGCTGGAGCGGGCCGAGGACTCCACGGGGGAATTGGCGCGATCGGAACCGGGCGCGGATTTTGACGCCGCCGCGGCGCCCGATGGCCAGGAGGATTGGGCCTCGCAGGAGTTGGAGACCGACGCCAGCGCCCTCGCGCAAAATCTGGGCACCGAGATCGAGAATTCTTTCGATCCCGACCGGGCGGCGACCCCGGCGGAAAAAACCGCGCCCGTCGAGGGTCTTGGCCTATCGGCGACATCGTGGAACGGTTCGGCCAGCGTCGGCGATGATGGCTTTTCCCCCGATCTGGAGGCCTATGTCGCGGCCCAGCTCACCCTCGCCGAACATCTGGAGCGGCAGGCGGCGATCATCCTGACCGATCCGGTCGATCTGATGATCGCGCGCGCGCTGATCGATGCGCTCGACGCGGCGGGCTATCTGGCCGAGCCGCTGGTCGAGATCGCCGATCGGCTCGGCGCGCCGCAAGCTCAGCTCGAGGCCGTGCTGGCGCGGCTGCAAACGCTTGAACCGACAGGTATTTTCGCCAGAGACCTGCGCGAGTGCCTCGCCCTCCAGCTCATCGAGCGCGATCGCTACGATCCGGCGATGCGCGAACTTCTGGCCAATCTGCCGTTGCTGGCCAAGCGCGACTTCGCCCAGTTGCGGCGCCTGTGCGGCGTCGATGACGAAGACCTGTTCGACATGATCGGCGAGATCAAGCGACTGGAGCCAAAGCCCGGCCGCGGGTTTGACGCGCCCGCCGAGCAATTGGCGATCGCCGACGTGTTCGTGACCCTCGGGCCGGACAATTCCTGGCGCATCGAGCTTAACAGCGACGCGCTGCCGCGCGTCCTCGTCAACGAGACCTATGCCAGGACGATCAAGCGCGGCGTCGCCAGCGATGTCGACAAGCAGTTTGTCGCCGCCAATCTGCAAAGCGCCAACTGGCTGACCAAAAGCCTCGAGCAGCGCGCCCGCACCATTCTCAAGGTGTGCTCGGAGATCGTCCGCCGCCAGGACACTTTTTTCGTCGAAGGCGTCACCGGCTTGCGGCCGCTCAACCTGAAAACCGTCGCCGACGCGATCGGCATGCACGAATCGACCGTGTCGCGCGCCACGTCGAACAAATATATGAGGACGCCGCGCGGCCTGTTCGAGATAAAGTATTTCTTCACGACTTCGATCGCCTCGAACGGCGCGGGAGAGGCCCATTCGGCCGAATCGGTGCGGTTCAAAATCAAACAGATGATCGATTCGGAAGACCCCGCCGAAGTCCTTTCCGATGACTTTATTGTGGCGCAACTGAAGAAGGCTGACATCCTGGTCGCACGCCGGACCGTCGCCAAATATCGCGACAGTTTGAGAATCCCCTCTTCGATCGACCGCCGGCGCCAGAAAATGTCGGCGCACGCCGGCCAACGCGGCGTGTGACCCTATTATAAATATATGATTTAATTTAGCTATTATGCTTCTCCCCACCGCTTTTAAGCTGTCAACATTGACATCGCCGCGTGAGGCTCCTAACGCTGACCACACTAAGAGCGCGGCCAAACGCACAGGCGTTTTCAGGCGCGACGGTTGGTTCGCGCGGAACGAAAATGCGGCCATTGAAGTTTGGGCTCGGGACCCGGCGCCAAGGCGCGGGGCCTATTTGGGCCGAACCCTGTGGAAAGGCGTTGGGATCGATGACGGTGAGGGTTTCAGGCAAAAATCTCGCAATCGGCGAGT
>JAYUFK010000084.1:0-17173 GCA_043739325.1 Methylocapsa sp. | reverse complement strand
TTCCCAAAAATTGGGCCGAGTTCCGCGACTCAGTCACAGACAACTTCCGCGTCATCAAACCCGGAGATTTTCGGGTCATGGCGTGAACCGGGTATATTAAAATTAAATATGAAAATACATTTCATGAAGCGAAGATTCGAACATTCGATTTCTGAAAATCTCTATCTGTGCTATGCTCCTCAAATGATGGACATCGACACCGCAAAATCAAATCCCAGGCCATTGGCAGAGGCAGGCGCAACGCTGCCCGTCCTGCTAAGCTTTGCTCGCGTCCCAAAATCAAAAAACGTGCGCCAGTTGGCGCCCAAGCCTTTGAAAAGACCCAGGGTCCAACCGAAGTGCGGGTTTTTCAATGCAGCCTACCCTCTTTCGTGAGGCCCCCGTCGAGGTGGTGCAACAGCGCAAGGACGCATCGCTTCTCATTGAAATCATGAGGTCTCAACGGAAAACCGCGCGCGTCGCTTCGAAGCTGACGCAACCTTCTGGATGACGCACATCAGCCCGCTTGTTCACGATCGCAAACCGCGCTCGCTAAATCCAATGCCGGGTAGCGCATCGCGGCGCCGATGGTGTAGAACGGCGATGGATCGCAGCGCCGACATAGGCTTCGCGCGCGGCTAGAAAACGATTGGGGAGCACACAATGCCGGCAAATGATATCGTCATCGTCAGCGCGACACGCACCGCGGTCGGCTCGTTCAGCGGCGCCTTCGGCACAATTCCGGCACATGATCTTGGCGCCGCCGCCGTCAAGGCCGCGATGACGCTCGCGAGGGTCGAAGCGGGCGACGTCGACGAAGTCATTCTCGGTCAGGTCCTTTCGGGCGGCCAGGGCCAGAACCCGGCCCGTCAAGCAGCGATGAAGGCTGGCATCCCGCAGGAAAAAACCGCTTTCGGCCTCAACCAGCTTTGCGGCAGCGGCCTGCGCGCCGTGGCCCTCGGCCTGCAGCAGATCGGCAATGGCGACGCGCATGTGATCGTTGCGGGCGGGCAGGAATCGATGAGCCAGTCGCAGCACTCGGCCTATCTGCGCTCGGGCGTCAAGATGGGCGAGTTGAAGCTCATCGACACGATGCTGAAAGACGGCCTGATCGACGCGTTCAACGGCTACCACATGGGCAACACCGCCGAGAACATCGCCGCCAAATGGCAGATCAGCCGCGAGGATCAGGACCGCTTCGCGCTGGCTTCGCAAAACAAAGCCGAGGCCGCTCAGAAAGCCGGGCGCTTCAAGGATGAGATCACGCCGTTCACCGTCTCCACGCGCAAGGGCGACATTATCGTCTCCGACGACGAGTTTATCCGCCACGGCGCCACGTACGATTCTTTGGCCAAGCTGAAGCCGGCGTTCTCTAAGGACGGCTCGGTCACGGCGGGCAACGCCTCCGGCCTCAATGACGGAGCGGCGGCTCTCGTGCTGATGAGCGCCGCGGAAGCCAAGAAACGCGGCCTGACGCCGCTGGGCCGCGTCGCCTCCTGGGCGACCGCCGGCGTCGACCCCGCGATCATGGGCTCGGGCCCGATTCCCGCCTCGCGCAAAGCGTTGGAGAAGGCAGGCTGGAAGGTTAAGGATCTCGAGCTCGTCGAAGCGAATGAGGCGTTCGCGGCTCAGGCATTGGCCGTCAACAAGGACATGGGATGGGATCCCGCGATCGTGAATGTCAACGGCGGCGCGATCGCCATTGGCCACCCGATCGGCGCGTCTGGCGCCCGCGTGCTCGTGACGCTGTTGCATGAAATGGGCAAGCGCAACGCCAAGAAGGGCCTTGCAACGCTGTGCATCGGCGGCGGCATGGGCATCGCAATGACGATCGAGCGTTGATATCGCGCAATTACGCTCGCTGATTTTCGCGCGTATTAGCAAAGCGCGCCCTCCCGGGCGGATAGCGAGAGCTGTTCGCCCAAGAAGGGCGAAACGCGGGTCCGCAGCGTCGGGCCAAATGGGGAAACCAACCTGGAGGAGAGAAATATGTCGCGAGTTGCAGTGGTTACGGGGGGAACGCGCGGCATTGGCGCGGCGATTTCGAAAGCCTTGTTGGCCGCCGGCTATAAAGTCGCCGCCACTTATCACGGCAATGATGAAGCCGCGGGCGCCTTCAAGGCGCAGACCGGCGCGCGTGTCTACAAATGGGATGTCGGCAATTATGATGCCTGCGTCGCCGGTCTCGCCAAGGTCGCCGCTGAGGTTGGCCCCGTCGATATCCTTGTCAACAATGCCGGGATCACCAAGGACGGCATGTTCCACAAAATGACGCCCGACCAATGGTATGCGGTCATCAACACCAATCTGAATTCGCTTTTCAATATGACGCGGCCAGTCATCGAAGGGATGCGGGAGCGCAGTTTTGGTCGCGTGATCAACATCTCCTCGATCAATGGCCAGAAGGGCCAGATGGGCCAGGTCAACTATTCCGCATCAAAGTCGGGCGATCTCGGCTTCACCAAGGCGCTCGCTCAGGAGAACGCCAACAAAGGCGTCACTGTCAACGCGATTTGCCCCGGGTACATCGCCACGGAAATGGTGATGGCCGTGCCCAAAGAAGTGCTCGAGAAATCCATCCTGCCGCACATCCCGGTGCGCCGTCTCGGTCAGCCCGAAGAGATCGCGCGCTGCGTTGTGTTCCTGGCGTCGGACGACGCCGGGTTTATCACGGGGTCAACGATTTCGGCGAACGGCGGGCAGCTTATGAGCTGAGTATCAGCCGTCACAATTCGGGCGCCGCGACAGCGGGGGAGGCGCCGCGCAACGGCTTCTCCTCCATAACGAGCATACAGAACAGGCTGATCGCGACCGCTACCGCCAGCACGGCGAAGACGATGATAAAGGCTTCACCGGCGCGCTCAGTGATTTCCGATCCGCCAGCACTCGTTGGTCGTGGAAGGCCGAGATCGGAAACGACGTCGAAGCCGAGCACGATTGCGCCGATCAGAGCGACGCCGATCGCGCTGCCGAATGTCCGTAAGAAGGCCAGAGTCGCCGTCGCGATACCAAGATCGCGCGGGTCAACGGCGTTCTGTACCGCTACCGTCGCGGTCGGGAATGAAGGCCCGATTCCGATCCCAACGATCAGTATGAGCGCTTCAGCTTGCCAGAATTGCAGTTGCGGGGCCAAGGCGGCAAGCGCCACCAGTACAACATACGCGACAAACAGACCGATGATCGGCATGCGTTTGTAATGCTCGACGCGTGACATATTGCGCCCTGCGCTGTTAGCGCCGATGACGCTGCCGCCGAGCAGCGCGATAAGTCCGGCCCCCGCCAGCGTCGGATCGGCGCCCATCACATACTCAAAGTATATCGGCAGATAGACAGTCAGACCGACAAACGCGAACATCGCGAAAAAGATCGCCAGGGTTGCGACGCCGACAACTTCATTGCGAAAAATATCGAGCGGTATGAGCGGCTCGGGGGCACTGGTGAGATGAGCGACCAACCACGCGGTCAGAGCAATTGCGGCTAGCGCCAGCCCGACGATCGATGGCGACGTCCACGCCAGCCGCGCCCCGCCAAGGGTCAGGACCAGCATCAACGCCACGGTCGCGCTGGTCATGAGGAGCGATCCGAGAATATCCAGCCGATGCGCGCGTCTCAGTTGCGGCAAACTGCGCAGCGTGCCGCTGGTGATGAAGGCGGCGAACGCGCCGAGCGGCAGGTTGATCCAGAAGATTACTTGCCATGAGGCGTGCTGGGCGAGAAACCCGCCAAGCACAGGGCCGGCGACGCTGGAGGTCGCCCACACCGTCGTGATGTAGATGACGTATTTTGAACGTTCGCGCGGCGAAACCGCGTCCGCTATCACCGTCTGCGCGAGCGTAATGAGGCCTCCGCCGCCCAACCCTTGAATAGCACGGCCCACAATGATCGTGGCCATGCTCGTCGACAACGCACAGATAATCGAACCAGCGACAAAAATTGCGAGTGCCAGCAGCAGAACCGGTCTGCGCCCATAAATGTCGGAGACTTTCCCGTACAGTGGCGTCGTCGCCGTGCTGGTCAGGAGATAGACCGAAATGATCCACGGGAGAAAATCCGCGTCGCCCAAGCCTTGACCGATTGTCGGCAGCGCCGGCGCCACGATGGTCTGATCCAGCGTCGCCAGAAACATCGCCAGCAGGACGCCAATGACAACCTTGCGCTTTTGGGCGTCAGTCAGGGATTTCGCCTCTTGCAGATACCTTCAGACGATCTCGATGCGAACCGCGAGAATTGGCGAACTCGCATTCTTTGAAACGCCTTAAGAATTGGGACTACCGGCAACCAGGTGGACCCAGAGACCGGACGCGCCAAGACGAATCGATGATGAACGACATTGTGATATTAGCCAAGTTCGTTCTGGAAGATTTGACTTCAATACAGCGACCCTTGCGCCTGTCAACTCAGGTTTGGCTAACGCGGGAATCTACGAGTTTCACGACATCGGCCATGATGCGATTGATCGCGAAGTCCTTGGGGGTATAGACCGCCGCGACGCCGGCCGCGCGCAGACGATCAGCGTCGGAAGCTGGAATAATTCCGCCCACAACGACCGGAATTTGACCGAGCCCCGCCTTGCGCAACCCCGCAACCACGTCGGTCGCCATTGCTAAATGGGAACCCGATAGAATCGACAATCCAACGCAGTCGACGCCATCGGCGGCGCGAGCGACGATCTCTTCGGGAGTGAAGCGAATTCCGTCGTAGATGACTTCCATTCCGGAATCGATTGCGCGCACAGCTATTTGCTCGGCGCCGTTGGAATGACCGTCAAGTCCGGGCTTGCCAATGAGGAAACGTAGCCGCCGTCCGAGTTTTAGCGACACCCGCTGCACTTCGGCCCGCACTTCGTCGAGCTCGGCGGCTTCCTGGCGCGCGAAGGTGCGGACGCCGGTCGGGGCGCGGTACTGGCCAAAAACGGCGCGCAGCGCCTCGCCCCACTCGCCGGTCGTCGCGCCCGCCTTCGCAGCCGCGATAGAAGCCTCCATGATGTTGGTTCCGGTTTTCGCCGCCTTGCGTAATTGCTCAAGAGCGACCTGGACCGCCGCGTCATCGCGACTGCCGCGCCATGCCCGCAAATTGGCGATCTGTCTCGCTTCGACCTCAGGCGCGACAACTGCGATCGAATTTTCCCCCGATGTCAGCGGTGACGGTTCGCTCTCTGTGAAGCGGTTGACGCCTACGACGATTTGCTCGCCGCGCTCAATCGCTTCGAGCCGCTTGGTGTTGGATTCGACGAGCTGGCTCTTCAGAAAGCCCGACTCAATGGCCGTTACGACGCCGCCCATTGCTTCAACGGCCGCCATCCCCGCCTTGGCCTCGGCTTTCAACGCTTCGACGCGACGATTGATTTCGGGATTGCCATCGAACAGATCGCCGTATTCCAGCAGGTCCGTCTCGTAGGCCATGATCTGTTGCATGCGCAGCGACCATTGCTGGTCGAAAGGACGCGGCAACCCGAGCGCTTCGTTCCAAGCCGGCAATTGCACCGCGCGAGCCCGCGCGTTGCGCGACAGCACCACAGAAAGCATCTCGATCAATATACGATAGGCGTTGTTCTCCGGCTGCTGCTCGGTCAGGCCAAGGGAATTGACCTGTACGCCGTAGCGAAATCGGCGCTTAGCGGGATCGGCTATGCCGTAGCGCTCGCGGGTGATTTCCTCCCACAGCTCGGTGAACGCCCGCATCTTTGCGAGTTCCGTCACGAAGCGCATCCCTGCGTTGACGAAGAACGAGAGTCTGCCGACGATCTCCTCGAACGCGGCTTCCTCGACTTCGCCAGAGTCCCTCACCATGTCGAGGATGGCGACGGCGGTGGCCAAGGCGAAGCTCAGTTCCTGTCCCGGTGTCGCGCCTGCTTCCTGTAGATGATAGGAGCAGACGTTCATCGGGTTCCATTTCGGCGTGTGTCGCGCCGAAAACAGGATCAGATCCTTTGTCAGTCGAAGGGACGGTCCGGGCGCAAACACATAGGCGCCGCGCGAGAGATATTCCTTGATGATGTCGTTTTGCGTTGTGCCTTGCAGGGTTGCGCGGTCCGCCCCCTGCTCATCAGCAACGGCGACGTATAGCGCCATCAACCAAGGCGCGCTCGCGTTGATCGTCATCGACGTGTTCATCTTGGCCACGGGGATGTCGGCGAACAGCGCCCGCATGTCGCCAATGTGGGAAATTGCGACGCCGACCTTGCCCACTTCCCCGCGCGCCAGCGGATGGTCGCTGTCATATCCGGTCTGTGTCGGCAGATCGAAGGCGATGGAAAGCCCTGTCTGACCCTTGGCGAGATTGTCGCGATAAAGTCGATTGGATTCGACCGCCGACGAATGGCCTGCGTAGGTCCGGATTATCCACGGGGCGTCGCGTCGCGTTGTTTGTTGCTCGCCTTCGCCGGCTCCCGCCATTATTAGCCCGCCATCCTATGTCGCCTCTTTCATATTGCGGGGCACAATGGCAGGTATTGCGGCGCACGCCAATGCAGGGCGAGCTGCCCTGGGTCGATAACTGGCGCAACTTGCGGGGAACTAGTTCCGGGCAACGCGAGTTTTGATGAGGCCAAGCACGCACATGAAAATGACGGGAGCGATGATCATCGCGGCCAGCGTCACTTCGGTTTCGCCCTGATAGTAACCATAGAAGTAGACGATTCGCACGTAGAGGCCGATATAGGCGGCGGCAGCCACGAGCAGGCCGTTGCGCAGCGGGCCAAACGCCGCGTCCCGCATGATCGCGTCGAAGACGTAGCCGGCGACCCAGACCGTGATGAATCCGACGAGTGAAAACGCGACGAATTCAAAGCCGGTTAAAGCCGCGAATTGCTGCAACAGGGGATACCGGTACATTTGGCAGCCTCCGAGCGGCGCAAAGATCAGCCGCCTCAATACTGAAGCATTCGCAGTAAATCGTTAGGGTTCTGTGAATCACGATGCCCGATCACGATAGTGTCGAATAAAATACTCGGCTCTGTCGTTTCAAGACCCGATCGCACCGCCTGAGGCGAAAGAAGGTATTGCATTTCGCTTTCGGCGGCGCGATGAAAGCCTTGTTGCGGCGCAACAATCAGGCGCCGCGCGGGAAAAGGGAAGCGTTATGACGAGTGGGCTCGACGGGGGCGGATCGACGGCGGTCAAGGGTTCCGCCGGCGCCGCCCAGTCCAAGGACCTGTACGACATCGGCGAAATTCCGCCGCTCGGGCATGTTCCCGCCAACATGCACGCCTGGGTCGTTCGCAAAGAGCGGCACGGTCCGCCCGAACAATCCATGCGGCTGGAAGTCGTGCCGACCTGGAAGCTCGACAGCCATGACGTGCTCGTCCTGGTGATGGCGGCGGGGGTGAATTACAATGGCGTCTGGGCCGCGCTGGGGGAACCCATTTCGGTGCTCGACGCCCACAAACAACCCTATCATATCGCCGGGTCGGACGCGGCTGGCATCGTCTGGGCGGTCGGCTCCAAGGTGAAGCGCTGGAAGGTCGGCGACGAAGTTGTCGTCCATTGCAATCAGGATGACGGTGACGACGAGGAATGCAACGGCGGCGATCCGATGTATTCGACCTCGCAACGCATCTGGGGATACGAAACGCCGGACGGTTCCTTCGCGCAGTTCTGCCGCGTGCAGGACCGCCAGTTGATGGAGCGGCCGCGCCATCTCACATGGGAGGAAAGCGCCTCCTACACGCTCACCCTGGCGACCGCTTACCGCATGCTGTTCGGCCACGAGCCGCATCGGCTGAAGCCGGGCGACAACGTGCTCGTGTGGGGCGCATCGGGCGGCTTGGGCGTGTTCGGCGTGCAGCTTTGCGCCGCCGCGGGCGCCAATGCGATCGGCATCATCTCGGATGAATCGAAGCGCGACTATGTGATGTCGCTCGGCGCGAAGGGTCTGATCAATCGCAAGGACTTTTCCTGCTGGGGCCAGTTGCCCAAAGTCAACACGCCGGAATACGCGGCCTTCATGTCGGGGGCGCGCAAATTCGGCAAGGCGATCTGGGATATCACCGGCAAGAAGGACGTCGACATCGTCTTCGAGCATCCCGGCGAACAGACGTTTCCGGTGTCGTGCTTTGTCGTCAAGCGCGGCGGCATGGTGGTGTTTTGCGCCGGCACAAGCGGCTTCAATCTGACCTTCGACGCGCGCTTTGTCTGGATGCGGCAGAAGCGCATTCAGGGTTCGCATTTCGCCAATCTCAAACAAGCCGCGGCGGCGAACAAATTCGTTCTCGACCGTCGCATCGACCCTTGCATGTCGGAAGTGTTTCCGTGGGACAAGATCCCTCAAGCGCACACCAAGATGTGGAAGAACCTGCATGCGCCGGGGAACATGGCCGTGCTGGTCAATGCGCCGCGGACGGGTCTGCGCACGCTGGAGGATGTGATCGAGGCAAGCGGACGCTAAGGCCTCTTGCGCGCTTGCAGGATCGCGGCATTGAGATCGCCGCCATAAACGAAAATGGCGGCCATCGAATAGAGGAAAACCAACGCGACCATCACCGACGCGAGACCCGCGTAAGTCGAGACATAATTGCGCGCGAACTCGCCGAGATAAGCGCCGAAAATCGCGCCGAACGCCAGGCAGCAGACAAACGTCAGCACGATGCCGGGCGCGACGTCCCTGAGCCTTCGATGTCCCGCCGGCAACCAGAAATGCGCGATCAATAGCGACAACGCCATGACCAGCGACGCGATGCCGAAACGCAGCAGCGTCACAAGGCCTTCGAGCGGCGCGAGGCCCGGAGCAAAGTGCAGCGCCGCCACCCAGATCAGCGGCCCCAGGACAACCAGAAACGCCAGCGCCAGCAAGGCGAGAGAGGCGATCACCATGAAGGCGATTGATTCCAGCCGCAGCAGCCACCACGGCCGCATTTCAGTTGTCTCGTAAGCGCGATTGAGGCCGATGCGCAGCGCCTCGATTGCGCCGGACGAAAAGTACAGCGCCAGCAATCCGCCGATCGTCAGCAGGCCGCTGCGCTGGGAGGTCAGCACATTATGCACTTCGCCGGCGATGGGTCCGGCCACTGCGGGCGGCCAGGCGTCGAAGATCAATTTCGCGCCTTCGTCGGCGAGACTTTGCGTGCCGAGAAATCCCGCGAGCGAAGTGACAAAAATCAGGAACGGGAAGAGCGAGGTCAGGATTGAAAGCGCGATGTGGCTGGAGATCGCCCAACCATCCTCGGCGACGAATTTCCAATAGGCGGCAAGCGGTATCGCGATGATCTTTGGCATGAGGCCTTATGGCGTGACGAGAGTTCGAGAGCTTACAGTAATTCACGCCTCGAAGTCCCCCTGCCCTTCACCAATCGGCCGCACACCCGCGACAGCCCGCCAAATGTTGGTTCGAAGCGGCGATTTTGCGTAGTCGATCTAACATTTTCAAAGACCTGCGATGCGTATTTCCGCCGTCTTGCGCAGAATTTCAAAGTCTTCTGTCGGATTGGTTAAGCTGCCTCAAGCCGCCAACGGCTAACATCGAACGCTATATGTACACACAATATCTGTCATAAATGAGGTCACGCTACCAATCTCACAACGCTAACACGCTTTCGGCTTTTCCGCAAGAATTACGCCCTTCCCCAGTTGCGCGGATTGACGGATCCGGCGATCGGCAACACCGGGCAGCCACTCCGCCTCTCCTGCTTCAGTCCGAACCCCGGGCGCCCAACCGCCCGCATGGTCACAGGCTCTTGAGATATTCCAGCAGCGCTTTCTTCTCGTCAACCGTCAGCCGCGTTCCAAAGTCATGGCCGCAGCGACTATTGCCAGAGTTCAGGTCCGAGCAGTCTGTAGTCGACCGCGTTGTCGAAAGCGCCGAGGGTTGCTCGGCGGCAAGACCGACGCTGTCGAGGTCGTAGGCCGGGCCGACCTTGAATGTCGCGACGCGTTGCGACGCCGGTTTGAGTAATTCTACCAGCGTCGGTACAGACCCATTGTGCAAATACGGCGCGGCAGCCCAAATGCCTTTCATGACGCGCGATTCATACAGCGCCTGGGTGGAAGCGTCCGCCGAAGGCGGAGCGAGGCTTTGCGGCCTGACCGCGCTGGCGGCAATCGCCTCCGGGCCTCTAAAAGCGGTCTCCAGTTCGCGCAACTCCCGCGGCAAATGCACGTTCGGCTGCGGAATTGGCATACCCAATTCAACTTGCGGCAACGGAATTCGGGCGACACTGGCGTGCATACCGCCCAGAAGCACATGCCCGGCGATTGAACCGACCACCGAGGTCGCAAGCGTATTGAATGCGCTGTCGGTCTCCCCAAGCGGCGATTTGGTGACAAACGGAATGTAGGCGCCCTTGAGGGATCCTGTCTTGACCTGCCAGTGGAGCAGACCAAGTTCCCTTGTGTCGGTGTGAGCGTCGGTGATCGGCGTCTTCAAGGTTTGCTCGAGCGGAAACCGCACCTGCCCCGGCCCAGAATCGTGACATTCCTTGCAGCCGCCGTCTTTTACATCGCGGTTGAAAATCGCCTCGCCTTTGGCCTTCAGGTCGCCGTCGATCGGCCATTGCCATTGCGGCGGTCCGATCAGCTTGATCAACTTCTCAAGCCGGTCCAGCCCCTCAAAATTGGCTGAATTGTTGTTGAGATAGTCAACGAACACGATGTAATTCTTGGGTTCGTAAACTCCGAAGACGCCGAAGACTTCGCCGAGATTGCGCCCGAGCGCCAGCACGTCGCTGCCATTTGCGGCAAACCCAGGCCATTGCGTCCGGTCCTGCCGCGAGGCGTTCCACAAGAAGGGATATCGAGCGGGCGCGTCGGCCTTCTTGATGTTGTCGGCGATGATGAACGAAGGCGGCGGCCCGATATCGAGCCCGGTCAACCGGTCGAAGATCATGCCAATCGCATCGAGCCGTCCAAGCCCCCAGGGCGTGTCCGGCATAGCGCGCGATATGAGCGTATGGAAGCGCAAATACCAGCTCGCGACATCCTGCCGAAGCGACAGAACCTCGTCGGGGTCAGGCGCCGGCGTGGACAGCGCCCTTGCGGCAAAAGGCGCGAAAGCCGCATCGCTCGCGAGAACGCTGCCAATGGCCGTATCGAGGTCGGTCAGCAAGCCCTCGAAGTCGACCAACGCCGGGCCGCCATCGACCCGATACGCCTGCCCGTTGATCGTTATTTGACGGGTGTGGCAGGCCGAGCAGGTCATGCCTACGGTTTCAACGCCTGGAAGCCCGGTGGCGGTAAAGCCGACAGGCAATCCGTTTGGGCTGTCGGGGTTGGGCAAGTAGCCGTAGCGCGCCAGCGCGTCGGCGAGAAACGGTTGACCGTTCGCTCGTATCAGCCCGTTCAGCCAAGCGAGCGGGATCATTCGCGAGCCCTGATCCGTCGTATAAAAACTCGCCCTCGCGGCGTGGGTCCATTGCGGACCCTGCTGAAGATCCTCGAATGTCGCCGTTTGGGAAATGGCTGAGGGCGGCGCCAAGGCCGCGATCGTGGCGGCGAACGAAATGCCGGCGATTTGTCCTTTGCCCATCAGGAAGCCCCCTTGATAATAATCGAATGCGGCGGCGCAAGTTACAACGTTGCGCCGCCGCTTATCTAAAGCTCGGCCGAAACTTTGTGGTCAGAAATAGAGCGCGTTCAGCCAACTTGCGCCGCCGCTCTTAGGGTCTCGCCGTCAGCCTCATCGTGTTGATGGAAATATGCGGCCATCTGATACGGCCGATGTCCGGGTCGCCGAACGGGCCGCCGATCGGGAAGAAATCGAGCATGACTTTCTGTGCATACTGTAACCAAATCTCAGGCTTATCGGCGAGTTCCTCAATCCAGAATATTGCGCGCATTGACGTCGCATTGGCCTGCTTCACAACAAACGGAATGTTGTGAATGCCGCCGGTCGCCAGCGTCGTGTCCAGAGTGATCGTCGTTGTCCTCTTGATTTTTATGTCCTTGACTGCGCCCTTCAGCAATTCCAACGGGTTCGTCGGATCGAATAGATTCTTGAACTTGGCCAATTTGAATTTTTTATACGGCTCGAGATAAGGGTTGTTTTCGACGTCTGGCGTGACGCCTGATGGCAACGGCAGAAAATCGCCGACATTTTCAAAGTCGGGAGGTCCATCCGACATTACGCCATTGCCCAGCGCCAGAACCGCGTCGCCATGCGGAATGGTCGCCAGCCGCGCAATGTCCGGGCCACCGCCCGTTCGCGAGAAAAGATGCAGAAACAAGCCCGGCTCATGGTGGATGGCGGCAGAGCCTTTCGGCCTGTCCGGATTATCCGCCGTCACCGGAAAATCGACTGCCGCGATCTGCACGATATGTTGAATATATTGGAGCGCGGCGAGGTGCTGATCGGCGTCGAATATGTTGGCGACGGCGGCCCCGCGATTGGGAACGTTCTTGTCAACCTGGGAGAATATCAGTTTTTCATTGAACTGATTGAGCAGGAGTCGGAAATCCGATCTTTGATCCGGCACATTCGGATTGACGACATTGCCCGGCAGTTTGTACGGCAGGGCGATCATATTCCAGCCATGGCCGGCAAGATCGCCCGCGTTCTCCCATGTGCCGGGCAATTGCGTTAACGGCCCAAGCGCCGGATCCCCCGGCTGAGCCTGTTCGATAATGCGTCCCGCCGCTACCGCGTTACTAAGTAGAGTAGCATCAAGCATGTTTTCCTCCATAACGAAAGCTTAAAGTGTAGTCGCCGCTTGCAAGCATAACTTTCCAGAATTGCGTTTTATGGACATTCGATTATAGCTTTGGCGCATCGACTTTTCTTGGCGAAGACAGCGGCACTGCGTTTTTATTCTGCGAAAACTTCTGGTTCATTGCGGCCCAATCTTCTGCCAACGCCACAGTGCCGAAAGGCTTGGCCGGCGTCATCCTCCAAACGGGTGACGTTTGAGAAAAACCGCGCGCCATTCGCGAGGCCTCTTGCGCCGCCGGACCGTAAGAAGATCGGGACCGGCCATGCAAACAAGTTGATCGCTTCGGCGGCGGGCGGCTCGCGCGGTATCCTTTGGCGCGCGTGCGATATAGGATTTTACGGCCGCAAGCGTATTGCAGGCCGAGGCGCGAGCGAGGTTAATATGGCGAATCCGACGCAGGACACGCGCACCGGCAGGCTCGCGACGCCTTTGGGCAAGGACAAGTTGCTGCTGGGACGCTTTGACGGCGCCGAGGGGATGGGCGAGCTTTTCGAGTATCGCATCGAGGCGCTCAGCCTGGACGCCGACATCGATTTTGACAAGGCGCTCGGCCTGAATTCGAGCGTGCATCTCGAAACCAACGACGGCGTGGGGCGCGATTTCAGCGGGGTGATGACCGAAGCGCGCTGGCTCGCGAGGCGCGGCGACTATTGCGTTTACATTCTCGTTCTCAGGCCTTGGCTGTGGCTGCTGTCGTTGACTTCGGACTGCCGCATATTCCCGAACATGAACGCCAGGGACATCATCAAAAAGGTCTTCGAGGATCGCCACTTCAGCGACGTTATCGATCTTACCGCCGGCGACTACCCGACGCTCGAATACACCGTGCAGTACCGCGAAACAGATTTGAATTTCGTGCTGCGGCTGATGGAAGAGTACGGGATCTATTACTACTTCCAGTTCATGCCGGGCGACGGTTCCTCGCCGAGCATTCATTATCTCGTGCTTGCCGATTCAACCACGCATGTTTCGCTGCCGAACCCGACAGAAATCCTCTATTTGCCAGTAGCAGTCGAGCAGCGGCGCGACATCCAGCAGTTCAACGACTGGACGAAGAACCGGGCAATGGTGAGCGGCGTCTATGCGCTGACCGACTACGACTACAAGAACCCCGGGGCGAGCCTCGCCGTCTCGGAGAAGTTCGACTACAAGTTCGCCCACGGAGATATGGAGATTTATAATTACCCGGGCGACTACGACAAGGAGAACCAGGGCAAGAAACTTGCACAAGTCAGCCGCGACGCGGCGCGCACGCGCAACCTGCGTTGCACCGCCTCCGGTTACGCGCCGTCGCTGACTCCAGGGTTCACGATCAAGCGCACATCAACCGAGAGCGCCGATACCGAAGTTGGCGACTATCTGCTGCTGCGCTGCGTTCACTCGTATGGCTATCAGGACTACGAATCGACCGGCTCCAATCCTTCAGGGGCGACTTATTTCGGCACGTATGAACTCGCCAAGAGCGACATTCCCTACCGGATGCCGCAGCAAACGCGCAAGCCGGTTATTGTCGGCGCGCAGTCGGCGCTTGTGGTTGGCGAAAAGGGTGAGGAAATCGACGTCGACAAGCAAGGCCGCATCTGCGTTCAGTTCTACTGGAACCGCGACAAGAGTTATAACGGCCAGAAGAAACCGCCGTCGCGCCGGGTGCGTATCGGGCAGTTCTGGGCCGGCAGCCATCGCGGCGCGTTGTTCGTTCCGCGCATCGGCGACGAAGTGATGGTGCAGTACGAGGAAGGCGACCCCGACCGGCCCATCGTCGTCGGCTCGGTCTACAACGGCACGAATGAAGTCCCGGCGGACTTGCCCGGGAAGAAAAACAATTCGGGCATTCTGACCCGGTCGACCAAGAACAGCGCAGGCTACAACATGCTGCTGTTCAACGACACGGTGGGAAGCGAAACGATCAAGCTGCGCGCCGAGAAGGATTTGATGTTCAAGGCGCTCAACGACGAAAAGCGCGTCATCCTTGGCAATCAGACCGAGCAGGTCGGCGGCGACGAGACGATTACCGTCGGCGACATGACCATCGGCGCGAAGAGTCCGGGCGGCAACTTCACCTTGAACGCGTTGAAGACGGCGACGATCAATGTCGGCCCGGTCAATGCTCCTATGACGCAAATCTTGATGGACACTTCAAGCATCACGCTCAACGTCGGTCCGAGCGGACTCATGGCGCAAATCGTTATGACCATGACGGGCATTACGCTCAATGTCGGTCCGAGCGGCTTGCTGGCCAAGATCGAAATGGGCCCGACTGGCATCATCATGAGCGGGACGCCCATTTCACAGGTCATGATTCAGCCAATGGGCGTGACCGTCACGACGCCGATGGTTAACATGACCGCGATGGCGGCGGTCAACGTCGCCGCGCCGGTCACTAATATCGCTCCTATCGTGAACGTCGGAGTGCTCAACGCGTTGTCTGGCACGGTCGGCGGAGTCCTGCCGCTGCTATAGGGAATACCGGGAATGTCTTCGCGCATCCGCTTTGCCACTGCGAATTCCGTCTTCGAAGCGTTCGACGACTTGCGTCGATTTGCGCCCCCCCCGCCCGATGATTGCGCGCCGCTGGACTACGCCGGTCGATTGGCGGCCTCCCCCCGCCCTGTCGAGGCTCTCGTATTCCTCTCCCATCTGTTGCCGCGCCGCGAGGCGGTCTGGTGGGCGCGCCAATGCGTCGCCGCCATTGTCGGACCTCGCTCGAACGACGCGGCGCTTCGCGCCGCCGAGGAATGGGTGCGTGCGCCTGAAGAGACGCACCGCCGCGCCGCCCTCGCCGTGGGAATTGCCGGGGACCAAAGCATCGCAACGACCTGGCTCGCGCTCGCGGCCGGATGGTCGGGCGGCAGCTTGATCGCCGACGAGGATAATCCGGTAGCGCCGCCGCCGTCTGCAAGCGCGAAGGCCGCGAACGCGGCGATCGTTGTCGCTGCCTGCTCCGGCGACATCGGCGCGATCACGCCCTGGATTAAAGCCTGCGCCGAAGCGGGCATCCGTTTCGCTGACGGCGGCGAAGCGCGCGTGGTCCCGCCGACCGCGCCATCCGCAAAGGCGCAGCGGCGATAAGTCGCGCCTCGATTTGCCCCCCTTTGCCATCCTCCCTTACACCGCCGCATGCCCGCTTCCCAATCATCGCAACTCTGGTTCGATCGGCTCGCCCCGCCGCTATTCGTCGTGCTCTGGTCCACCGGCTGGATCGTCGCGCGCTATTCGGCTGATTACGCTGATCCGCTGACTTTTCTGTGCGTGCGGTTTGGCTCCGCCGGGTTGCTGCTCATGGCGTTCGCGCGTCTTAGCGGCGCTCGGTTTCCTCGCACCGCTCACGAATTCGGCCATATCGCGGTTAGCGGCGTGCTGCTGCACGGCCTCTATCTCGGCGGCGTGTGGTGGGCGATCCGCCAAGGTGTCCCGGCTTCTATCTCGGCGCTGATCGCGGCGACTCAGCCGATCCTGACGGCCATGCTGGCGCCAGCGCTGCTGAGCGAGCGCGGGTCGCTCAAGCGCAGTTTTGGCGTCGCTCTCGGCTTCGCCGGCCTGCTGCTTGTGCGTGGGCCAAAGCTCGGCGTGGCGAAAGTCGATGCGCTGCCAATCGGCGCCGGGGCGGTTAACCTCCTCGCGATGCTGTCGGCGACCGCCGGGTTTTTCTATCAGAAGCGCTTCATTCCCGCCGGTGACCTGCGCGCTATCGCCGGCCTGCAATATGTCAGCGCTTTCGCTATCACCCTCCCCGCCGCCTGGTTGCTCGAACCGATGCGCATCGTGTGGAACCTGACGATGGCGCTGGTGCTCGCCTGGTCGGTCCTCGCGCTGTCGATCGGCGCGATCTGGCTGCTGCTGGCGCTGATCCGCCACGGCGAAGTCTCGCGCGCCTCGCAGCTCATCTATCTTGTGCCGCCCGCGGCCGCTATTCAGGCTTGGCTGCTATTCGGCGAGACCCTGACGCCGCTGCAACTCGTCGGGATGGCCGCGACGGCTGTCGGCGTCGCCATTGCCAGCCGCCGGTGAGGAGAGAGAGCGAACCCGTCAAGGATTGGCGCAGTCAAGCCAGCGAGGCAACTCGCCGCGCCTTCACTTCCGCGGCGCAATATCCTTACGCAGATCGTCCCAGCCGGACTTGGGTTGGAAGCTGCGAATATTGTCGATGCGCCACGCGCCATCCTCGCGCTTCATCACATAGCGCAGGTCATGCTTGCGGCGCTCGGCGTCTGAAAAGGCGACACGGACAATGTCCGTGTCCCCCGCCTCGGGATCGGCGTCGATCGCGAGGCGCAACACCGACCCATATTGATTGTCGAGAACCGGATCGGCCTCGAGCAGGACTGTGTTCGTCTGCTCCTCACGCTTGCTCATTTCGGCATACATGGCCTTCAGCCCGCTGGTGAGGAAGCGTTGGACTTGTTGACCGCCGAAATTGCAGTCTTTCTCCGACTTGCTGTTGCAGCTCTGATAGTCGCGCTTGTTCCACGACTGTCCGGTTCATGTCATTGCCAAGTTTAGTTGGAGTTGTCGAGAGTCGAAGGGCGGGGGCGGAGCGTTTTGGCGCAGGCGATAGAC
>JAYUFK010000083.1:0-17218 GCA_043739325.1 Methylocapsa sp. | reverse complement strand
AACTCTTGCTCGCCGGGTTCTGGCGATATAGTATTGGATTTCCGCATTTGAAATTCTCCATATCGGCCCGGATCGCGTCGCCAAACGCGCCGGGCCTTCTCTTTGATTGGGGATTGCGACCGATCAGGCCGCAACGGCGGCGCGCTTGGCTAGGTGTTCGAGTAGGTCTGGAACGCGCCAGCCTAGGCGGCGCTCACTCAACCGAGTTGGCGGCGCGCGGCTTTCTTAGACGTGACCCACGTCAATATCTCGCCCTCGTCCCAGCAGGTGACGGCCGCAGACAGGTGAAACGGCTTCGGGAAGTTGGGATCGTCTTTGACCCAGCGCCAGATCGTCGTTTTGGAAGCGCCGGTGAGGTTGCACACGTCGGAAAGCCGTACGGCGCGCCCCGAACCTTTGTCGATAAAATTCGATAGCAGAGTTTGCAATTGGGCCTCCATGTTACGTCATGGAGCCCGATCTAGGGCGGATCGATTTTTCCCGCTATTTGGCCTCGCAGCCTTTTCTGTCGCTTGAAATTTCGTCGAAAATCGCACGCCATCCTAACCCATGGTTCCTTCGCACCCTTACGATCTGTTTCGCGATAGCTGACGGGGACAAGCCCGAAGTAGAAATGACCTTGGCATTGTCATGTTTCACCTTGCTGAGCGCTTGTTCTTTCGCACTCGCGCGGTTCTTGTTCGCCGTATTCCTTCCAGATCGATATGCTTCAACGACCTTCTCTGATACCTTTCCGCGGCGATGTTCCTCGCAATCCTCCCTATATTGCCTCAATGTTTCGTCGGTAATATTCATTCCAATATTTGATGACGTCACCCACGACGGCGGGTTCCGCAGCCAATCCTGAGGACTTGGGTGGCGTGGTCGTCCACGCGGTCGCTTCGCCGATGCCGCGGGAACCTCGGGCGGCTCGTCATCGGTGGCATCCTCAAAAACCCACCAGTCGCGAGGCAACTTGCTCATGGGCCGACCCTCAGTATCCATGCCTGATTGGGACGATCTCGGCCGCCAATCGTTCTGTGGTCAGGGCGCAGAACTTGGCCCAATCTGCCATGAGGCGTTGGCGCTTCTCGAACAGCGTCCCGCGCGCATATGATGCTTCCGCCTTGTCAGCGAGTTGGTGCGCCAGCGCGTGTTCGATAACCTCGCGCGGATGAGCCGTTGTCTCGCCTGCCCAATCGCGGAACGTACTGCGAAACCCGTGCGCGGTGATGATCCTGCCGCCGCTGCCACTCCATCCGCTGTCGCCCTCGTCCCCCGCTTCGATCCGAGATTGGTGCATCCGGCGAACGACAGCCGTCAGCGTCATGTCGGAAAGCTGGGTTCCCTTGCCGTTCGGAAAAATCAGTCCGGAGCGTTTGAGGCGCGGGAGCAACGCCAACAACTTCACAGCCGTGTCAGACAGCGGTATGCGATGTTCCTTGCCGGCCTTCATACGATCGGCAGGGATCGTCCAGACATTGGCCTTGTCGTCGATCTCAATCCATTTTGCGCCGCGCACCTCGCCCGATCGGGCGGCGGTCAAAATCACAAACTCAAGAGCGCGGGCCCCCACGCCTTCGCAACCGTTCAGGGAGTCCATAAACGCCCCGACGTGCCTGTAGTCGAGCGCCGAATGGTGCTGTACGCGTTTGACCTTGCCCGCGGCGGGGAGGATGGCGCTAAGGTGACCTTTCCATCGGGCGGGGTTCTCCCCCTTGCGATACCCGCGGGCGGTTGCCCAGTCGAGGATCGCCTCGATACGACCTCGAAGCCTGCCGGCAGTCTCCGTAACGTTCGTCCAGATCGGTTCAAGGATGCTCACGACGTGTGAAGTCTCGACAGCGGCGACCTGGAGTTTGCCAATGCCGGGGTAAACGTACTTTTCGAGCGTTGCGCCCCATTGCGCCGCGTGCTTGCGGTTCTTCCACCCCACCTCGTTCGCAGCAATATATCGCTCGGCAGCCTCCTTGAATGTGATCGACGCCGCGCTCTGGGCAGCCAAAGCGCTGCGGGCAGCCGAGCGCTCTTGCACTGGGTTTACGCCCTGCCTGACTTGCTCCCGGGCCGCCCGCGCGGCTTCCTTCGCACCTGCGAGCGTCACGCTTGGATATCCGCCGAGACCGATATCGCGACGGCGGCCGCCAACCGTGGTGCGTAATATCCAACTGCGCGCCCCGGTCTCTGTGACCTGCAAGACCAGACCGGCGACGCCCCCAGCAAAGTGATATCCGGGCTCTTTCAACCGGCCGATCTCAAGCGCGGAAAGTTCCTTGGCGATGCGAGGCATGGCATACCCATCAATGTACCCATCAAAAAGGATGCTATTCGATAGGACGGTATGGGACAACATGAAACGCGTTGCGCTCTGAAAGTTCAGTTAATTCAGACCTATGTGGGGCGGCATGAAACGCCATGGGACTGGCGAAGGGAGGACACCCCTTCCGCCAAACTCCTCGGCCGCTGACGAAATTGCGTGACACAGGCCATTATCTTCTCGCGCAGCGCGCCAATGCGTCGGGAGCGGGCGATGAGATCCCCCCGTTTGGGGGATAGGAACACTTACCATTCCGTTACGGAATACGCGTTCGAGGGCTTGGCTGCGTCTCGCGCTGAGACTCGCAGCATAGGCAATCGAAGTGCGGCGGCGACGGGACGGAATACCTCCCACCGCCCTGTCGTCGTCCTCGACCTACGAGAGCCGGAAGCCGCGCGTCCGCTCGTTTCGCGCCGTTGCATCCGCCTTAGTGATCGCGTCCAGTAGCGTGGTGTAGCTCAGGGTCAGTCGCGCCGCGTCGGTATATGTGTCGACGGTCTGGGGGGATTGAACGCGCCGCATGGGCCGACGCTGACGCCAGCGACCAGAGGAACGCAATCGCTGCCCAAATCAGCGGGCGTTCGCGTCGACAAGCGTTCGCCAAGCTTACGCCTAGCGCCCCTGCGCCGGTTCGAGCCGCCCAAGCCGATCGTCCGGGAAGCCTTCGCCCAGCCTGGCGCGATAAACCGCGAGATTTTCGCTTACGCGCTGCACATAGTCGCGCGTTTCGTCAAAGGGGATGCGCTCGACCCAATCGATCGGGTCAACGGCGCCGGTGCGCGGGTCGCCATAGGCCTTGATCCATTGCTGGACCCGCGCTGGGCCGGCGTTGTAAGCGGCGAAGGCCAGGATTGACGAGCCACCCTCATCGCTCAGCAACTGTCCGAGAAATGCAGCTCCGATCTGGACGTTGAAGGCGGGATCGCCCGTCAGACGAGCATAGTCGAAAGGCAATCCGACGCGACGCGCGGTTTCGCGGGCGGTCGATGGCAGAACCTGCATTAAGCCTCTTGCTCCAGCGCCAGACGCGGCGTGGCTGACAAATTCGCTTTCCTGTCGCGCTACGGAATAGACGACCGCCAAATCCGCTGAATTTGCTACGGCCGTAAAGCGCGGGACCCCAAAAGTGGGAAAAGCCGCTTCGTCCAGCGCAAAGCCGCGCTCGGTCGCGCGCTTGCCGACTTCGACGCTGGCGAGGGCGTCTCGGTGTCCAATCAATACTTTGGCGAGCGCCGCGAGCTGGCCTTCGTCGACTGCCTTACGCGCTTCATCGAGCGCCAGCGGGAGAGCCAGATCGCCGAGTTGCGCTTCGTATAAAAGCGCGATGACCCGGATTGCTTCGTCGCGGGATTCGCCTTCGACGATTGCTTGGGGCGCTCGCGGGGCAAGCGCCGCGCCTCCCAGTTTCTGGGCGGCCAGCTGCCCGTAATATGCGATGGGGTAGGCGGCGGCGCGCTGATAAAAGCGCCTGGCTTCGTCCATTTGGCCCGATGATTCCGCGGCGCGACCGCGCCAATAGGCGGCTCGCGAGATAGAAAGCGGCGTTGTGGCAATCTGCGACGCTGTGGTGAAATGTTGCTCGGCGTCAGCGGCGTTGTTGAGAAAACGCATCGCGATCCAGCCTGCGAGAAACTCCGCGTCACTGCGCGCGGGGGCTGAACTCGCGAGGCCGCGTTGGCACAGTTCGTAGGCCTTTCGCGTGAGGCCCGCGTCGAGCAAACTGCGCGCGACAAGGCGCTGCTCGCTCCACCAGCGGTCACCGTCGACAAACCGGGTTGGGTCGCTTGGCGCACGTTCAAGCAGGAACGCCGCTTCGAGTATACGGTCGGCGTGGCGCAGGGCATGGATGCGGGCGAATAACAAGCCGGGATCGTCGGACGGCTTTGCGAGCATACCCGAGACAGCGCCGGGCGCGATCGGGTTGTGCAGGGCGTCGATGCGCGCTCGTTGCGCGGCAAGTGGCGCAGGGCCGGCGAGGGCCGCGGCGCGCATCGCACCGCTGTAGTTCTCTGCGTAAAACAGTCGGTCGGCGCGCGCGCTATGGTCGGCGGGGTTCAGAAACCCCTTAAATTCTCGCAGAACAAGGTTTTCGGTCCAGGCGTTGAGCGCGTCGTTTCGCCAGATGAAGCGGATCAGATCGCCGGCCTGCTGGAGATTGCCGGCGGCGCGCGCGGCGTGGGCCAGCGCCAGCTTGCCAGGCGGCGTGCGCGGCGGATCGTTGGCAAATAGGGCCGCAAGCGTTGCCGCAGGCGGCGGCGCCGCGAACAGCGCCGCCTCTTGCTCGTAGCGAACCCAATCGTTGGCCGGCCAACCCGGATGCGCCGCGCCAAAGGCGGCAAGGCTGGCATAGTCGGGCCGCGGCGCAGTTTTCAGGGCGATCCAGTCCAGCGCGATGCGTTGGATCGGATCGCTGATGCGTTGCGCGATTGAATCCGCGCCAACCCGATCGCCGCGTTTGTAGGCGGCGACCGCAGCGCGAAACTGCGACAAGTCCTGAGCCAGAGCAGGATCATTGCCAGAGATTGAAGCTGCGCCGGGCGCGATGCGCGAGGTTGTGGAATAGTCGAGCCGCAGGCGGCTTTCGAGCGACGCCGTGCGGGCTGGCGATTGTGTGAATTGCGCCGCGAGTTCGGCGTCGGAGGCGGGCGCATCGGGCGGGAGGACGGCGAGCGACAAAGCCGGCGCAGCCCGATCGATCCCGTTCAATGGACCCGGCGTCGAGCGGGCACTATGCAGGTCCGCGCTGCACAGCGCCGAATTCGCCAGCCAAAAAGCCGTGGCGATCGCGACGCCCGCGCAATATTTTGCAATAGCCATGGACAGGTCTCCATGGCGGATTTTGCGCCCGTTTTACTTATCATGCGTTAACCACCGGGCGAAAGCCAATTCTTTGCTTTCGCCGGCGCGCGGCAACGTTTAGTGTCGCGCCAGCCTGCGGGCGCGCGAAAACGTCTCTGGAAGGGCGGGATGGAAAGACGAGCGAAGTTTCACGGTTCGATGCCGGCGCTGATTACGCCCTTCAGGGACGGCAAAATCGACGAGGAAGCGTTTCGCGCCCTGGTCGACTGGCAGATTTCAGCGGGTTCGCACGGTCTCGTGCCGGTAGGCACGACAGGCGAAAGCCCGACCTTGTCGCATGAGGAACATCGCCGCGTGGTCGATATGTGTATCGACGAAGCGCGCGGCCGCGTGCCGGTGATCGCCGGCGCGGGGTCGAACAACACCCATGAAGCGATAGAGCTGGCGCGCCATGCCGAGAAGGCCGGCGCCGACGCGATCCTCGTCGTGACGCCTTATTACAACAAGCCGACGCAGGATGGCCTGTATCAGCACTTCAAGGCGGTCAACGATTCTGTCGGCGTGCCGATCATCATCTACAATATTCCGCCGCGCTCGGTCGTCGACATGTCGGTGGAGACGATGAAGCGGCTGCACGAACTCAAGAACATCGTCGGCGTCAAGGATGCAACCGGCGACGTCGGCCGCGTGTCGCGCCAGCGCCATGCGATGGGCCACGAATTCATCCAGCTCTCAGGTGAAGATATGACAGCGTTGGCCTGCATGGCGGCGGGTGGGCATGGCTGCATCTCGGTGGTCGCCAATGTCGCCCCGACGCTGTGCGCCGATCTGATGGAGGCGGCGCTGAAGGGCGACTATGCCAAGGCGCTTAACATTCAGGACCGGCTGACGCCGCTGCACGCGGCGATCTTCGCCGAGCCCGGCGTGTGCGGCGCCAAGTACGCGCTGAGCATTCTGGGCCGCGTGCGCAATGAAATGCGGCTGCCGCTGATCCCGATCGGCGAGGCGAGCGAGGCCTTGATCCGCCGCGCGTTGGTCCACGCCGGCCTGTTGAACGCATAAAAGGAAACCAACGCCTCGTGGCCGCCAAGGAGAAGCCCAACTACAAGATCGTGTCCGAAAACCGGCGCGCCCGGTTCGACTACGAAATCGGCGAGACGTTCGAGGCCGGGATGATGTTGACCGGCACCGAGGTGAAATCCCTGCGCACCGGCAAGGCGACAGTGGCGGAAGCCTATGCGGCCGCCGACCGCGCGGGCGAGATGATCCTCTACAACGCCAACATCCCGGAATATCTGCAGGCCAACCGCTTCAACCACGAGCCGCGCCGGCCGCGCAAATTGCTGCTGCACGCCAAGGAGATCGTCAAACTCGCCAACGGCGTCGAGCGCGAGGGCATGACGATCGTGCCGCTGCGCATCTACTTCAACGAGCAGGGCCGCGCAAAAATCGCGCTGGCGCTGGCGAAGGGCAAGAAGTTGCACGACAAGCGCGAGACCGACAAGCAGCGCGACTGGGGCCGCGAAAAGTCTCGGCTCATGCGCGAGAAGGGCTGAGGTTCGGGCGCGCCGTGTCTTGCGCATCCCGCTTCCGCACTCCGGTCGGACATCTTGTGATTTCAATGCGATAGGCGCCAATCCGCGCACGTTTCATTTCGCTTGGTCAAGAACCGCAAGCCGGCGCTTTTGCGTAGCCAATTCAATGATATCAACGCCCTGGGATGCCATTTTCCGCCGCTTTAGCGACTTTGCCGGATTGCCGCCCGCCAATGTCTCGCCTCAACACTTCGCGGCGACAACGCGATGCAAAACTCCCGATTTCGCATTCTACAACGCTCCCCCGCTCTCGCCAAGAAAATGCTTCTATGCGTTGATTTCATTGAACAAAATCTGTCATTCCCGCGAAGGCGGGTTCCAGGCCAAGCCTCGTTTGCCGGCAAGGCTAAATTCAGGCCTTCGCGGGAATGGCGGCCAGGCTGGACTGCAACTGTGCACAGGCGATCCACCGCGCAGCGCCTGCCTTGAATGTTTCCCGCCCATGTCCTATGTTCTGACCAGTCACTTTGACCAGTCTAAATTGGAATACGCAAATGCGCGAAATCCAAGCGTCCGAGGCCAAAGCGCGTCTGCCCGCGCTGCTCGACGAGGTCGAGCGCGGCGAAACACTCATTATCACGCGACACGGCAAACCCATCGCGCGGATTGTTCCGGAGGCTGATAGTCGTCAGGCCAAAATCGATCGCGCGCTCGCCGACATCGGCGAATTTCGCAAGACGATGCCGCGCATCCCTCTGGCCGAGCTCCTTTCGGCGCGCCACGAAGGGCACAATTACTGATGCCGTTCGTCATTGATGCGTCGGTCGCCGCTTGCTGGCTCCTGCCTGACGAACAGCATTCCATTGCGGATTTGGCGTTCGAGCGCATTGCGCGCGATCCGGCGATTGCGCCAGCCATCTGGTGGTACGAACTTCGCAACCTGCTAATCGTTAGCGAGCGGCGCGGAGGGCTTGACAGCGCCAACACAGCTCGCGCGCTCCAACTTCTCAGGGATTTGCCGGTTACAATTGATAATGCTCTCGAAGAAGAAAAGCTGCTCGATCTGGCGCGCCGGCGCCAGCTTTCGGTTTATGATGCGGCCTATCTGGAGCTGGCGCTACGCACCGGATATCCGCTGGCGACGCTCGATAGGGCGCTTTCCGCGGCTGCGCGGGCGGAAGCGGCAGATCTGATATAAGAGCGCGAGCAGGAGGGAATACGATCATGGCCGATGACAATATGACGACGCAAATCTCAGGCAAAGGCGGCTTTATCGCCGCGCTCGACCAGAGCGGAGGCTCCACCCCCAGCGCCCTGCGCCTCTACGGGATAGCCGAAAATTTCTACAGCGACGAGGCCGAGATGTTCAGGCTCGTGCATGAAATGCGCGTGCGTATCATGTCGGCCCCGGCCTTCACCGGGGCCAAGGTCATCGCGGCAATCCTGTTCGAACGCACCATGGACGGCGAGGCGCAGGGCAAGCCTGTTCCGGCGTTTCTTTGGGGGGAGCGCGAAATCATTCCCTTCCTGAAGATCGACAAGGGGCTGGAAGCCGAGAATGACGGCGTCAGCCTGATGAAGCCGATGCCGGGGCTCGACGCGCTGCTGGCGCGGGCGGCAAAGCTGGGCGTTTTTGGCACCAAAATGCGCTCCGTCATCAACCTGCCCTCGAAACAGGGGATCGCGGCCGCTGTGGCGCAACAGTTCGCAGTGGCCGAGCAGATCGCCCGCCATGGGCTGATGCCGATCATCGAGCCAGAAGTCTCGATCAAGAGTCCTGGCAAAGCTGCCGCGGAGGCAATTCTGTTGGCGGAATTGACCAGAAGGCTTGACGCGCTGCCTGATGGCCGCCGCGTCATGCTCAAGTTGACGATCCCGGATACGCCGGATTTCTATTCGACGCTGGTCAGCCATCCGCATGTAGCGCGGGTTGTGGCGCTATCTGGCGGCTACACGCGGGCCGATGCGTGCAAGCGCCTCGCCGCCAACCACGGCGTGATCGCGAGCTTTTCGCGCGCCCTCGTTGAAAACCTCGAGGTCTCGATGAGCGACGCTGCATTCAATGACGCGTTGGCAAGCTCCATCGACGAAATCTACCGGGCCTCGACGTTAAAGGTCTGACGTAGCGCTTGGCTTTGCTCCCATTTTGGGGCGCGTTGGGCAGGGGGCGGAGCTACCGTGTCGCCCACATCCCCGGCGTCGCCAGTTCCACCGCCGCGCCGTCGGGGTCGCTGAAATACAGGCTGGTTCCTCCGGCCGGCCAGCGGTATTCGCCGGTTAACACAACGCCCGATCGCGCCAACCGCACCCGCCATACATCGAGGTCTTCCGCGGCGATGGCCAGCGCGAAATGCAAACGCCCGGCGCCGTCGTGGCCCGGGATCGTCCCCCGCGCGTCGGTAATGTCAGTCTCTGTTGCGCCGCGCTGGAACACCAGCAGCACGCTCTGCCGCCCGGAGTCGAAGGCGACGAGGCGGGGCGTGTCGAGGAGGATTCGCAGGCCGAGGATTTCGCGGTAGAACGCGGCGGTTTTGGCGAGATCGCGGGCATAAAGCGAGGTTTCGAGAACGCCTTCGACGAAGGAGGATGCGGGTGTCATGTCGTGCATTAGAGTTCATTGCGCATCGTTACCATCATTGCAACTCACGCGAATTATTCCGGAACAGAGCCGCCACGCAAACACAGGGAAAACAACGGACCGCACTTTGTTTGCACAATCCCGAATTCCATATTTTTGCTCGCAATGACAGCGCCTCATTCCGCTGGGTCCGACTTTTCTATATCGTTAGCCGCTACCAAACATTATGCAATATGGTGCGCTGAAGATATTCTCGCAATAAACGAACTCACATAAAGCGCCAGTGTTAAATAGAAGCCCATAAGAAATTGATGCAAAAAATAGAACGTGAATTTGGCGGCGCCAGTCTCAACAGTGTAAAGTTCAAATATAAATTGCGCGAAGCAGAAGCACGCACCACCGCTGATTGAAAATATCAACGGAAGACCCCAATTGTGGCCAAATTTCGAGCGTGCGTAAAACCAAATGACAAGAGATACAAAGGGTGCCAGCGAATACAAAAATACATCAATGTGTACTTTAAGTTGCGATAGGTTTATGAGCGCACCGCTGCCATTCATATAAACACTCCTCGAAACCTCTATTATCATAAAAATATAGTTTGTTACAATTGATGTTCCAAACATCAATAATCCAACAGTAATAATATCACTCCACGCTCTCCTGTGTAAGCGTGAATTATAGAATCGACCACTACTATGTTGTACTCTATTCATAAAAATTGTGATACCCCATGCCAAAGGCACAACAAAAGTTAGGACACCTTTGAAGACATAACGGGCCAAAGCAGAATTTGCTGGCTCAGGCCAATCAACTGGAGGGCTTATTAAAAGGTGAAATATCGGAATAATGGCGATGTACATCCCTAGCATCACACAAAAGAGCATTAACGCTGGAAACAAATTCGCAGGAGTATAGGTCGGGCGCGGAGGCGAAAGGACTTGCAGTTTTATTTGACCGAACGTCTGCTGAATACCCTTTTCGAAGCCCGTGGCAAGTATATCCCCTTTGCTGTGCCAAATTATTTTATAGGACAAAACGGCCTCATCGGAGGTATTTGCTAGCCTCTCAGGAAGAGGCGACCGTCCAAAGGCCGTCTCAATAGCATCTAAAGCATCCTTGGCATTCCCATATTTGCGGATCGCCTCGCGAACATACGCAGCTGACGTTTCGTCTACAGTCTGATAAAAATCGGCCGCCGAGAGAAGGGCATCGCGATAAAACACTAGTGGCGTTCTCAACCTCGTAGAAAACAAGATTGCGCATAGTACAAGAACGAGTAAAGGCTTGTATTCATCTTGAATGTTGTTAAAGAAAGAGACGACCGCATCTTTATATTTGGGGTCAATTAAGGATAAGTATTCCGCCAGAATATGAGAAGCCGAGCCTATCAACGCGGGCGAATAAAATGCGATCGTTGCGTAGAGTCCAGCGAAAGGAAGAGCGTACATAATTTTTATTATTCTGAATCCCTTCCTTGAAATTAGATGATCGAGTGTAAAAAAAGATGAAATCGACGCCGGATCACGCTCACGCGGCGCACTTACTAGCGCGCTCGCCATCACGTAGATCAGGGCAATCGAAAGTAGTATGATGCTATAAGATAGCACCGCTTTCCAAAGATTCGGTCCGAAGTCAAACGGGGAAACTGTAGGACTGGAGATCATTGAACTGCTCGGTCAACGTCGATCCTCTATTATCAATTACTGGCAGCGATTGTTTGGACAAACATCAGCGATCGCCGTCGGTACTAATAATGTTGATAATCCATTTAAGCTCGCCAACAATACCACAGCTACGATAAATGCAAGCGCATATTTGGTCATGGAACTACTCCGTTGCCACCTTCGTCGGTATGTGATCTCCAGATGCTGGCGAGATACTTAGTCGCTCCCACGACCCGACTAGCTGCGCTACACGCCGCCAAGTACGGTCCGCGCTCGGAAATTCTTGACTGAGAACTACAATATAGCTCATCACCCCCGGGTCCGATTGATGTGCGTGAGTTCGACGCACAACAATGAGGGCATTGGCGTGAGGTCGCTAGAGCAGCACTCTGAATGTGCTTTGTCATCATCCAAATGAGTGACGTCATTCAAAATTTGGACTGGAAAGCCGAAATTTTATTTCGGTGACAGCGCGAACTCAGTTCCTAAACCGCGCTCCCGTGTAAATCATACGCATCGGCCCGCTCCAACTTCACGGTCACGATGTCGCCCGCCCGCAGCGGCCTGCGTGACGCGATATGCACGGTTCCGTCGATTTGCGGCGCGTCGGCCTTTGAGCGGCCCGTGCCGCCGTGCGCGCCGCCGACATCGACGAGCGCCTCGATCCGTTTGCCGACTTTGGCCTGCAGGCGGCGCGCGCTGATCTTTTGCTGGCGCTCCATAAAGCGCTTCCAGCGGGTTTCCTTGACCTCAGGCGCGACTTGTTCGAGGCCGAGATCGTTGGATTTCGCCCCCGCCACCGGCTCGTATTTGAACGCGCCGACGCGGTCGAGCTTGGCCTCGTCGAGCCAATCCAGCAGGAAAGCGAAATCCTCCTCGGTCTCGCCGGGGAAGCCGACGATGAAGGTCGAGCGGATCGTCAGGTCCGGGCAGATGGCGCGCCAGGTCGCGATGCGCTCCAGTGTTTTCACCTGATTGCCCGGCCGGCGCATGTTCTTGAGCACTGCCGGGGAGGCATGCTGGAATGGAATATCGATATACGGCAATATATTACCGCCGGTCATTAAAGCGATGACTTCATCGACATGCGGGTAGGGATAGACGTATTGCAGGCGAATCCATGCGCCGAGCGAGCCCAGTTCGCGCGTCAGGTCGAAAAATTTTGCCCGCACTTCGCGCGCGCCGTCGGAGCGGCGCCACTCGCTTGGCGCGTAACCGATGTCGAGGCCGTAGGCGCTGGTGTCCTGCGAGATCACCATCAATTCGCGCACGCCGGATTTGACCAGCTTTTCCGCCTCGCGCAGCACTTCGGCAGCGGGCCGCGAGACAAGGTCGCCGCGCAGTTTGGGGATGATGCAGAAGGTGCACCGGTTGTTGCAACCTTCTGAAATTTTTAAGTACGCATAATGACGCGGCGTCAGCTTGATGCCTTGCTCCGGCACAAGGTCCATGAACGGATCGTGCGGCGCTGGCGCGACCTGACGCACGGCGGCCATGACGCTCTCGTAGGCCTGCGGGCCGGTGATGCCAAGCACATTGGGGAAGGCTTCACGAATCTGCTCGGGCTCGGCGCCCATGCAACCGGTGACGATAACTTTGCCATTCTCGGCCATCGCCGCGCCGATCGCCTCGAGCGATTCCTTCTTCGCGCTGTCGAGAAAGCCGCAGGTATTGACGATGACGGCGTCGGCGCCGGCGTGGTTGCGCGCCAGTTCATAGCCCTCGGCGCGGAGCTGCGTGATGATGCGCTCGCTGTCGACGAGCGCCTTCGGGCAGCCCAGCGAAACGAACGAAATGCGCGGCGCGGGCGCGGATATCCTGGCGGGTTCGGTCATGCCGCGTGCATTGACATGACTTTGGCGGGGGCGCAACTCGCGTTGCGCTTCCCGGCTCCTGATCGCGCGAGGGGAGGAACACGCGGGAGGCGGGAAGCGCTGCGCGTTTGCCCCGCATTGTTCCAGCGGGCCGGTGCGTACGGCAGCCAAACGTCTTGCGCGTCGCGACCGTGGATCGAGTGGAGCATCTTCGCGCCACGCTTTCATCATTCAAACGGGTGATGACGCGAAAGAAATTATCGCTTGGCCTAAAGCGCCAGCAGCGGCCCCTTTGGCACGATGCCGGTCGGGTTCACCTTACGGTGGCTCTCGTAATAATGGTGCTTGATGTGGTGGAAATCGACGGTCGCAGCGACGCCTTCATGATGATAAAGCGCACGCAGGTAACGCGTCAGGTTCGGGTAGTCGGCGATCCTGCGGATGTTGCACTTGAAGTGCCCGACGTAGACGGGATCGAAGCGGATCAACGTCGTGAATAGCCGCCAGTCGGCTTCAGTAAGAGTTTCGCCGCAGAGGTAGCGCTGTGCGGCAAGCCGCTCCTCGAGCCAATCGAGTGTGGCAAAAAGCGCGGTGACGGCTTCGTCGTAAGCGGCTTGCGCGCCTGCAAAGCCGGCGCGGTAAACGCCATTGTTGACGTTGGGGTAGATGCGCTCGTTCAGCGCATCGATTTCGCCGCGCAGCGCAACGGGATAGAAGTCCGCCCCGCTGGCTCCAACATCGTCAAACGCCGAATTCAGCATGCGGATGATTTCGGAGGATTCGTTGCTGACAATCGTTGCCTGCGCCTTGTCCCACAGCACCGGCACGGTGACGCGGCCGCTGTAGGCGGGATTCGAGCGTGTGTAAATCTGATGCAGGAACCGCGCTTGAAGGATCGGGTCGGGGATGACGCCGGGTGCATCTTCGAACGTCCAGCCGTCGGCCCCCATGAACCAGTGGACGACGGAAATATCGATATGCTTCTCAAGGCCCTTGAGCTTGCGGAAGATCAGCGTGCGATGCGCCCACGGGCAGGCGAGCGAGACATAGAGTTGGTAACGGCCCGGCTCGGCCTTGAACCCGCCGGTTCCGCTCAGGCCCGGCGCGCCGTCCCGCGTGACCCAGTTGCGGATTGGCGAGGACGGACGCGCAAAGCGCCCCGATGGGTCCTTGGGGAAGTCGGCTTCCTCGCGCCATTCGCCGTCGAGCAAAAACCCCATTATTCCCTCGCAGGGCGACCGAGCGCCAAATCCGTGATTGTTGCGGTCCCATCGGCGGGGGCCCCGTTACGACGGGCGGAAGATCAGTATAAGCTGGATCGCGCGCAGCTCCTACCGGTGGGGACATCGTGGCCTTCGACTCAGCGGCATTCACAGGTTCGATTCCGGAATTTTACGACAAGGGCTTGGGGCCGGTGCTTTTTGGCGACTACGCCGCCGAAATGGCGCGCCGCGTCGCGGCGTCGGGCGCAAGGAGCGTGCTGGAAATTGCGGCGGGCACGGGCATCGTCACGCGCCAGCTGCGTGCCCTGCTGCCGGCCGACGCGCATTTGACGGCGAGCGATCTCAACGCGCCGATGCTCGACTTCGCGCGAAGCAAGTTCCGCTCCGAAGAGCGCGTCGATTTCCGCACCGCCGACGGCGCGGCGACGCCTTTCGATGAAAGCGCCTTCGATGCCATGGTCTGCCAGTTTGGCGTGATGTTCTTCCCCGACAGGCCGGCGGCCTATCGCGAAGCGCGCCGTGTGCTGGCGCCGGGCGGACGTTATTTCTTCAGCGTCTGGGATTCATTTCGCTACAATCGCTTCGCGCGTCTCGCGCATGAGCTCATCGCCAGCAGTTTCGCCGAGGATCCGCCACGGTTCTTTCAGGTTCCGTTTGGTCAGTTTGCGCTTGATCCGATCAAGGAAGAGCTGACTGACGCGGGGTTCCGCGACCTGACCTTCTCGGTGTTGAGCCGTGTGAAAGAAGTTGCATCGGTTGAGGACTTCGCGCGCGGGCTGGTGTTTGGCAATCCAATGATCGACGAAATTCGCCAGCGCGCCGAGATGGCGCCCGAGGCGCTCGCCAAGGTCGTGGAAGAAGCGCTCCTCAGCGAGTTTGGCGCGAAGCCTTGCCGCTTGCCGATGCAGGCGATTTTTGTCGAGGCGCGTCGGAGCTGAGCGCGATCAAGCCGGCGCGGCGCGTTGCAGCAGGGCCGCCGCAGTGACTTCGTCGGTGATCAATGTCGTTGGTCGCGTCAAATGGATCGCGCCGGCAATCGCTTCGATCTTCTGTGCGCCGCCGGCGGCCAGAACGCGGATCGGCGCGGCGGCGATCGTGTCGATCGGCACCGACATCACCCGCGTATTGACGGAATGGTCGATAAGCTGGCCGTTGGCGTCGAACAGGTTGCAAAGGATGTCGCCGACCGCGCCGAGCGCCATGACTTCCTCGCGCTCCGCCGGCTTGAGCAGCCCAAGAATATTGATCGTCGCCGAGGCGGTGATCGCGCCGACGCCGACGACGATGGCGTCGAGCGATTTCGAAAAAGCATAGACTTCGCCGAGACCGCAGCGCTGGATCAGCGATTGTTTGGTCACGACGCTGTCGACGATTGCAGGCGCCGCGATGAGGAAGCAATCGGCCTGATAGGCGCGCGCGAATTGCCAGGCGAATTCCGCCGGGTTGATGCGCGAGACGCGGGTTATGCCGCCCACGAGCGAGACCACGGAAAGGCCCGGCACGGCGCGCTCGCCAAGATAATTGAGCGACTGGATCAGCGTGCGGCCCCAGCCGACCCCTATCTTCATGTTGGGTCGCAGCATCTCGGAAACAACTTGTCCGGTCGCGGCGCCGATCGCCGCCGTGGGATCGGCCAAGGGGCTCGATAGCGGCGCAATGACGACCTGCGGGATATGATAGGCGCGCTGCAGCTGTATTTCGAGGCCGGCGAGATCGGCGGCCTCGCGGCTCACCATGATGCGCACTTCGCCAAGCGCCCTCGCCTCCGAGAGCATGCGCACGACGCTGACGCGCCCGATATCGAGTGCGGCGGCGATGTCGCTCTGCGTCATCTCCTCGACATAATACATCCAGGCGGCGCGGCGGCGCAGGCGCTCGCCTTTTCGCGTACCCCGGGCGTTGTCAGGGGTGTGCGGAACTAGATTATCCGGGTCGGATTTCATGAATTCGTCATGCCTTGCGCCGTTTCACCACATCCGTGGCGGCTGCACAACGATTTTAGCGGCGTCAGAAGGCACAGCTCTATAACGCGGCGGTCAGAAGCGCCACAGCGATCTTGCATTTCACACCGGTCGGCCCGGAGAGTCGCTTACCTGATTTGAAGCAAGCGGCGTGTTCAGGAAGAGCTCCCCGCCAGCGCGCTTGGCGCTCGCCGGCGGAGAATCAAATTCCGAGGTCGATCAGACGGCCTTGAGATTGGTCGCCGAGGACTTTCCGGTCCGCTTGTCGGCCGTCTCGTCGTAGCTGATCTTCTGGCCTTCGTTCAAACCGCGCATACCGGCCTGCTCGACAGCGCTGATGTGGACGAACACGTCCTTGCCGCCATTGTCCGGCTGAATAAAGCCATAGCCTTTTTCGCCGTTAAACCACTTCACAGTTCCCGTAGCCATCGTATGTCCTTGACTTAAGTTAGCGTATCGCCCGCGCGAGCGGGCTGAAGGTAATCGCGTTTTAGGGGGGTCGTGAGCGAGGCCGCGAGGGCGCTGCAAAGTCGTCGGCCGAAACGTGACGGGGGGCTTGTAGCCCATCGCCCGGCAAAAGTCTATTTCAAATATTTCCGGTCAATCTTGGGCGCTCGCCAGGCTCTCCTCAAGCATCATCCGCGCCCGCGCCCGCAATTTCTCCGTGTCGCTCTTCAGCTGGCCGCAGGCGGCCAAGATGTCGCGTCCGCGCGGCGTGCGCACCGGGCTGGCGTATCCGGAGGCGAAGACGATGTCGGAGAATTTCTCGATCGCCTCCCAATCCGAGCATTCGTAGGCCCTCCCCGGCCAGGGGTTGAACGGGATCAGGTTGATTTTGGCCGTCATATGCTTGAGCAAATTGACAAGCGCCCGCGCCTCGGCCGGAGAATCGTTGACGCCCTTCAGCATGACGTATTCGAAGGTGATTCGCCGGGCGTTGGATGCGCCGGGATAGGCGCGGCAGGCGTCCAAAAGCGCCTTGATGGGGTATTTCCGGTTCAGCGGCACCAACGTGTCGCGCAGCGCGTCGCCCGTCGCGTGCAGCGAGATCGCCAGCATCGTGCCGCATTGCTCGCCCAGCGCCTGCAATTGCGGGGCCACCCCCGACGTCGAGACGGTGATGCGCCGCTTCGACAGCGACAGCCCGTCGCCGTCGGTCAGGACATGGATGGCGTCGCGGACGGCGTCGAAATTATACAGTGGCTCGCCCATGCCCATGAAGACGACGTTGGACACGGCGCGCACGCCCTCGCCCGAGGGAACGATGCCGTCGCTGGGCGCGACGCCGCCCGGAAAATCGCCAAGCCGGTCGCGGGCGACCAGAACCTGCGCGACGATCTCGGCG
>JAYUFK010000082.1:0-17265 GCA_043739325.1 Methylocapsa sp. | reverse complement strand
GATTGACGATCGGACCGTCGTCCGCGTCCTTCGGTCCGAACCCGGCAACGCCGGGCGACAACGTCCGGCCGAGGGATGAATCGTAGGTTGCGAGGCGGCCAATCGCCAACGCGATTTTGTGCGCCTGTGAGAGATAGGCCGGGTTCTTCCAGCGATGGCCCGCTTCGACCAGCGCCCACGCAATCAACAGATCGCCATCGGTCGCGTTGTTGTGATCGAGCGTGTGCGGACTGTCCTGCGGGCGCCAGCGCCAAGCCGCCAGGCCATCGCCGCGAACATAGAGATTGGCCTGCGTCCACGCCCACAGATTCGCAAATGTTTGGGAATCGTTGGCGAACGCGGCGAGGAGCATCGCGTAGCCCTGCCCTTCGCTATGGCTGACGTTGCCGGCGCTGTCATCAATGAGCCGCCCTTCGCTGGAGATGAAGCGGCTCTTGTAGGCCTGCCATTGCGTATCTGGCCCCATGGCGGTGATCGGGTCGTGCTTCTGCGCTCGCGCCGCCGATAATGCAAGGACACAGAGAATGGCGATAAAAGCGAACCCGGCTTGCCTAAGCGTCACGTACGCGCCCCATGCACGCGAACGACAATTCTTGTCAGAACCCCGCAAATCAGCGCGGCGAAAGTCAACACCAGCACGTAAACATCAACGTTCGACGACAACCAGCCGGCAGCGACAAGGCGGAAATTTGCGGGCGTCAGCGCGGCGGTTTCGATGAAATAACCGTCGTTGCCCGATGAGACGGCGACTGCGTTCTTCTTGGGATCGAACGCTATGGCGCGGCCCTCGATCCGGCTCCAGTTTGTCGGCGCCACCAAGCCGCGCATATCGCGCGCAAGGATTGCATCGTTGGCCGCGGCGACAAGCGTCCATGTATCGTGTCCGCCCGACGGCGCCTGCGCTTGCGCGACAACGATGGTCGTCTTTGCGTCGGGTTCGAACTTGCGATTGGCCGAGCGGTAGAACGCGAAGTCCGAGGAATGGACGTTGATGTAGCGATCGTACCAGGCGCGAAACGCCGGAGTCGGGTCGAAGCTCCGGTGCGTGGCGTGAACGTTGTCGGCCCATTGATCGAACAGATCGTCCGGCGGCGGCTCAACCTTGACGATCTGCTTTTCGGCTTCGGTTTCGCTTGGCTTGACCACGTCCTGCGGATGCGACCAACTCTCTTTCAGGCCTGAATAATTGAGGCCAAACCAGTCGACAAGCGAACTGCGGAAGTCGACGATCGACCCGAACAAGATCGCCGACCCCGCGTTCAGATCGTTCTTGTCCGTGGTGAACGCGGTATGCAGCGGCCGGCGAGCGACAACGGCGGCGCGCGCCAGAAACGTCGCGGCGGCGCCGATCGTGTCGGCGTTAGGCCGCGGCAAGTAGAGATGCGCCGCGTCCTGGTTTGTGTAGGGAAATCCGCTTGCCGTCGTGACCGACAGATTCGGCATGCGAACAATGCGCGCGATGCCAGGAACGATCAACTCGGACTGATCGAGCAGCACGAAACGCTTCTTGGCGTCGAGCAGGGCATGAACCTCGCACGCCTTGTCCGCGGCCTCCGGCACTTGCGCCTCGACCACGACATGGTTGAAACCCGGCCGTAGCGCGCTGAGCGAGACAGTCACCGGCCGGGCGCGAAAAAGGTCGCCATTGGGGTTGCGCAATTGCAGCGACGCCGCTTCGCGATCGTTGACGCGCACGAGGATCTGGCTGCGCGGATCGAGACCGGGCGAATATCCAGCGTCGATCATCAGCGTCAATTTATCGTAATCGGCCGGATAAAAATCTGGCGGCATGACGATGTCGAAGGCGCTGCGAAACAACCGGCCGTTGAATTCCTGCGTCTGCACGCCAAGATCGTGAAACGAGATGCGCATGTCGCCGGTCACGCGATAACCGCCAACGCCGATCAGGGCGCGAGCGCCGGCGGGCGTCGCCGCTCGCTGGTCGGCGCGGCGGGGCGGCAAGATCTGTTCGACTGTCGCGGCGATATCGGCGGCATTGGCGCCGGTGACAACGACGATCGATCGGCCCGGCGCGCCGGCGCCAGCAAGCGTCAATGTCGCGTCGTTCGACACGAACTGCGCAAACCCGCGATTGCGAAGATCGCCTCTCGCGCCAACCAGCACGGACAGACCAGGCGCGTCGCCAATCTCCTGGGAAACGTCGACAACGGGACGCGCGTAGCCGCCGCGAAGGGCGATCGATTGTATGGCGCGCATCGTGAGGTCGATGGTCGCCGGATCGGCGTTCTTCTGCAGCACTGCGCGGATCGGCACCGCGCCCGATGCATCCGGCGTTAGGGAAGCAATATCGTCGAGATTTGTGAGGGGCTGATCGGCAAGTCCGGGATAGGTCAAGCCACTCTGCGCGGGATCAAGTTGCGTCCACAATTCGTAAGTCGCCTCGAGCGAACAATCGACGCGGTGACGCTGCTCGACACTGACCCGAACAGCATTGTAGCCCGGCTCAAGCAGCCCGCGCGGTAGTTCGACATCGACATTGCCCGGATCGCTGGCGGCCGCGATGGAAGCCTGCGCGACCGCGACATCGTTGACGCTGACCGACAGGCTCGACGCTTCCGGCATGACCGAAATCGCGTTGGTGAAGGCGATGTGAACGCGGGCGCGGGTCTGGGCTTGCGCCGCGGTGACATAGACCGGCCAGACCTTGGTGCTGGTTTCGCCTTCGAACCGGAGCTGGCGCGCGTCAGATCCGAGCCGATGCAGCGAAGTCGCGGGCGGCGCCGCGGACTGAGCGGCCGCCGCCCTGGTTTCGTTTCCGGCTTGAGGCGGCGCGTGCTGCGCGTAAACAGGCGCGCCAATGAGCACGACGGCAAACGCCGCCAACGCGATCGGGGGCGTCCACAAGTGCGTTCGGCTCATTGATTCACCGCCATCGCCATCGGCGCGGCTTCGATCAACGGCAGAGCTTCGACAGGAATCATTTCCGGCGCTGGCGCGGGGGCCGCGACATGCGCCTCGACAGGGTGCGCGGTCGCCGCCTTGCGTTGACGCAAATGCGCAAGCAGGAACCTCGTGCCGCGGAACGGCTCGGTGACGCCCCAGCGTACGAAAACATACACGCCATACAGAATGCCCTGCGACTTGCGGCGCTGCGCCCGGAAAGACTCGAGTTCCCCGGCAGTGGTGTACATGAGATCGGCGACGACCTGATAGTGGCGCAGCTTCAGCGGCGGGAAGCGAAAGCCGATCGATAGTTCGCCGCCCAATGTGGTGAGATTGCTGACGATGACCGGCAGCGACTGCGTGCCGGCACCCTCACGATTCAGCGGCACGTTGAGAACGCCGGCGACGCCTTCGCGCAGCGGCTGCGGCACCGCGCCGACGGGCAGGTGAATGCGGCATCCGCCGTAGGAAACGTCTGAAATTTTCGTTGGCGTAATAACGCTGCCTATGGCGATTTGCGCCGGGCGATCGATATCGACGCGCGTCGTGCGACGCTCGGTAACCACGCCCAGCGCGGCGCCGGACAGCAAGAGATTGAACAGATTCCACATGCCGACGACGACCAGCAACTCGTTCGCGTCGGGCTCCGAAAACCAGCGGTAGACGCAGGCGATCATCGAGACCAGGAACACTGCGAATAGCACGAAATAAGGCATCGCCAACTCGGAGAGATGGTCTTTCTCCAGGCTCATGCCTTTGTCGGTGACATTGAACGTTGGTTTGCGCGGGTTCAGGATGACGCTGATCAGGCCGCGACTGAGATAGATTGTCTGGACATATTCATACAGTTCGGACACCCAGGTCCAGCGCACTTTGCCGTAGAGATAGCTCTGCGTCATCATGCTGCCGACCATGTAGATCGCGGTATAAGCGAAAAATTCCTGGGCGTTCGCCAGATAAATCTTCATCGAGAACCAGATGTACAGCAGCGGCGAAATCAGGAACGGCAACCTGAAAATCGGGAAGAACCAATAGGTCATGCTGGAGAGATAGCAAATCTTCTGCGCGACGCTCAGGCCGCGCTTGAAGATCGGATTTTTGAGCAGGAAAATCTGGAACATGCCGCGCGCCCATCGCGAGCGCTGGCCGATGAACGAAGCGAAAGTTTCGGGCTGCAGTCCCGAAATCATCGGCTTGTCGATATAGCAGGAATTCCAGCCGCGCGAATGCAGATCGAGCGCGGTTTCGCAGTCCTCGGTGATCGTGATGCCGGAAAAGCCGCCGACCTCCGCGAGCGCCGCGCGGCGCACCAGCGCGGCCGACCCGCAGAAGAAGGCGCCGTTCCACTTGTCGAGACCCTTCTGGATGATGCCATAGAACATCTCGTTCTCGGACGGCATCCGCGCGAAAGTCTCGAGGTTCTTCTCCAGCGGATCGGGGTTGGAGAAGAAGTGCGGCGTCTGGCACAAAAACAGACGCGGGTCTTCGCGGAAATAGCCGACCGTCTCGCGCAGGAACTCCCGCATCGGCACATGATCCGCGTCGAACACAACAATGATTTCGCCTTCGGTCTGGCCGAAGGCGTTGTTCATGTTGCCCGCTTTTGCGTGTTCGTTGCGGGCGCGCGTGTAGTAGCCAGCGCCAAGTTCGGCGGCGAGCGCCTTAAGCTGCGCGCGTCGGTTCTTGGCTTCGCGCGCCTTGGCGGCGTTTTCCTGATTGCATTTCTGATCGGTGCCGCCGTCGTCGAGAATGAAGACCTTAAACCTGTCTTTGGGATAGTCGAGGCCGACCGCGCCGACTACCGTCATCGCCAGAAGTTCGGGATCCTCGTTGTAGGTGGGTATGAAGATGTCGACGGTCGGCAAATCCTCGTCGCGCAGCGCCGGCGGCGGCTTGCGCTCGATCGGGTCGGCGACAACGAACAGGCTGATGCACAACATCACCGTGCTGTAAACCTCACCGATATACAGCAGAATTCCAGGGATAAAATCGACCCAGTCGCTGATCGGCGGCAGGGTGTATGACGTGCGCCAGAAGAAATAGCGCATCACGATCGAGGTGCCGAGCGCCAGGAACACATGCCGCCACACGCCGGTCAGCTTGAGCTTGCGGATGATCCCCATCAGGATCAGGCAACTCATTCCCACTACGAACTGGGCGCGAATGCTGACGGGTTCCGTAGCGATCACGATGAGCGCAAGCCCCGCGACGAACCAGAAGACCGTCTTTGAGACTTTACCCATACGACGCCACAACGACCCCAGACACCTTTACTGTTGTAGCGGCGACATAGTTTATGCTTCCCTTACGTCGGCGCTCCAACATGGTAAACTTACGTGTGGTTAATCAAATCCGAATACTCGCCAGCTTTAATTGTTGCGGTGCGGAGCGCGCACCGTTGGCGACCTAAATCATTGAATTGTTGGGTACTTTGTTAGACCATAAAATGCATGTTGAAATAATGCCCACGCCAGATGAAGTGTTTCCTGCGTCGGACGATAGAATGCTTCAGACAGGATTTACGAAGCGGAAACCGCGCTTGACGTTGAGTTCGAGGCTTTAGCTTCGCAATAACGGACCGAACCCATCCTGCCCCCAGTTGGCGACCAATGCGGGGACGGAAATGGCACATGCGAGGGAGTTGGCGGATCGGCCGTTTGAGCAAGGCTCGCGCGATCTGACTGAACAGATACAGGCGCGAATCCTGCCGACGTGGTCGTCGCTGGGGCGGACGGATTTCGGCGCGCCCGCCGACCCCGTTGGCGCCTTGCGCCACCCCCTACACGGGCCGATCGCCACGTTGCGCGTACAGGCGCAGGTTATCAGCGCTCGGGCGAAAGCCGCCGCGTCCGGCATTGCCGCACCTCATGCGCCGCCGTTCCCCGCTTTTCTCGCGAGCTTGCTTGCGCATTTCCTTTCTCCCGATGGCGACCCGGGTTTGGCGCGCGTTGTCCTTGCAAACGGTAGGGTGTTCGACGCCGGACGCTGCCTGGACGATCATGCCTGGATGCTGCGCGCGCTGGCCGACTCCTATGTCGCGACGCAATCGCGCGACATCCTGCTCGTCGCGGACCTGATTCTCGAATTTCTGGATTCTCATCTCGCCAGCGAGTCGATCGGCTATTTCGAAGACAATCGGGGCGGCGGTGGGCATCGACAAGCGAGCCACGCCCATTTGCTCGACGCGGTCTTGACCCTCCATGGCGCGACCGGCTCGGCCGCTTATCTGGCGCGCGCGGCGTCACTGTTCGATCTCTTCCGCTATCACCTGCTTGAGCGGGACTCGTTGAACATTGGCGAAACGTTCGATCGCAATTGGCGCGCCGCGCCGACTTCAGGCGAACCGACTTATCGTACCGCCAGCATCGCGCAATGGGTCGTTCTGTTGCAGCGCTATCATAGGGCTGCAAATGACGATCAGGCGCTCGATCTCATGCGGATGCTGGGATTGCGGATGCTTGCTCAGCGCAACGAGCATGGCATGCTCGTCAACGCGGTCGGCGCGTCGGGTGTCGTTCGCGACGCCTCGATGAACATGCGCGACCAATTGCTGCTGTGCGAGGCGCTGCGCACGCTCGCCGCGAGCGACGGCAGACGCGGGAGCGAATTGCAGCGTCTGGAGGCGCATATCACGAGACTATTTATCGACCCTGCGCCAAAGGGGTGCTGGTGCGAGAGCGTCAAGGCCAACGGCGAATCGCGCGGCGAACCAATTTCGATCGAGACGCTGTCGATGCTTTTCGACCATGTCGCGAGAGCGCGTACGGCGCAAACCGCCGTCGAGCGACCCACGCGGGTGATGCACGCCGCCTGAACTTGCGGGGCCGATTACGCCGCCTGATCCACCGGCGGCGCCATCGCGCCGGTCATCATCGCCACCGCGTCCGACATCGTAATCTTTTTGGGATCGACGACGGTCAGCCGGCGGCCAAGACGGTGGATGTGAATGCGATCGGCGACTTCGAATACATGCGGCATGTTGTGTGAGATCAAAATAATCGGCAAGCCGCGCTTCTTTACGTCGAGGATCAGCTCAAGCACGCGCCGCGATTCCTTGACGCCAAGCGCGGCCGTTGGCTCGTCCAGGATAATAACGCGGCGCGCGAAGGCCGCCGCCCGCGCCACCGCCACGCCCTGGCGTTGGCCGCCGGATAACGTTTCGACGGACTGGTTGATGTTTTGAATCGTCATCATTCCAAGCTCGTTCAGCTTGTCGCGCGCAAACTTCTGCATCGCGGTGCGATCGAGCGCGCGAAACAGATTGCCAAACGTGCTCTTTGAGCGAATTTCTCGTCCGAGAAACATATTGTCGGCGATCGACAAGGCCGGCGAGAGTGCAAGCGTCTGGTAGACCGTTTCGATGCCGGCCTCGCGCGCGTCTATTGGCGAACGAAAATTGATGACCTCGCCGGCCAGCCGTATTTCGCCCGAATCGGGGATCACGGCGCCGCAGAGCGCCTTGATCATCGACGATTTTCCCGCGCCGTTGTCGCCGATAACCGCCAGAATCTCGCCAGGATAAAGATCGAAATCGGCGTGGTCGAGGGCAGTCACGCTGCCATATTTCTTCACAAGGCCGCGCGCCGTCATGATGGGTTCGACGCTCATTTGGAAACCCTCCGGATCCATTGATCGAGCGCCACGGCGACGATGATCAGTATGCCGATAGCGAATTCCTGCCACAACACATCGAGGCCCGCGAGCGAGACCGCCGAGCGGAAGACGCCGACGATCAGCGCCCCGACCAGCGTGCCAATGATCGAGCCGCGTCCGCCGAACAGACTGGTGCCGCCGATCACGACGGCGGTGATGCTGTCGAGGTTAGCGTTCTCACCGGCGGTCGGGCTGATAGCGCCGATGCGGCCGATCAGCACCCAGCCGGCTATCGCGGAGATCAAACCCGCGAGCACATAAACGCTGAGCAGAATGCGGTCGGTGTCGATGCCGGCGAGGCGGGCGGCCTCGGGATCGTCGCCGGTCGCATAGAGATGACGGCCATAGGCGGTGCGGTTCAGCACGTACCAAACGACGGCGGCCAGCAGGATCAACAGGAAACTGCCCAGGATGATGCGAGAGCCGCCGATGTCAAAGGGGACGCCCATCAATTGCAGGAACGGCGCCTGGGCTTCGAGATCATGCGAGCGAATGGTCGCGCTATGCGAATAGAAAATATTGAGGGCGCCGATGATGCTGAGCGTGCCCAGGGTGACGATAAACGGCGGCATTTGCAGCCGTGTGACGAGCGAGCCGTTGAGGAAGCCGCAGGCAACGCCGCAAAGCAATCCGAGCGGAAACGCCACGAGGAGCGGTAATCCGTCGACAACCGCCAGTCGGCCCATCACGACCGAAGAAATCACCATGATGACCCCGACGGAAAGATCGATGCCGGCGGTCAAGATCACCAGGGTCTGGGCGATGCCGAGGAAGCCGACGATCGTCACCTGGGTCAGCACGGTCGACAAATTGCTGCCGGTGACGAAATGCGAGTAGTTGACGGTGACGCCGAGCAACAGGCCCAGCACCAGCACGACGAAGGGAACGACAGTGGGATAGAGGTGCAGGAAGCGCTGGACGCGCTTGGCTAGGGAAAGATGCTCTTCCTCGAACGAAGCCTGATCGGTTGCGGCTGCGGCGAGCACGCGTTCGAATTCTTGCGGCGTGCGTCCGCCTTGCGAGGCTTCGCTCATCGCTCGCTTCCCCCTGTTTCCCCTTAAGGCTCGCGCCTTTGTAAAAATCGGCGCTCGAAGATGAAGCTTGCGAGCGCCGACTCTTAACTTACATTAGGCGATCAATCGCTTGGGAAATCAACCCCAGCAGAGCTTGGCTCCCTCCGTGGTGTCGATCGACTTGACGCCGGGAACGGGATGATCGGTCACAAGCTGCTCGCCAGAGTCGATGCTGACGGGCTTCTTGCCGCTCTTAAGGAAGTCCGCGACTGCTTGCACGCCGTCAGCGGCCATCAGCAGCGGATATTGCTGAGAAGTCGCGCCAATCACGCCTTCCTTGACGCTCTTGACGCCGGGGCAGCCGCCGTCGACCGCGACGACCAGCACGCCCTTCTCCTTGCCCGCCGCCTTGAGGGCCGCGTAGCCGCCGTCCGCCGCGGGCTCATTGATGGCGTAAACGACGTTAATTTCGGACGCCTTCTGCAGGATGTTCTCCATCGCCTTGCGGCCGCCCTCCTCGGACCCCGCTGTCACGTCCGAGCCGGCGATCTGCGGACTGTCGCTTGGGGCGAAATGCTTGGGATCCTTGACGGGGATGCCAAAGCCGGTGAGGAAGCCGTTGTGGCGGAGATAATCTACAGTCGGCTGGTTGGGGGAGATATCGAGCGTCGCGATCTTCGCCGTTTTGGCCTTGTCGCCGAGCGTCGCCTTCGCCCATTGGCCGATCAATTCGCCGGCCTTGAAATTGTCGGTGCCGATATTGGCGTCGGCCGCGGTGACCGGATCGAGCGGCGTGTCGAGAGTTATGACGAGAATGCCCGCCTTGCGCGCTTTCTCGACTGTCGGCACGATCGCCGTCGAGTCGCTCGGCACCAGCAAGATGCCCTTGGCGCCGGCAGCCATCAACGCCTCGATGGCGGCGACCTGGCCATCGTTGTCGCCGTCGGCCTTGCCGGCGTAGGATTGCGGCGTGAGGCCGAGTTCCTTGGCTTTCGCTTCGAAGCCTTCCTTCATCTTGACGAAGAAAGGATTGGTGTTGGTCTTCGTGATGAGACCGATGACGTCGGCGGCATAGGCCGATGAACTCATCATGGCGATGGACATTGCGGCGATGGCCGCAGTTGACAGTATTCCAAGCTTGCTGGACATTTATTCCTCCCAAATTACAGTTTCGCTTTCGCGCCGGGTTTCCCGACGCGAGACTTTCGCGAACGATCCGGAAACCTACTGGCTTCGTTTCCGCTCCACTCGCTCGCCGGTGCATAGGCGCAAAAACCGAAGCGAATGTCAATTCATAAATAAACCGGATTGAATTATTATTGACAGCCCCCGATTGCGGGACCATCTTCTCGCCAAGTCGCCGCGGCCCGAGGGGCTCAGGCGCCAAAATGAAGGGGAGGCCATGGCGGGGGACGGGGAGGTTTTCGAATTGTCCGCCGCAGCGCTGACGGTTGTCAGCGGCGCGGATCAGGCCGGTGTGCGCGCCTACAACGAGCGGTTGATGCTGTCGCTGGTGCGGCGCTATCGCCAACTTTCCAAGGTCGAAGTCGCGCGCGTCACCGGACTTTCTGTCCAATCGACCTCGGCGATCATGAACCGATTGCAGGCGGATGGGCTGCTTCAGCGGGAAGCGCCGATGCGCGGGCGCGTTGGGCAGCCGACAATTCCGTTTTCGCTTGACCCGGAAGGAGCGTTTTCCTTCGGCCTCAAGATCGGTCGACGGTCGTGCGATCTCGTGTTGATCGACTTCGGTGGCCGGGTCCGCCAGCGCGTCCATGAGACGTATCCCTATCCGACACCTGAAAAAGTCAAAGATTTCGTTTCGCGGACGCTACCTGCGATGGAACAAACTTTGTCCCGCCGGCAAACGCTGCGCGTTGCGGGCCTCGGGATCGCGTCGCCGTTCCAGTTGTGGAACTGGGATGTTGAAACCGGCGCGCCGCCGGGCGCCCTGGAAGTGTGGCGCAGCGTCGACATTGCGGCCGAGATCTCCAAACTGTCCTCCTATCCGATGACGCTTTTCAACGACGCAACTTCGGCCTGCGCGGCGGAATTCTTTTTTGGCGACGCGTGGCGGCATCGCGATTTTCTGTATTTCTTCGTTGGATCCTTTGTCGGCGGCGGCCTGGTGCTGGATGGGGCGCTCTATCCAGGCCGGACCGGCAACGCCGCGGCGCTTGGCTCAATGCCGGTGCGCCCGCTTGGCGCCAGCGACGAACGCATGGTGCAGTTGATTTCCGCGGCTTCCATCTATCAGCTCGAGCGCCGTCTCAGCGCGGCGAAGATCGACCCGTCGTCGATCTGGCGCACCCCTGACTCGTGGGCCGATTTCGGCGACCTTCTTGACCAATGGATTGAAGAGGCCTCGTATGCCCTGGCCTATGCGACAATCGCCGCGGTTGCCGTCATCGATGTGAAAGCCGTCATCATTGACGGCGCGATGCCCACAAATGTGCGCGACAGAGTTGTAGCGCGCACCGCGCACCATTTTGGCGCGCTGGATCAGCGCGGGCTTTCCGATCTCGCCATTGCGCGAGGATCGATCGGCCCCGATGCGCGCGCGATCGGCGGCGCCGCGCTGCCGCTTATCAAGAATTTTGCGCGTGACAGAGAAGTGTTGTTTAAGGACGCCCCGACTGGCCCGGTTTGACTCAATAGGTCGCCCGGAACAAAGGCGGGCGAGAACTTCTCGCGCCAGCAAAAGAGGCCTTCATGACTTCGCAGATTATCAAGGTCGATCCGTTCGACCTGGTCGTATTTGGCGGCACCGGCGACCTTGCCTATCGCAAGCTGTTTCCCGCATTGTTCCATCGCGAGAAGGGCCGCCAGTTCAATGAGCCGACGCGCATTATCGGCGTTTCCAGACGCGAGATGGACAGCGACGCCTTTCGCGCCACCGTCAAGGATGCGCTGATCAAACTTGGCGGAGCAACCGAGGCCGACGCCGCTGTGATCGAGAGATTTCTGCAACGCATCGAGTACGTCTCCGTCGACGTCACCGGCGATCACGGCTGGAACACGCTCGTGGCGCTGCTGGGCGCGGATGAACGCGTGCGCGCCTATTATCTCGCCACGAACCCGGATCTGTTCGGTCCGATCGCCAAGCGATTGGGCGCCAACGGTCTCGCGACGACCCGTTCGCGCATTATCGTGGAAAAGCCGATCGGCAAGGACGGGGCGAGCGCCGCGGCGATCAACGATGACCTCGGCGCGGTTTTTCTCGAGCGCAATATTTTCCGCATCGACCATTATCTCGGCAAGGAGACAGTGCAAAATCTCATGGCGCTGCGGTTCGCCAACGCCTTGTTCGAACCGCTGTGGAACAGCGCCCATATCGACCATGTGCAGATCACCGTCGCCGAGACGCTTGGCGTCGAAGGTCGCGGCGCCTATTACGACACCTCGGGCGCGATCCGCGACATGGTGCAGAACCACATGCTGCAATTGCTCTGCCTCGTCGCGATGGAGCCGCCTTCGTCATTGGAGGCCGATGCGCTGCGCGATGAAAAATTGAAAGTGTTGAAGTCACTGTCGCCAATCAACGAACAGAATGCCGCGGCGATGACCGTGCGCGGCCAGTATCGCGCCGGCTTCGCGGAAGGCGGCCTGGCCCGTTCCTATCTGCAGGATATCGAAAAGGAAGCGAGCGACACCGAGACTTTCGTGGCGTTGAAGATTGGCGTCGCCAATTGGCGCTGGGCGGGCGTGCCGTTTTACCTGCGTAGCGGCAAACGTTTGCCGCAGCGCTTCTCGGAAATCGTCATCGGTTTTCAGCGGGTTCCGCACGCCATCTTCGATTCGGGCGCCGACGGCATACCGGCCAACCGCCTCGTCATTCGCGTTCAGCCTGACGAGGGCATCAAGCTCTGGTTGATGATCAAGGAGCCGGGCCCGGGCGGCATGCGGCTACAACACGTGCCGCTCGACATGAGTTTCGCCAAGGCTTTCTCCGGCCCGACGGCGGACGCCTATGAACGGCTGCTGATGGATGCCGTGCGCGGTAACGCTTCTCTGTTCATGCGGCGCGACGAAGTTGAGGCCGCATGGAAGTTCATCGATCCAATCCGCGCGGCATGGGCGCATTTGCGTGAACCGCCGCGCCCGTATCCAGCGGGATCATGGGGACCTGCCGCGTCGATCGCGCTGATCGAGCGTGATGGGCGCACCTGGAACGAGGAATACGAATGAGTTTGTCTGACTTGCAAAGGCAGGAATTTGTTGACGGCGAGAAGCTCGCAAAGAGTTTTGCCGACTGGACGGCAAAACTCCTGCAGAAGGCCGTGGATGAGCGACGCGCCGCGCTGCTGATCGTGAGCGGCGGCTCGACGCCAAAGCGCTATTTCACGCAATTGGCGCAGCGCGACATCGATTGGGCGCGCGTCTGCATAACTCTTGCCGACGAGCGCTGCGTCGCCGACGACAATCCGCGCTCGAACGCCAGGATGTTGCGTGAAACGCTGCTCACCGGCCGCGCCGCATCGGCGCAGTTTGTGCCGCTCGCCGACTCGCGCCTCCCCCCCGAACAAGAGCTCGCCACAGCGAGTGCGCGCCTCGCGCGCCTGCCTCTGCCGGCCGACCTCGTTGTACTCGGCATGGGCGATGACGGCCACACCGCGTCATGGTTTCCCGACGGCGATAATCTCGTCGACGCGATCGACCCGGCCTCGCGCGATCTCGTCTTGCCGATGCGCGCCCCCGGCGCGCCCGAGCGACGCCTGACACTGACCGCGCGCGTCATCTTGCGCGCGCGTGCGCTCGCCCTGCACATTGAAGGCCAAGCAAAATTAGCGGTATTGGCGAGCGCGCTAAGGGACGGTCCGCTCGAAGCAATGCCCATACGCGCAGTGCTCCGCGGCGCGGCGGGAACACTCACGGTTTTTTCAACGCTGCAAAGCTGATATATTGGTCGTCGTTCGAGCAGCGGTCCACTGCCAGCGGGAGTTTGCATGACAGTATCTGGCGCGAATGAATGGTGGCGCGGCGCGGTTCTCTATCAAATCTATCCCCGCAGTTTTGCCGATTCGAACGGCGATGGCCTCGGCGATCTGCCTGGCATCACCGCCAAGCTCGACTATGTCGCGAGCCTCGGCGTCGACGCGATCTGGATCTCGCCGTTCTTCAAATCGCCGATGAAGGACATGGGCTACGACGTCTCCGACTATTGCGATGTCGACTTCTCGTTCGGGACTATCGCCGATTTCGATGCGTTGATGACGAGGGCGCATGCGCTCGGCCTGAAAGTGATGATAGACCTCGTGCTTTCGCATACGTCGGATCAACATCCATGGTTTGCGCAGAGCCGCAAGGACAAGACCAACACGCGCGCCGACTGGTACGTCTGGGCCGATCCCAAGCCCGATGGTTCGCCGCCCAACAACTGGCTGTCGATATTTGGCGGCTCGGCCTGGGCGTGGGATTCACGGCGCCGGCAATATTATCTGCACAATTTTCTCGTCGAGCAGCCTGATCTGAATTTTCATAATCCCGATGTCCGCAAGGCGCTGCTCGACGCCGTCACATTCTGGCTGCATCGCGGCGTTGACGGGTTTCGGCTCGACACGGTGAATTTCTATTTTCACGACCAATTGCTGCGCGACAACCCGCCAGCGCTCAATCGCGATGCGCCCGACGTGCCGGCGTCCAATCCCTACACCTATCAGAACCATATCTACGACAAGACGCGGCCGGAGAACCTCGGCTTCCTCAGGGATCTGCGCGCGTTGCTCAATCAATATCCCGGCAAGACGACTGTCGGCGAAGTCGGCGCCAGCGAGCGCGGCCTCGAAGTGATGGGCGAATACACCGCGGGCGGCGACAAGCTGCACATGTGCTACGCGTTCGACCTGCTGAGCGATAGATTTTCGGCGCCCTACATCCGCGCGCGTCTCGAAGTCTACGAGAAGATCGTTGTCGATGGCTGGGGCTGTTGGGCCTTCACCAATCACGACGTCATGCGTTCCGTTTCGCGCTGGGGTTTTGAGGACATCGCCGATCAGGCCGCGCCTCTGTTGCTGGCGCTGCAGGTGTCGTTGCGCGGTTCGCCGTGCATCTACGAGGGCGAGGAGCTCGGCCTGGCGGAAGCGGTTCTGGCTTACAAAGATATCCAGGATCCCTACGGCAAGGCATTCTGGCCAGACTTCAAAGGGCGCGATGGTTGCCGTACGCCGATGCCTTGGGATTCGAGCCCCGGCGCAGGCTTCTCGACCGGCACACCTTGGCTGCCGATACCCGATGCGCAGCGTAAGCGCGCGGTTTCCGTGCAGGAGCCACAGCCCGCTTCGGCGCTCAATCGTGCGCGGCAGATTCTGCATTGGCGTCGAACCGTGCCTGCGCTCATTCGCGGCGAAATGTCGTTTCTGGGTTCGCCTGACGAAGTTCTTGCATTTGTTCGCCGGCACGACAGGCGCTCAATCCTCTGCCTCTTCAATCTAGGCCGTTCGGCGCGCGAATTCGACGCCGCCAGTTTCACCTCGGTAACCCCCGCCGAGGGTCACGGATTCAAATCGTCGTTACGCGGCAAGACGATCGAACTCCCGGCGCTTACCGCCTATTACGGTTGGGTGTAAGCGCAGCCCGTATGACGATTGCGACGTTGTGAGCATTCGGTCACCGTGCGCAGCGCTCGATCAACGCTATCGCAGCGGCGGGATTCTTCTGCTTGAAACCACTGATGGCGTAGAGAAAAACATCGCGGCGGGTCGCCGAGGTTTTTGGAGGAAGCAGCGTCGCCAATCCCTTCGGCGCGGCGCCCGACGCCCAGTCGCCCGCATGGGCCGCCCATGCGTCGAGAACCTTGCGCGAGTAGCCGAATTTCTCCGACTCGATCGCGCCCATGATGCGCACATAAACGAACGGCGCCGTTACATCGGCAATTTGCGGGAATTCAGATTCGCCCGCAATAACTATCGCGACGCCGTGCTTGCGCGCCAGTTCGACAAACTCCGCCGACTTGAGGCTCTCGTGGCGGACCTCGACTGCGTGCCTGATCGCACGGCCTGCGACCTCGCCAGGAAGCAATTTGAAAAATGCGCCAAAATCGGCGGGGTCGAATTTCTTGCTCGTCGCGAATTGCCAGTTCACAGGGCCGAGTTTTTCGCGCAGTTCAAGCACTCCGCTGGCGAAAAAGCGCTGAATCGATTCGCCAGCCTCGGCGAGAACCTTACGATTCGTCGCAAACCGCGGTCCCTTGACCGCGAAAACGAAATCGCCCGGCGCTTCATCGCGCCATTTGGCGAAACTCTCGGGCTTTTGCGAGCCGTAGTAAGTGCTGTTGATTTCGATCGTCGAAAACTTGCGGCTGGCGTATTCGAGTTCGCGCTTTTGCGGGAGATCGTCGGGATAGAAGCTGCCGCGCCATGGCTCGAACGCCCAGCCGCCGACACCCACCCGGATCACGCCGTCGGATTGCTTCGCCACCGCCGCCTCCAATTCGAAACAACAACTTCGATTTCTCGCGTCGGATCGCCGGCGCCAAGCTGGCGTCGTCGCAGCCTCGAGCAACATAGCATTCTTGTCCAAGCCCAAACAAAAACGCCCCCGACGTTTTTGGCGTCGGGGCGTTTTGCGTTGGTTCGCGTTCGGCGTTGAATTTGGTTGCGGGCGCACGCAACCACCGATACCGACATTCGCTGATGGTCGCCATTTGAGGCGTGACTGAGACGCAACCTCCCTCAGCGCGGAAAACACGACTCACATTCCAACTGATTCGCCGCTGCAAACCTGATATCCTCCGAACAGCAATCGAGGCCTTGCGGATCGACATACGTGTTCGGTCGACAAGCACCCGGTAGGAGAATATGCCACCTATTCCCTGGCTTACCGCCCAGACTGGCGTCTGAATAATTGCAGTCGTTTGCGGGCCTCTCCTTGAAAGAAGCCTGCGCTTTGTTAAACGCCTTTTCTCCCATTTTTAGACATAATAGTCGCTTAGGGACGTCAGCGTCTTGGGCCGCTTTGCTCGCCGCAAGTATAGCCGTGCATTTCGCATTGGCCGGCGTCACGAAGCAATTTGTCCGCGTGTCGTATCCGTACTTGACGATCGCCCGGTCGATCGATGCGCACTCGCTTCCGAGGGCCGTCGGAATTTTGTCGCGTTTGCAATTGTCCCGATAAAAGGCGGCTGTGAAATCAAATCTCTCGCGCTTTGGGCCTGAGCCACGATACATCGCTGTCATGCAGCTATCGTCGGTTTCCCCGAAACAAACGACGCAGTTATGATTTTTCGCGCACTTACCAGGTGAGTCGCGGTTGATTTCAGGCGAATGCGCATAACGAGTTCCATTTTCCTCGTCACGAAATACGACATGCGCATCGCAATCGCCGGGACACGACATGCCGTCATCATAGATCGTCAACATCATGTCGCGGGCATGCGCGAAGTTAGTCGTCACGACCGGTCAAGTCCTAGAATTGCTGGGAAAACGGGGAGGGAAGCTCTCAACTGGAAAAGACGTTTAGCTGCGTCTGATTCTTGCCCAAAGGAGAGCCTCCCATGAAGAGAATATCTGGCAGCGAAGCGACTCGCAAACGGATAGCGGCGCTTATGAACGAAGGATTTGAAGCGAGCGAGTTGATGCGGACGGGCATGCGGCTGATGGATCGAGCAGGCGCTGGAGAGCGAGGTTGACGAGGCGCTTGGGCGCGGGCGCTACGAACGCTCGCAGGCTGCGGCGCCGGGCTACCGCAACGGTTCGCG
>JAYUFK010000081.1:0-17275 GCA_043739325.1 Methylocapsa sp. | reverse complement strand
CGAGGGCGGCGGCCAACGTATCGGCGTCGAGCTCGCGGGGCGCGTCATTGATGATGATTTTCATGCGGCCCTCGCGCGAACCGCACGAAGCGCGCCGGCCGTCATTGCGAGCGACAGCGAAGCAATCCAGACGAAGGGGACGGAGCGCGCGACCCGTTTCGTCGAAGACCCGACCTGTCCCCCAAGTCTGGATTGCTTCGCTTTGCTCGCAATGACGCGATTGCAATTCTTCAATTTTCGACAGCTCCCACCTGATCTGAAGCGACATTGCCAGAACGGCGCTTTGGTCAGCCACACGCCATAACGACAGTTCGCTCGTGTTCCGCGTGGCCCTTCACTATGGCCTCCGCCGCCCTCTGCGCAAATGCCGGCGACAGCAAGAACCCGTGCCGGTAAAAACCATTGAGATGCCAAACGGCGTCGCGTCGCATCAAGCGCGGCAGATTATCGGGAAACGCCGGCCGCACGTCGGCGCGCATTTCGACAATCTCCGCCTCGCCGAACGCCGGATGCAGCGCGTAGGCGGCGCTCAGCAGTTCGATCGCCGAACGGGTGGTCACGCCGCCTTTGCCTGAGCTTTCGATCATCGTCGCGCCGACCATGAACAGGCCGTCGGCGCGCGGCGTGACGTAGAGCGGGATGCGCGGATGCAGGAAGCGCACGGGGCGCGACAGCGCGATCTCGCGCGTGCGCAGGATCAGCATTTCGCCGCGCACGCCGCGCAGGTCGCTCAGCACATCGCGGGCGGCAAAGCCCCGGCAATCCAGCACGGCGCCCTCCGCCGCAGTCGTTCCATCGACGCCGTACTCAATTTGCACGCCGCGCGCCGCCAGCGAATCGCGCAAGGCGCCGAGCGCGACGCGCGGGTCGAGGTGCCCCTCCTCGGCATAGAACAGTCCGCTGCGAAAGCGCCCCGCCAGATCGGGCTCCAGGGCCGCGACGCCCGCCTCATCGACGCGTCGCCAGCGTTGCGTGCGCTGGGCGAAGCGATCGATCTCGCCCGCATCGCGCGGCGCGGCGACAACCAGCGTGCCGTTGCGCCGCACGCCGGGAACGCGCCGCGCCCACCAGTCCAGCGCCAGCGCGCCAAGCTCGACAACTTGCGCCGGCGCGCTCTCGCCCTCGCACCAAGGCGCCAGCATGCCGCCCGCGCACCACGAGCAGGCGCTCTCGCCAAGCCGCGCCGCGCGCTCAACGACGCGCACCTCGGCGCCGCGCTCGGAAAGTTCGAGCGCCGCCGTCAGCCCGGCGACGCCGGCGCCGAGGATGGTGACGCGGGTCATGCCCCCTCTCCCCGTGGAACGGCGAGAGGGCCGGGGTGAGGGGCAGCGCCGACCCTTCGGGAGAAAGTGGCGAAGCCCCTCACCCTAACCCTCTCCCCGTGTACGGGGAGAGGGGACTGACTCTCACTCCGCCGCATCGACGTAAAGCTTCCCGCCCTGTTCGACGAACTCGCGCGACTTGGCCTCCATCCCCGCCATCGCCTCGGCCTCCTTGCGCAAATCCTGGGTGATTTTCATCGAGCAGAACTTCGGCCCGCACATCGAGCAGAAATGCGCGACCTTGTGCGAATCCTTGGGCAGCGTGGCGTCGTGATAGGCGCGCGCGGTGTCGGGATCGAGCGCCAGGTTGAACTGATCCTCCCAGCGAAAATCGAAGCGCGCGCGCGAAACCGCGTCGTCGCGGATTTGCGCCGCCGGATGCCCCTTGGCGAGATCGGCGGCATGGGCGGCGATGCGATAGGTGATGACGCCGGTCTTGACGTCCTCGCGGTCGGGCAGGCCGAGATGTTCCTTCGGCGTGACGTAGCACAGCATCGCGGTGCCGAACCAGCCGATCATCGCGGCGCCGATGCCTGAGGTGATGTGGTCGTAGCCCGGCGCGATGTCGGTCGTCAGCGGCCCCAGCGTATAGAACGGCGCCTCGCCGCATTCGGCGAGCTGCTTGGTCATGTTGACCTTGATCTTGTGCATCGGCACATGGCCGGGGCCCTCGATCATCACCTGGCAGCCCTTGGCCCAGGCGATCTTGGTGAGTTCGCCCAGCGTCTCCAGTTCGGCGAATTGCGCGGCATCGTTGGCGTCGGCGATCGAGCCGGGGCGCAATCCGTCGCCGAGCGAGAACGACACGTCGTATTTGCGCATGATGTCGCAGATCTCGTCGAAGCGTTCGTAGAGGAAGCTTTCGCGATGGCCGGCGAGGCACCAGCGCGCCATGATCGAGCCGCCGCGCGAGACGATGCCGGTGACGCGCTTGGCGGTGAGCGGCACATGCGCGAGGCGCACGCCGGCGTGGATGGTGAAATAATCGACGCCCTGCTCCGCCTGTTCGATGAGCGTGTCCTTGAACACCGACCAGTCGAGTTTGAGCGGATCGCCGTCGACCTTCTCCAGCGCCTGATAGATCGGCACGGTGCCGATCGGCACCGGCGAATTTCGGATGATCCAGGAGCGGATGTTGTGGATGTTGCGGCCAGTCGACAGGTCCATCACCGTGTCGGCGCCCCAGCGCGTCGCCCAGACCAGCTTTTCGACTTCCTCGGCAACGCCGGAACTCACGGCGCTGTTGCCAATGTTGGCGTTGATCTTGACGAGGAAATTGCGGCCGATCGCCATCGGCTCAAGTTCGAGGTGATTGATGTTGGCGGGGATGATCGCGCGGCCTCTTGCAACCTCGCTTCGCACAAATTCCGGCGTCACGAATTGCGGTATCTCGGCGCCGAAGCTCTCGCCTTCCGCCAGCTTTTCGCCCGCATTGTCGAGCGCCGCCTCGCGCGCCAGATTTTCGCGATGCGCGACATAGATCATTTCCTGCGTGATGATGCCGGCGCAGGCGAATTCGTATTGCGTGACCATCTGGCCATCGGCGCCGGCGCGAAGCACACGCGTGGCCGGGCACAGCGGCGCAAGGCGTTCGTCCGAGATGTTGCCGTTGTCTTCCGGCTTGATTGCGCGACCCGCGACCGTCGCGTATCCGCGCGCGGCGACCCAGGCTTCGCGCACCGGCGGCAGGCCGGCGGCGAGATCGATGCGGACATTGTCCTCGGTGTAGGGCCCGGAGGGATCGTAGACGCGAACCGGCGGCTCAAGCGGATCGCTTAGCGTGATCTCGCGCAGCGGCACGCGCACATCGGGATGGCCCTTGGGCGAAGCGTAAATCTTGCGCGAACCGGCAATCGGGCCGGTCGTGACGCTCTGCGGCGCCGCCTGGAATTTGCTGGCCTTGGCATGTTCGTTCACGTGCAATCCTCCGCTCGCGACGGGTCCTTGGCCGGGCTTAAGGGGGAAGGCGGGCGGCGCTAGAATGCGGGAACCCGAACCTCGTCCCTTCGCCGGCATGACCCGGATCAGGTTCAAAGGGTCCAGCTTCAAGCCGTCTCAGCCATTTCAGGCGCCCCTCGAGTCGGCGGAAACTGAGCCAACCACGCAGGCAAGTCAATTGAAATCTGATGCCGGCGGCGCATGTCTGGTAAGCCTTTTTTCAGGGTCGCGCGCGTAGAAATCGTCGTCGAGCGAGCCCCCTTACCCTGACGACGCAAGCGGTTCGGCATGAAAATTTCAGGCGGCGAATTCAACCTGACCGGTTTCTGGCGCGGGCTTTACAGCTACCCGACAAACCGCGCCCCCGTGCCTTTTTCAGCCAATCTCGTCGAGGACGGGTCGTGGCTCACCGGGTCGACCGAGGAAGTTGCGACGCGGCGCGAATTGCTCGGCCGCACGCTCACCGCCACTGTGCAAGGGCGACGTACCGGTTCCGCTGTGCGGTTCCTCAAGCTCTACAACGCAACGCTTCGCGCCTATGACAGTGTTGCCTACGAAGGCGCGGTCAATGCGGAGGGAACCGAAATCGAGGGTACGTGGACGATTCCCGGCAACTGGTCGGGTAAGTTCCTGATGATCCGCGACGGCGAAGTCGCGCTGGCCGCAACGAAAGCGGTGAAGGAAAAGGTTTAGCCGCCTCATGGACGCAAGAATACGCGCCTAGTGATAGCCGATATCGCCCCGCACCTTGCCGCGAAACACCCAGTACGACCAGCCCGTGTAGACGAGAATGACCGGCAGAAGCGTCAAGGTTCCGATCAGCAGGAACGCCTGCGTATTGGGCGTCGACGCCGCTTCCCACAGCGAGTAGCGGTGTGGCACGATCATCGGCCAAAGGCTGATGGCGATGCCGATATAGGACATGACGAACAAGCCGATCGAGGCGAAGAACGGCGCGGTCTCTCCGTCGCTCGCGAGCGCCCGCCCCGCCCACAAAGCGAAGAGGCCGGCGATTGCCGGGACCGGCGCGAGCAACGCGATATTGGGCCAGGCGAACCAGCGCGCCGCGATGTCGGCGTTCGCCAACGGCGTCCATATACTGACTGCCGCAAGCGCGAGGCATGTGCCGGCAAGGCAGATCAAGCCGTAGCGCCGCATCGTCGCTTGCAGCACGCCATTGGTCTTCATCACCAACCACCCAGCGCCCAACAAGCCATAGCCGCAGATCAGCGCCAGACCCGTCAGCAACGTGAACGGCGTGAAGCAATCCCAGCTCGATCCGCTGAAATGGCGTCCCTCGACCTGGAAGCCCTGGATGAAGGCGCCAAGCACGATGCCCTGCATGAAAGTCGCGACGATGGAGCCGTAAGAGAATCCGTGGTCCCAGAACGTTTTGTGCTCGGCGTCGCGATAGCGAAATTCGAACGCCACGCCGCGAAACACCAGCGCCATCAGCATCGCTGCAATAGGGAAATAAACCGCGGGAATGATGATGGCGAAGGCCAGCGGGAACGCCGCGAATAGCCCGACGCTGCCAAGGATCAACCAGGTCTCGTTGCCATCCCAGATCGGCGCGATCGAGTTCATGATGAGGTTGCGCGTAGCGGTGTCGGGCGCCAGGCCGAACAGTATACCGACGCCCAGATCGAAGCCGTCGAGTACGACATACAACAAGACGCCCAGACCCAGAATCAGCGTCCAGATCGGCACGAGATCGAGCGTCATCGCAGTCATGGCGCGGCCTCCGTTGAGCCCGCGGCGGCCGCCAGAATCGGTGATTGCGCGCGGCCGCTTTCGACGCGGTCGTCGTGGTCATCAGGCGCCGCCACGCCGCGCTTAATGATGCGCGCCATCAACAGGATCCCGGCCGGGAACATGATGAGGTAGGCGAGGACATAGCCGGAGAGCGTGAGCAAAACGTCGGAACCCGTCAGCGACGGCGCAACGGAATCGGCGGTGCGCATCAATCCATAGACCACCCAGGGCTGGCGCCCGGTTTCCGTCACCGTCCACCCGGCCAGCACCGCGATGAATCCGAGCGGCGCGGCGTATTGGCAAGTTTTAAGGAACAGGGGATTTTCATCGAGCGAGCCGCGCCAGCGCAGCCACGCCCCGGCAACGACGATCGCGAGCATGATAAAGCCGATGCCGACCATGATCCGGAAGGCGAAGAACACAATTGCGACGGGCGGGCGCTGATCGGCTGGAACATCCTTCAAGCCGCGAACAGTTCCGTTCAGCTCATGCGTGAGAATCAGGCTCCCCAGCACCGGCACATCGATGCTGTAATCATTAACTTCCCGAGCTTGCTCCGGGATGGCGAAAAGCGTCAGGGGCACGCGCTGCCCGGTTTCCCAGCGCGCTTCGATCGCGGCGAGTTTAGTCGGCTGATAGCCCAGCGTGTTCAAGCCATGAAAGTCGCCCAACACAATCTGCAACGGCACGAGCGCCAGCAGCACCCACAGCGTTGTCGACAGCATCACGCGGCCTGCCGCGGGCGAGCGTTGCGATCGGATCAAATAGGCGGCGACGGCGATCACCACAAAGCCTGTGGTGACATAGAAGCCAACGACGGTGTGCAGCAATCGATAGGGGAAGGACGGATTAAAAATGATCTCGAACCAGTCGCGCGGATAGAATCGTCCGTCGATGAGTTCGTAACCGGCTGGCGTCTGCATCCAGCTGTTGGTCGCCAGAATCCAGAACGACGACATCAAAGTGCCGAACGCCACCATCAGCGCCGCGAAGAAATGCACCCAGCGCGGCACGAGTTTGCGCCCGAACAACAGGACGCCGAGAAAAGTCGATTCGAGGAAGAACGCCGTCAGACCCTCATAGGCCAGCATTGGCGAAATGATGTTGGCCGTCGCATCGGAAAAGCGGCTCCAGTTGGTGCCGAACTGGAAGGGCATGATGATGCCGGAGACGACGCCCATGCCGAAAGAAACGGAAAAGATCTTTGTCCAGAAGGCGGAGATGCGAAAGTAAATGTCGCGCCCGGTGACGAAATATAGACCCTCGACGAACGCGATGTACGATGCGATCCCGACAGTGAAAGCGGGCAGCAGAATGTGCCAGCCGATCAGCCACGCGAACTGAAGTCGCGAGAGGATGACGGGATCGAGCGTCATTTCAGCCTGCCGACCATCTGGATGCTCCTGAAAACGAAATCCTGCGTTTGCACGCCTAGGGATAAATGCGGTTTGACCTGATCGTATCTATACGTCTATCGGACGGGCACGGCAAAATAGCGCCTTTAGGTGCCGTCGAATACGAGTCATGCTGTCGCGGAGAAACGCCTTCAAATAGCCCTAAGTCGCCGATTGATTGGTCGTCCCTCCTTGAAACGAGATTCGCCGCATGTCGCTAAAAGCCGTCACCGCGCCCACCCCCGATTCGTTCCGCGAGAAAGTCATCATCGCCTTGCTCGGGTTCATACTCACTGGCGTGCTGGGCGGCACCGTGACGACCTGGATCCAGCAGCGCGGCTGGGCCTGGCAGAACCGCGTCGCCAAGATCGACAAGGACGTGCAGAACGCGCTCGCCGCCTATCAAGGCGCGTCCGATCTCATCAACTCCCGCTGGCACGCGACGTATCGCATGACGCGCGTGGTCGAACACGACGTTTCCGCCGACGAATGGAAAGGCGCACGCGACGAATTCGCCGTCGCCGAACGCGACTGGGCGATCCGTTACACCAATGTCGCGCGCGACGTCGCGTTTTACGTCGATACGCCGTTCGGCGTGGACTACCGCGAACCGCTGAAAGCGGTCTGGCCGTTCAACTGCGACAGCTACGCCTTCGGTCCCGGCGCTTCGTCGGGAATCGACGCCAGTTCGGCGCGCGTTGCGCTGGAGCTGGTCAATCATTGCAACGCGCTGACCAAGGACGATCTCGAGAAAGTCCTGGACACGCAGAGCGGCGCCCCGCCAAAGCTCGATGACGTGGCGCGCAAGGCGCTCGTCACGCATTCTTACCAGCGGCTCGATGCTGTCTATCGCACCAATGAAGCGCTACGTTGCATCATATTCCAGCGCGCGCTGGCGATAAGGGCGAACGAGGCGGTGGATTCGTACTGGAGTTCGTTCTTCGGCATCGGCGAGCCGATCTACAAGCCCGCCGCCGATAGCAAGGAATGCGTGAGCTAACTTCACGCCCAGTATGTCGCGTAGGTCAGCCACAAGGTGCTTGCAGTCGCGAGCGTTCCGAGCAACGCCAGCCATTTCGAGGGCTGCAGGCCGAATATCGCGACCGGCTTGGCCGGCAGCGAGACAAGCAATCCCGGCAGCAGCGGGTAGAGGTAGCGCCCCTGGAAGCCCTGGATGATCGGGCGGCCAACGCCGGTCCATTGGATATAGAGCAGCGTCAAGGTCAGCCCCGCGCCGGCGAGGAAGGCCACGACCGCCAATGCACGCAGAAGCGCAGAAGCGCGAGGACGCCCCTCCGCCCCTTCACTCGCAACAGCGCCGCCGAACAGCGCCAGCAGCGCCCCATAAATGATCGGCGGCAGCGCGACGGGCGGACCGAACACGCCGATAAGCCCGCGCAAAGCGTCGGGCAGCAGCGGCGAACCGAACAGCGTTCGCAAGACCACCTGGCCATAGTTCAGAGGATCGCGCAGCATGGCGGCGAGCTGATCGTCGGGCGCGACGTCGCCGGCCCAGGTCTTGTAGTGAATGCCGGCAAAATAGGTCAGCTTGACCGAAACCATCCATGCCAGCGTCGCGAGCACGCCGGGAACGACAATCGCCAGACACGCCAGCAGCCAATGACGCCTCGAGCCAAAGCGCGCGACGGGCAGCGCGAATGCGAGAAACAGCAAGACCATGTAGACGCTCTTGCACTGCGCCACGACGAAGGCGAGCAATGCCAATCCTGCAATCGCGCGCCCGCTGATCGGCTCCGATTTCGCTGTTTCCGCAAACAGGCTCGCGACGAACAGGAACGCCAGCCCGTTGGTGACTTGATCCGCGTCAAGCGTGCTGCGCGAAAACATGATCGTCGGCAGCAGGGCGATCGCGGCCAGCGCATATTGGCGGTACGGCAGTCGACGAATGGCGAGATAAGTGAGGCCGATTCCCGTACTCAATCCGGCGAACCGCCCGAGATAAAATAGCGCGAGGGGACGCAGTCCCATCGCTTCGCCGCCCCAATAGACGAGAACTTGGGGGATATAGGCAACAGGATTGAGCACCGCGATGGCGTTCGGCTTCAGGGTCGTCAGCGTCTCGCGATTGAGCGGAATCGCGGCCAGCGTCGCGAACTGCGCGCCGGTATAGTGCATGGGAATCGTGGTTTGCGGCGAGAACTGCGCATGCGCGGCGTCGAGCAGTTGCGTGACGCCCTTGGGAACCTCGGCCGGTTCGATCAGCGGATGAAACGCCGCGATTCCGGCGACGCGCTGGAAATTGAACGTCTCGTTGCCGCCGGCGAGCGGCGGAATCAAGGCGAGAAGAATAAGGCCGCAAATCGTCGCGAAGATCAGAAAAAGCGCGTCGGGCGCGGTTCGCCATTGCGCTTGCGCGGCGGTCGGGATCATCTGCGGGCGCTCCTGTCGCTGCGACAGCGAGAAGGCTTGGGCGGCGGTGATTCGTCAACTGGCAAAGCCGGGGGCGCGCGGCAAACGAGCGTGTGAAGGCATGGCGCCCTATTTGCTTTGCGCCAAATGCGGCGTTTGTCCGCCAAGACGGGGCTCTACAGCGCCGCAATTGCAGAATATTGCTGGACAATCAGACAAAATTAACAATGCGGGCGGAACAATCGCGATGACGTCTCGTCGCGGAACGGAAGCGCGTTTGCGACAAGACCGTAACAATACTGAGAACGGGATAAGAGGTTGATATGATGGAGCGCGAGCGGCGCCCCAAGGTTCTTGCGGTGCTGCACCAGGCGCATTCGACGCCGGGTCGCCTCGGCTGCTATCTGCATGCCCTTGGCGCCCAGTTGGACATCCGCCGCCCCAGTCATGATGAGCCCCTGCCGGAAACGCTGGACGATCATGACGGCGTCATCGTTTTTGGCGGCCCGATGTGCGCCAACGACGAATGCGACTGGATCAATCGGGAAATCAGCTGGCTGGAGACGCCGCTGCGCGAGAACAAGCCGCTGCTCGGCATCTGCCTCGGCGCCCAAATGCTCGCCAGGACGCTCGGCGCCAAAGTTTTCACCCATCCCGACCGGCGCGGCGAAATTGGCTATTTTCCGATAACGCCCGAGCCTTGTGCCGACGAACTGTGCGCCGCGCCGTTTCCGCGCCATGTCTATCAATGGCATAGCGACGGCTTTGAAATGCCCCGCGGCGCGCAACTCCTGGCGACTGGCGGCGAGGACTTTCCGGCCCAGGCCTATCGCTACGGCGACAAGGCGGTGGCGCTGCAGTTTCATCCCGAAGTGACTTTTCAAATGATGTGCCGCTGGACGACGAAGGGGCACGAGCGGCTCGCCCTTCCCGGCGCCCAGCCGCGCCATTGCCACCTCGACGGCTGGCATCGCCACGACGCGCCGGTTGCCAAATGGTCGCGCGCGTTTTTGCGGCAGTGGCTGGTTGGCGGATTGAGCCCGCTGGCGGATACGGAACAGGCGCCGGCCGCCGAGGGCGTCTGACGCTGGCGATCTAGAACAGCGATCCCTGGGTTCCGCCCGATGCCGCGCGCTTCGTGCGAGCGCCTTTCTCTCGCGCGCCCTCCGACGCGGGCGCCGCGCCATCGCGCACAATTGCGCCGACTTCGCCGTCGGCGAATTCAACTCGAATTTGCTGCTCCGCCACCAGCGCGCTGGCGCGCCGCACGGGCGCTCCCTGGGCGTCGCGAACCAGCGCGAAACCGCGCTCAAGCGCCTTGCGATAGCTCAGCGCGTCCAATAGCTGCACGACGCTCCCCAGACGCGCGCGACGCGACGCCACAGCGCCCGCGTAGGCGCGCCGCAATCTTTCCCGCGCTTGGTCGACGCGCTGCGGATATTGCGCGCGCTGACGCGCCAAAGCGCCAGCCACCGCTTGCAGGCGCCCTCCCAACCGCGCGAAACGCTCCTGACGGCGCAGGCGATCGGTTTCGCCAGCGCGTTGCAGGCTTCGGCCCGCCGCCTTGTGGCGGGCGATCGCATTGGCCAGCAGGGCCTGCGGCGAGCGCACGGCCAGCGACCGCGCGATCTGGGCGAGCCGTGACGCCCGTTGCTGCACAGTTCGGCGCGCAAGTGACTGCAAATCAGCCGTCCGCCGCTCCAGCGCCTGCCGACCGTTCGCGGCGACGACGAGGCGCCCCAACCAAAGCCGCCGGTTCAGCCCGTCCAGCCGCGCCCGCGCGCCGGCGACGAGCGCCAAAGGCGAGCGCCGGTCGAAGCGGCCGGACAATTTTTCCAGCCCAATGGCGCGGATGCGCAAACCCGCGCTGAGCGCATTCGCCAACGCCGCCTCGACGCGGTCGAGCCGCTGGCGCGGCCCGGCGAGAATCTCCTCCCCCGAAGCGAGCGCGCGCGATGCGGCGCGAAGCTGTGTCCGCTTCTGTTCGCCAAGTCGCCGCACGGCGCCGTTCAATCGCCCGCTCAACGCCGCCAGCGAAGCCAGCAATTCGCTGCGCACTGGCACACTGAGTTCGGCTGCGGCGGTAGGCGTCGGCGCCCTGACGTCGGCGACGTGATCGAGCAGCGTCCAGTCGGTTTCATGGCCGATCGCGGAAATCAGCGGGATCAGGCTTTCGGCGGCGGCGCGAACCACGATCTCTTCGTTGAAGCTCCACAAATCTTCGAGCGAGCCGCCGCCGCGCGCGACAATCAGCACGTCCGGGCGCGGGATGGCGTCGCCCGACGGAAGCGCGTTGAAGCCGCGAATCGCCGCCGCGACTTCGGCGGCCGAGGTTTCGCCCTGCACGCGAACCGGCCAGACCAGCACATGCACCGGCGCGCGATCGGCGAGGCGATGCAGGATGTCGCGGATGACCGCGCCGGTGGGCGAAGTCACGACGCCGATGGTCTGCGGCAGATAGGGCAACAATTGCTTGCGCGCGGCCTCGAACAGGCCTTCGGCCGCCAGTTTCGTGCGCCGCGCCTCCAGCAGCGCCATCAGCGCGCCGACGCCGGCCGGCTCCATCGCCTCGACGATAATCTGGTAGGCCGACTTGCCGGGAAAGGTCGTGATCTTGCCTGTCGCGATGACTTCGAGGCCTTCTTCAGGCCGCACACGCATGCGCGAAAACACGCCTTTCCAGATCACCGCATCGATACGCGCGCCCTGATCCTTCAGCGAGAAATAGACGTGGCCGGACGAATGCGGACCGCGATAATTCGAGATTTCGCCGCGCACGCGGACATAACCGAAACGGTCCTCGATCGTGCGCTTGAGGGCGCTCGAAAGCTCGGTGACCGATAGCGGCGGCGCGTTGCCGCCGGGGGTTTCAGTTTCCTGCATCGTTCAACTATGCGCGATCGCGTCCAAATGGGCCAGAGTCGAGCGTCGAATCATCCTGCGCGCAGGGACTTAAAGACGCAATTTCAGCTATGGCCTTGATCTGATATTTACTCTAAACCGTCGCCGGACGGGGAGATAACGCCGGGCGCCTTTTTCAGGCCGGATTGTCGCGCAATGGATAAGGGATTGAATCGGCGCGGCGGATGCGGTGGCGTGTTGGTCGTCGTTTCGGTCAGAATTTTGGGCAAGCGGACGATTCCAGACGAATGGCGCAAACGCAAAAATCCGGCGAGCCGGTCTCGCCCCTGATGCGCCGCATCAATCTTGGCGGCTGGCGTATAGCCGTCATCGCCTCCGCCACTTTCCTGGCGCTCGGCGCGGCGTTGCTGGCCAGCAAGCAGACGCAGGCGCAAAGCGCGGAATGCTCCCGCCTGCAACAGGCGATCGCCGACGCGACGCGCAACAACCAGAGCGAACGCTACCAGGCGGCCGCGCAAAAGCAGCGCGGCGAACTGGATCGCACGGTCGGCTACGCCCGTCAGATCGGCTGCGAAAACCGCAAATTTCTGTTCTTTGGCAGCTCGCCGCCGGCCCAATGCGGCGAACTCACCGCGCAGATCGGGCGTATGCAGGCCAACATCAACGATCTGCAGGCGCGCGCGGGCGGCGGTTCGGGTGGGCGCGGCGAATTGATCGCGCGCTACAACGCCCAGTGCGTCAACACGGCGCCGTCGCGCCAGCCAAACATCTTCGATGCGATCTTCGGCAATCCGCCGCCGCCAAGCGACATGAGCATTGAACCGATTTCGCCTGACAGTCCAAGCCCGAATATCGATCCCAACGAGGCGCGCGCCGGCTCGAAAGCCGTCTGCGTGCGCACCTGCGACGGCAGCTTCTTCCCGGTCTCGTATTCGGCTGGCGGCAGCCGGCTCGACAGCCTTCAGGACATGTGCAAGGCGCTCTGTCCCAACGCCGAGGTGAGCCTCTACACCTACCCAATTTCGGCCGATATCGATCAGGCCGTGTCGATCGACGGCGCCCGCTATATCGATTCTCCCAACGCGCTGAAATACCGCCAGACATTCGATTCGACGTGCACTTGCCGCAGGCGCGGCCAAAGCTGGGCCGAGGCCCTGGCGAACGCCGAACAGCGGCTCGGCACCGAACGCCACGATATCATCGTGACGCCCGAAAAATCCGCGGAGCTTTCGCGTCCCAGGCTCGATCCGAAAGCCAAAAACGCCAAGCTTCCGCTGGAAAAACCCAAGCTCGCCGAACAGGCGGCGCCCGATCAGCTCGAAATTCAGGCGGGAACCATCAGTCGGGAAACGTCAGGTATTGCCGCCGGGGACGCTAGCGCGGGTCCGTTGTTATCGACCGACAAGGGTCAGACCCGCGAATTCGTTGGCCCCGACGGGGTCAAACGGCGCGTGCGGATAATCGATCCAACGCTCTAGCGCGCCCGACCAGCGGCAATAACGCAGCCAGTTCCGGCCCGGCATCGCGTCCGGTCAAAGCCATTCGCAAGGGGTGAAACAGCGCCTTCCCCTTGCGCCCGGTTAGCGCTTTCAGCGCGCCCGTCCAGGCGCCCCAGGTCGCGGCGTCCCAAGGCTCGGGCGGCAGGCAGGATGCCGCCTGCCGCAGAAAATCCGGCTCCTCGACGACTGGAGCGATCGCGCCGTAAGCAACCGCCCACCAGGCGCTCGCGTCATCGAGCTGCGGCAGATTGCCATGCACGACTGTCCAGAATGCCTCGGCGTGCGGCCCCTCAATGCCGAGATCGGCGAGGCGTTCTCGGACCGAGGCGAACGGCAGCGCATGCAGCGTGCGCGCCGAAAGGGCGCGCAGTTCCGCTTCGTCGAAACGCGCCGCGCCGCGCGACAAATGCGCGAGGTCGAGCGTGTCGGCGAGTTCGCTGAGCGCCGCGACCGGGCGCACCGAATCGGCGGAGCCGACCAAAACCGCAAGCGCCGCGACCGCGAGCGATTCGACGCCGCTGGCGCGCAGCGAGGCGATCGACAGCGCGCCGGTGCGTTTCGAAAGCCCCTCGCCGCTGGCGTTGGTCAGCAGATTGTGGTGGCCGAAGATCGGCGCGGCGCCGGAGAGCGCCTCGAAAATCTGGATCTGCACCGCCGTGTTGGTGACGTGATCCTCGCCGCGCAGCACATGCGTGACGCCCAGATCGATGTCGTCGACGACAGACGGCAGCGTATAGAGATACGTGCCATCCTCGCGCACCAGCACCGGATCGGACAGCGAGGCGCAATCGATATGGCTGGGGCCGCGCACCAAATCTTCCCACCCAACCGTCGCACTATCGAGCCGGAAGCGCCAATGCGGCTTGCGCCCCTGCGCCTCGAGAGCGGCGCGCTCCTCCCCGGTCAGGCGCAGCGCGGCGCGATCATAGATGGGCGGGCGGCCAAGCGCCTGCTGGCGTTTGCGCCGCCGGTCCAACTCATCGGAGGTTTCGTAGGCCGGGTACAGTCGGCCCATGGCCCGCAGTTTTGCCGCCGCCGCATCGTAGGTCGTCATGCGTTCGGACTGGCGGCATTTGATGTCCGGGACAATTCCAAGCCAGGCGAGATCGACCTCGATCGCGTCGGCATATTCCAGCCGCGATCTCTCGGTATCGGTGTCGTCGAAGCGCAATATAAAGCGTCCGCCATGGCGCATCGCGTAGAGCCAGTTGAGCAAGGCGGTGCGGGTGTTGCCGATATGGATGAGACCGGTGGGCGAGGGCGCGAACCGGACGATGGGCGGGTTTGACATGCGCCTTCATAGAAGCGTCGCGCGGGCGCTGCAACATGAAGCCGCGAATCATCAGCAATCACGGGAGCATCATGGCCATCGCTGAATTTGCCGCCGCCTTTAGCATTACGGCGGTCGGCGTGCAGATGCTGAGTTCGCTGATCGCGACGGCGCGGTGCATCAAGCCCAGGACTTGCCGGCCGGCCCCCAAGGGCGGACCGGCGGTCAGCATTGTGCAGCCGCTGTGCGGCGTCGATGCCTTCTCCCGCGACACGCTGGCTTCTATCTTCGCGCTCGACTACCCGAATTATGAAATCATCTTCTGCCTCGCCGACGCGGGCGATCCGATCGCGCCGCTGGCGCGCCGTTTCATCGCCGACTATCCGCAGGTTCCCGCGCGGTTGTTGATCGGCGACGACAGACCGTCGGCAAATCCGAAACTGAATAACGTCGTAAAAGGCTGGAACGCGGCGGCGCATGGCTGGATCATCATCGCCGATTCGAACGTGCTGATGCCGCGCGACTATATTCAACGGTTGCTGGCGCGGTGGCAGGCGAACTCCGGCATCGTCTGCGCGCCGCCGATCGGCTCGGCGCCGCGGACGTTCGCGGCGGAAGTCGAATGCGCTTTTCTCAATACCTACCAGGCGCGCTGGCAATATGCCGGCGAGGCGGTCGGGCTTGGCTTCGCGCAGGGCAAGACGATGTTGTGGCGGCGCTCCGTGCTTGAGGCGGGCGGCGGCATCGAAGCGCTCGGCGCCGAGATCGCCGAGGACGCGGCGGCGACCAAATTGATTCACAAGGCCGGGCTCAGCGCCCACCTCGTCAACGGACCGTTCCCACAGCCTTTGGGCCTTCGGCGCTGGCGCGATGTCTGGGGCCGGCAGGTGCGTTGGGCGCGGCTGCGCCGGGCGACCTTTCCGCTGCATTTCGCGCCGGAAATTCTCACCACCGGCGTTCTCGCCATCGGCGCAGCGTATTTCGCCGCGCCAGAATGGGGGATGAGCGGCGTCGCGGCTGCATCGCTCGCCGCGTTCGGTTGGTATGGCTCGGAAGCCGCTCTGGCGCTTGTCGCGGGCTGGCGGCTCAGCTTGTGGTCGCCGCTGGCCTGGATCGCGCGCGACATTGCCTTGCCGTGGCTATGGGCTCAGGCTTGGGCGAGCGACGATTTCGTCTGGCGCGGCAATGCGATGTCGGTCAGCGAACCCGAGCCCTACCAGCAGGTGTAGCCGCCGTCGGCGGCGACGATCGAGCCGGTCAACAGGCTCGAAGCCGCGCAGGCGAGAAACAGCACGACCGAGGCGATCTCTTCGGGCTCGCCCATGCGCGCCATTGGCGTGCTGTCCATCCAGACGTCGAACATGTGCTTCTTCGACTGCGCGGCGGCGGTCATCGGCGTGCTGATATAGGTCGGCGCGACGGCGTTGACGCGCACGCCGCGCGACGCCCATTCCGCCGCCAGACATTTGGTCAGGTGATGCACGCCCGCCTTGGAGGTGTTGTAGTAGGACTGCGGCTGCGGCTTGTTGACGATGAAGCCGGACATCGACCCGATGTTGACGATGGCGCCGCGTCGCGCCTCCAGCATGGGCTTGCCGAACGAACGGCAGCACCAGAACAGGCCGTTGAGATTGACGTCGATGACGTTGAGCCAATGTTCGTCCGTGACGTCCTCAGCCGGCGTTTCACTGCGCGCGATGCCGGCGTTGCAGACGAGAATGTCGACGCGGCCGCGCGCGCGCATGACTTCCGTCGCGCCGGCTTCAACCTGCGCGGAATTTGTCACGTCCATTTCGATGACGCTGACGCCATAACCCATGGTCGTCATGGCCGCCATCGCTTCATTGGCGACGCCAAGATTGCGGTCGGCGATGACGACAAACGCGCCCGCCTCGCACAACGCCTCGACGCAGGCAAGACCGATGGCCTGCGCGCCGCCCGTGACGACCGCCGTTTGACCCTTGAGATCGTAGCGGGACAGATACATCGCCAGTCGGCTCCATGTTGGAACTGAAAACGCGCGGGACTGCGTGACGCAAACCGCCGGTTAGTTGATCCGGTTGCCGGTCTGGTCGAAACGGTGCAACCGCGCTTCCTGCGGCGTCAGGAAGATCCTTTGCCCCGGCTGGCAATTCGCCTCGCCTTCGAGCCGCACCGTCATCGGGCCGATCGCGTCGGCTTCGGCATAGACGAACGTGTCGGAGCCAAGGTGCTCGGCGAGGCGCACCTTGCACGGCCATTCGCCAGAGGTCGTCGAGAGATCGACATGCTCGGGGCGGATGCCCAGCGTCGCCGCGCCGCGTTTTGCCGCCGACGGACCGGTGACGAGGTTCATCGTCGGCGAACCGATGAAGCTCGCGACGAACAGGCCGTTGGGCTTGTTATAGAGTTCGAGCGGCGTGCCGATCTGCGCCACCGCGCCTTTGTTGAGCACGACGATCTTGTCGGCCATCGTCATCGCCTCGACCTGATCGTGGGTGACATAGATCATCGTCGTCTTGAGGCTCTGATGCAGATCGCCGATCTCAAGGCGCATCTGCACGCGCAGCGCGGCGTCGAGGTTGGACAGCGGCTCGTCGAACAGAAACGCCTTGGGTTCGCGCACAATGGCGCGGCCGATCGCGACGCGCTGGCGCTGGCCACCCGACAGTTGCCGTGGCTTGCGCTGGAGCAGGTGCTCGATCTGCAAGAGCTTGGACACTTGCTCGACACGCTCCTTTCGCAGCCCCTTGTCCACCTTGCGCATCTGCAATGGGAACTCGATGTTCTTGGCGACCGTCATGTTCGGATAGAGCGCATACGACTGAAACACCATCGAGATGTTGCGGTCGGCCGGGGCGACACCGGTGATGTCTCTTCCTTCGA
>JAYUFK010000080.1:0-2275 GCA_043739325.1 Methylocapsa sp. | reverse complement strand
CTCCAGCGTGAGGGCGATCCCGGAGGGATCGTCCATCATGTTCATTCGCTAGGCACCGCGCCGACGCTGCAAGACGCGGCCAAGCTGCTCGGCCTGTTCGCCGCTTCCCCGGAGGCTCACCGGATCCGAAGCGCGGAACGGCTACCCGCGATCAGCCTAGGAACCTACGGCGATGCGATTTCGATCGGTTCACACTGTATCACCAGCGCGCTCCTAAAAAAATACGGCGCCAAAGAGTGGTCCGGTCCATTCGACTGGATTTTTTCATCTCCTGAGATCGTTTCAGAATCTATTATCTCCTGAGATCGTTTCAGAATCTATTGCTGACGATTTTTCCACATTCCTGGATCGCAAGCTACACGTCATAGTTCCTGAAGGGGAAAAGCTCGACCCAACGGTCAATTTTTGCGACCATTCCTACTACAAGGAAAAATTTGGAGTCAAGTTCATGTTCAATCATTACGATATTAGTAAAGATGACGTCTTTGAATACTATGTCAGATGCGTCGAGCGATTCCGAAACGCGCTCCATAGCGGTCGAAGTTTGCTGTTGATCAGCGTTACGCGTAACATGAGAGAGAGCCAGTTCCAGCAATTGTGCGAGAGCTTCCGCGCTTGGGAGAACGTCGCTGTGCTAGCGATCAGCGCACGCAGAGGGTCCGCCGATAACTTCGGCGCCGCCCTTGTTTCTAAGGCCGGGCGAAACGCAATGTATGAACTCAAGACCATGGACATTCTAGGAGGGACTGCTTTTCATAGCATGGTTGACGAACGAAATAGCCTCGCCATCGTGGCCAACTTCATCGGCGCGAGAGAGGCGCCAGCGGCGTAGTGGACTGATCTGATTGATGCGGTCGTGCAAGAGAAGATAGAAGCTACATGATATTTGCCGACGGGGGAACTTGGGCGTCGAGGGGCGTGAGGCGGGGAGAGCGTCCGCAAGAGGCGCGCACATTCGTGTGTTCCGGTTTCGCCGCGCCTCACCGCCTTGGCGGCGCAACCCCGAACGCCTTGGCCAGAAACAGCCCGGCGTGGCGCAGACCTGCATTGTCGATGCCGTGGCCGATGCCCACCGACATATGCCATTGCGTCGGCAGATCGGCGGCGCCGAGCTGGTCAGCGGCGACGAACATCGCATCGACCGGGATCATCGGATCCTGATCGCCGTGGATCAGCAGGATCGGCGGCGGCGCGCCCCTGGCGTCGCGCGCGGTCGCCTGCGCCAATTTCTCTGGCCCGACCAGCAGGCCGGAAAAGCCGACGATCGCCGCCGGAGCGCGCGGACGGCGCAAGCCCACATGCAGGGCCATCATCGCGCCCTGGCTGAAGCCGCACAAAGCCAGCCGGCTCTCGTCGAGGCCGAGCCGCGTCAGCTCCTCGTCGATAAAGGCGTCGATCACCGGCCGCGCGGCCTCCGCGCCTTTCCACCGATCCTGCGCCGAGCGCGCGTCGTCCACGCCGCGCGCGGCGCTGAGCGCAAACCATTGCCGGCCGGTCGGCGCGCCGGCGCAGCGCTCGTGCGCGTGCGGCGAGACGAAGGCGACGTCGGGCAGCAGGTTGCGCCAGTGCTGGCCGAGTTCGATCAAATCGTTTCCGTCAGCGCCATAGCCGTGCAGGAACACGACGAGCTGTTTGGTCTGGCCGCTCTTGGCCTCCAGGCGCGGTCCGGTGATTTTGGCGGTCATGGCGGTTTCCCTTGGTCTAAGCGTTCGTCTAGCCCGTCTGCTCCCCTCGCGCCAAGTCGAGATCGATGACGCCCGCCCGCGATTTCACCGCGCCGTAATAGGCCCACAACATCCGCGCCGCGACGCCGCGCCAAGGCCGCCACCGCTCCGCCAGCGCCTCAAGCGCACGCGCATCGGGGCGGCTCGCCAGATCGAGCGCCAGCTTCGCCGCCTCCTGAAGCGCGAGATCGCCGGCGGGGAAAGCGTCGGGATGGCCGAGGCAGAACAGCAGAAAAATGTCGGCGGTCCATGGCCCGATGCCCTTCACCGCCACGAGCGCGCGATGGGCTTCCGGCGCCGGCAGTTCGGCGAGGCGTGAAAGATCGAGCCCGTCGGAGATCGCGGTCGCCGCCGCCGTCACGGCGCGGATTTTCGGACCCGATAGCCCGCAGCCGCGCAAAACCTCCTCGCCCGCCGTCAGCACAATGTCCGCGCTCAGCGGCTGCAATCGGCCTTCGAGCCGGCCGAAGATCGCCCTGGCGCTCGCCACCGACACCTGCTGCGAGACGATGATGGCGGCCAGTCCCGCAAAACCCGGCTCGCGCCGGCGC
>JAYUFK010000079.1:0-6386 GCA_043739325.1 Methylocapsa sp. | reverse complement strand
GAAGTTTTTCGGGCTCGCGACCGTTGACGATCCGCTCGATTGCTTCCTTCTGCCCGAGCGTGACGCCGTAAAAGAACCGGAGCGCGCAAGCGGCCTGGTTGATGTGCGACCACGATCGCTTCTTGGCGATCAGATGCAGCTGATACGCGCGGACCTCCTCCATGCCGAGACGATCCGGCGATGACTTAAAATGCCGGCTGAACTTTCTGACCGCGTAGATATAGGATTGTTGTGTCGCCCGCGAGAGATTGCGGATCGTCATGTCTTCGATCATGCGCTGGCGAAGCGGGCTCGTTGTAGCCATCGGGGTCTCCTGTCATGAGAGGGGTCGATGTGACGATCACATCCTCTCAGACAGGCGACTTCGGCTCAGTCCTTTTCCTGCTGCTCCAAAGGAGCAGGTTCGTTCAATTCGCACGCGATCCGCGTCTTGCGGTCAGCCCTCTATCGTTTCGAGCGTGGATTCGACCAGACGAAACGTTCAAGCGGATTTCGTATGAGACGCTATCAAGGGGCTTCCGCCTGAAGCCGGCCGCTATCCTTAGCGACAGCGTGTGCGCAATAAATCGCGGCCGATGACGCCAGATCCCCCGAGCGGTGCTTGTCGCGACCGCGTCGCTGGAACGCGGCGCGAGGTTCAATCGCGCGCGCCGCTACGTGGGCTGGCAAGCCGGCGTACGTAGCGCCTGTCGGGACAAGCGACGGAGCAGAGATAGCTAGGCCAACCTATCCGCACGTCGCGCGCTAACAGCTTATTATTGTTTGTTCGGAACGGTACTCTCGGGCATTGTCGGCGTACGTCCGCCAACGCTGTGGGTCGGCAGGTTGGTCGTTGTCGGATATCTTGTACGGTACAGGACCGTGCGGCGCGCAAGATGCTGGCGATTCTCAACTCGATCTAAAATGGGGCGGCGCGTGGAACTCGTAAGTGTCGTTATTCCCACCTATAACGCCGCGAAATGGATCGTCGAGACCATCGACAATCTTATCGGCCAAACTTATTCGCAGTTTGAACTTATTGTCGTCGACGATGGCTCACAAGACGATACAGTATCGGTGGTGCGCGAAATACTTCGTAAAAGTTTCAAGAATGGCTTTCAAATTCTTGAACTTGGCAGCAACAAGGGCCCAAGCGCGGCAAGAAATATTGGCTTGAAGGCGGCGAACGGCTCGTGGGTGCAATTTCTCGACAGCGACGACTTGATCGCCCCGAATAAGTTTGAGCGCCAGATGGCTTACTGCGCGAGCGCGCCGTCAGATGTGGCGGCGGTCTATTCGCCCTGGCGTAGATGCTATCTCGACGAGGGGCGGATAACTTGGGAAGGCCCTCTCGTCAAACCCGACATGGTGAGAAAGGAGCCGATCATGTGCCTGGCCGCGGCATGTCGTCCCTTGCATTCAGCGGGACTGGCGCGCCGCAAAGTACTCGAATCGATCGGCGGCTTTGATGAATCGCTGAGGTTTTGGGAATGTGAGGAAATCAACGTTCGCATCGCTAAGGCCGGCCGCCTTGAACCGGTGCATTCCGACGACCCACTCTACATATGGCGTTTGCATCGCGACAAAGCCTACCTCGGCGGCGATGGCGCGCGCTACCGATCGGTGGACGTCGCCTTGGCCTGGATCGAACAGGTCTTGAAGGAGACGGGGCATCGATTGTTTGATGAGATCAAACTACCCCCGGCGGACCGTAAGCATCTGCTCGATGACTGCACGTTGTGGGCGAGGCTGCTCTATTACCACGACCGACAGGCCTTCGCTGAATTTCTGAAGCTCGCGCGAAAGCTCAATCCGAACATCGCGCCGACCTACCCTAGGTACGTTTCATTCGCTTCGCGCGGCATTGGATATGAGAAAGCGGAAGCCGTAGCAAAATTGGGCCGAATGCCAAAGACTTATGCTCGCAAAGCTCTGCAAAGCCTCAAACTGCGCCCTAAGACCTCTTTTTTCGACTGGAATTGACGTGATGATGGAAAGGATGGCGAGCAATACACGCTCCCCGCGCGATGACCAGTTCACGTTGGACGAGTTCGAATCGCAGCTTGCCCTGTGAGTCGTATTCCCGCGTCAATCCTTGCCCTGCGGCGCAGAGTCCTTGGGCGTCTGTGGCCCGGATCGAAACAGCTTGGCTTTGATCCTTCCGACAGCGTCGCGAGCAACAAGGCGGCGGAACGGCGGTTCGAGGTGCGTCAGAAGGAGCATCCCTTGGGGACAGTCGGCCGAAGCCGGCTTATTCTGAGGATCATCGAAAACGCGTTTCCGACCGAACGACTTTCCTCTGAATATTTCCGAAACATGGATGTGCTGCTGCAAACCAAACCAAAGCGAGCGGCGCCGGGTAAAGTAATGCTCGGGATAGGCAGCGGCAGGTCTGGGTCAACATCGCTCGCCGCGCTACTCGGAACCGTGGATGGCAGCTGCTGCACGCACGAGAACCCGCCAATAATCGACTGGACGCCAAATCAGGCTCAAATACAATTCCATATACGCCGTTTCAGAATATTGGCTGATTACTTTTCTTTGGTCGCGGACGTATCGCACTGGTGGCTCAACACTCTTGACGTTTTCTTCGAACATTTCCCCGAGAGCCGTGTCGTGGGACTCTTTCGCGACGTCGACGCATGCACCAGGTCCTTTATGAACGTTAAGGGCAGCGGGCGCGGCACCCTCAATCATTGGGCGCCGCATGGCAACGGCATTTGGTCGGCGACCGCCTGGGACCGCGCTTACCCGACTTATCCCGTGCCCGACTATGCGGAAAAGGAACCTGATCGCGCAAAATACGAAATGATCGCTCGCTACGTACAGGACTACAATAGCCAATTGGAGCAGCGCGCGGCGCGCTATCCCGAGAGGCTCGTTTTGGCGCCAAGCGAAAGCCTGAGTGAACCCGCAATTCAACAAATGATCCTGGGGCTTGCTGGCGCACCGGGCAAGCCATCCAAACTCCGGCTCAACATGCGCAATGTGGCGGACGGCGAAGCCGAAGAGTTCATATTTTGAATTTTTCGCTGGCCTCGTCTGACCATCTGAAGTCAGCCCTTGCATCGTCCCTCAGAGCGGGCGTTGGCCAAGTCCTTCGTTGGGCGCCGACGCAAGTGTGGCGCGAGCTCTTCCCAAAAACCGCCGTTGGGCTCTGCTATCACATGGTCTCTGATACGCCCCTACCGCATCTCAAGCATTATCCTGAACTCAGTTCGGCTGACTTCGAGGCCGATCTCATCTACCTCCAAAAAAACTTTGGTTTCGTTTCATATGAACAACTTGTGCGACGACGCAGTTGTCCAAAGGTTGTTCGCGACAACCCCGTGATGCTGACGTTCGACGACGGTTTTGCCGAATGCGCCAATGTCGCCGCGCCGATCCTGCTTCGCCATGGCGCGAGTTGCGTATTTTTCGTCATTACCGATCTTATCGACAATGCTGTTGTTTTCCGTGAGAGCAAGGCTTCGCTCTGCATTGAAGCGATACTCCGATTGCCCGTAGAGAACGTCGATGCGATCGTTCGTGATTTGGCCCTGGACGCACGCTTTCCATCGCCGCCAGAGCGATCTCTGTTTGGTCCGGCAAATCTTCCCTTGGACATCGCAAACTTCGGTCGCCATATCGATCCTCGACTCCGACCGCTGCTGCACTGGCTGCTGACCATCGCGCAAGCCGAAGAGCCTTTAGTGGACAGATTGTGCACGCGCCTGAATGTCGATTTGCAAGGGTATCAAAGCCAGGTTCAGCCCTACCTCACGACGCAACAGATCCGTCAACTGCAAGCGGACGGCTTTGTCATTGGCGCGCATAGCTGTAGTCATCGCAAACTTCAGGGCTTATCGCAGACCGATGCTGAGCGGGAAATCGTCGAGTCTTGCCGCATCGTTCGCGATCTGACTGACCAGAAATCCGTGCCATTCGCATTTCCCTATTCCGGCGCAGGGATAGACCGTAAGTGGCTGGCGGAACTTCGCCGGGTTCACCACTTCATCGGCCTGTTTTTCGACTCCGGGGGCCTGATTGACGACGAACGCTTTGTCGTGCAGCGCGTTTTCGCCGAAAGAATCGGAGCCGCCAAGACGATAGACGCAATTCTGCGAGGCGCTTGGTCCCGTCGCCCGGCCTGGCGCCGTCGGGATTGAGCAATGTTTAAGGTTTGGGCGACGAAGTTAACCAGACCGGGCGCCGATACTTGGCCATTTCGGTCCGGTATTTTAGATTGTCTTAGTTCGTCCTTTTCTCTACCTCACAGCGACCGAAATTCACGAACTTGAGGGATCTCATTGTCATACCGTGCGGATATAGACGGGCTTCGATCCGTCGCAATTATACCCGTCGTCTTTTATCACGCGGGCGTTACGATATTTTCCGGGGGATTCGTTGGAGTCGATATTTTCTTTGTCATATCGGGATATTTGATTACCTCTCTTATTGATTCGGAATTGTCCGAAGATCGTTTTTCTTTAATATATTTTTATGAAAGACGTATCAGGCGAATATTTCCGGCATTATTTTCGGTCATCGGTTTTTGCGCAATCGTTGGTTGGTATGTGCTGGCGCCGAACGATTACAAGTCGTTTGGCCAAAGCGTTGTCGCCGCGACCCTTTTTGTTTCCAATATTCTTTTTTGGAGACAATCTGGATACTTCGATGCTCCGACGTCCGAAAGGCCGCTTCTTCATACCTGGTCCTTGTCGGTCGAAGAACAGTTCTACGCATCCTTTCCCTTATATCTGATTCTTGCTCGGAGGTTATTCGGCAAAAGCACGATACTGGTAACAAGCTCAATTGCCGTCGCGTCTTTTCTGATGAGTCTTTGGGCGGTCAAATCGTATCCTACCGCCGCTTTCTATTTAAGTCCCGCGCGAGCCTGGGAGCTGATGCTCGGCAGCTTGTTGGCGATGGGCGCTTTTCCTGAGTTGCGCGGCAAAAACGTTCGAAATGGCGTGGCATTGACCGGCGTAACCTTGATCGCCATTTCGGTGTTCATATACACAAAAAGCACTGCGTTTCCGGGGGCGGCCGCGCCTTTGCCAACCTTTGGCGCCCTGTTTGTTATTTGGAGCGGTACGAACGGTGGGAGCATTGTTAAGTCCATATTGTCAAAGCCCCCGTTCGTATTCATCGGCAAGATTTCGTACTCTCTATATCTTTGGCATTTTTGTCTTTTTGCTTTTGCAAACCATCTGAGTATCGAGGAATTGAAGCCTTTTGAAACTGGCGCGGTTCTTTTTGTATCTTTCGCATGTTCAATTCTCTCATGGCGCTTCATCGAGCGGCCATTTCGCCGAAGACGCGAACTTTCGAGCGGAACCAGGCCGATATTCGCCGCAGCGTTACTTTCGACGTGCGCTGCCATCGGGTTTGGGCTCGCAATCATTCATGCCGGAGGGGCGCCAAACCGATTTTCGCCGGATCAACTGAGTATTCTGGCGGGAGCCGATGATTTCAATCCCGATCGCGCGGTTTGTCTCAGCAAGACTGTCGACCAGACGGTCCGCGGGGAGCTCTGCAAATTGGGAATCGTCACATCCGGCGATCCAACATTCGCGCTGTGGGGCGATTCTCAGGCCGAGGCCCTGCGCGCAGCCGTGGATGCGGCGGCGGTCCAGAGTCACCAGAGCGGAATCTTCGCCGGAGCAGACGGCTGCGCGCCGCTGCTGGATATCGACCGCTCGGACATACGCGGCTGCGGTGCGATCAACAAGTCGATTGTGGACTTTATAATATCCAAACCAACAATTCGGACTGTGTTGTTAGCGGGCCGATGGGGCATATGGGCGGAGGGAACGCGTTATAAGCGAGAGGGCCGAAGTCCATCGTTCGTGAGGTTAATTTCATCAAACATTTCGCCTGCAACCGCGCATGACAACAGAGCTGAATTCCTTAGTGGACTGGAGCAATCGATTCGTATTCTTAATGAATCGGGACGGAGTGTTTGGATAGTTGGCCCAGTGCCAGAAATTGGCTACAATGTGCCAAGATCGATATATAACAACGATCTTAATATTGGCCGGTACGTCGATATTAGGCCGACTCTAGAAGAATTTTACAATCGAGAAAAATTTGTTCTGATGTCGTTGGATACGCTATCGATCAAATATCCAATAAAGATCATATCTCCGCAAACATTATTATGTCACTCGCTCCGTTGCGAGATTAGATCTGGAATCAATTCTCTATACTCAGATGACAATCATTTATCCAATTTCGGGTCGCGGCTGGTTTCGCCTGTGTTTGCGCGGGCTTTTGAATAAGACAGAGGAAATAGGCGTGGCCGCGCGCGCCGTCTCTCGAACCATTGGATGTGCAGATGCGTCGACTGCTACAGAGACTCCGGCCTCGCAATATCTGGAATCGGTTTGTTTTTCGCGCTGTCGACTTTAGCGACAATGAAGAGG
>JAYUFK010000078.1:0-6399 GCA_043739325.1 Methylocapsa sp. | reverse complement strand
AGCTTTCATCCCAAGGCATCGGCAGTCCTCCCGCCGACAGAAAACTGTCACCCATCATCCCGGTCTAGCGTGTTACCAATCTAATCGGTCTGGACAGGCGGACACCTTCTCCCGCGAGGGGAGAAGGGGTTCCCCCGTTCCCCTTCCTGCCTCCCCATGCTAACCACCCGGCCATGACATCCCGCCTCGATCAGTGTTTCGCCTCCCTCAAAGCCCAGAATCGCGCCGCCCTCGTGACCTTCATCACGGCCGGCGATCCCGATCTGGCGACTTCGCAGGCGCTGCTTGAGGCGCTGCCGGCCGCCGGCGCCGATATCATCGAACTCGGCATGCCCTTCACCGATCCGATGGCGGACGGGCCGGCGATCCAGGCTTCGGCCCTGCGCGCGCTGCATGGCGGCCAGAACATGCACAAGACGCTGGCGATGATCGGCGCGTTCCGCCGCAACAATGCCACGACGCCTGTGATTCTGATGGGCTATTACAACCCGATCTACGTCTATGGCGTCGATGCCTTCTTGCGCGACGCCAAGGCGGCGGGGGTCGATGGGCTGATCGTCGTCGACCTGCCGCCGGAGGAAGACGAGGAGCTTTGCCTGCCCGCGATGAAGGCTGGCCTCGCCTTTATCCGTCTTGCGACGCCAACGACGGACGACAAGCGGCTGCCGGCGGTGCTCGCCAATACTTCAGGCTTTGTTTACTATGTTTCGATCGCTGGCATCACCGGAGCGGCGGCGCCGGACGCCGACAAGGTCGGGGCGGCAGTTGCGCGAATCAAGGCGCATACCCATCTCCCGGTTGCGGTCGGCTTTGGCGTGCGCGACGCGGGCAGCGCGACTCGCATCGCCGCCAACGCCGATGGCGTCGTCGTCGGCTCGGCGCTGATCGAGGCGCTGCGCGGCTCCCTTGTTGAGGGGAAGGCAACGGCGGGATCGGTCAAGGCGGTGACGGACCTCGTCGCCGATATTGCGCGCGGCGTGCGCGCCGTCGCGAAGGGCTGAAAGGTGAGGCCATGAACTGGATTTCCAACGTCGTCCCGCCAAAAATCCGCTCGTTCCTGCGGCGCGAGACGCCCGAAAATCTCTGGGTCAAATGCCCCGAGAGCGGCCAACTGGTCTTCCACAAGGATCTTGAAGCCAATCTGATGGTGGTGCCGGGGTCCGGCTATCACATGGCGATCGGCGCCAGGGCGCGCCTCGCCGCGCTGTTCGACGGCGGCGAATATGAGGAATTGCCAACGCCCGAGGTTCCCTCCGACCCGCTGAAATTCCGCGACATCAAACGCTATGCCGACCGCATCAAGGAGAACCGCGCCAAGACCGGCGCGAGCGACGCGATCAGGCTTGCCGCTGGCGCGATCGAGGGCGCTCAAGTCACGGTCGCGGTGCAGGACTTCGCCTTCCACGGCGGCACGCTCGGCATGGCGGCGGGCGAAGCGATCATATCGGGCATGAGCGCGGCGGTGGAGAAGCGCACGCCATTCATCATCTTCACCGCTTCGGGCGGCGCGCGCATGCAGGAAGGCATGTTCTCGCTGATGCAGATGCCGCGCACGACCGTTGCGGTGCAACGCCTGCGCGCGGCGCGGCTGCCCTATATCGTCGTGCTGACAAATCCGACGACGGGCGGCGTCACCGCGTCTTACGCGATGCTCGGCGATGTGCATGTCGCGGAGCCCGGCGCGGTCATCGGCTTTGCTGGCGCGCGCGTCATCGAACAGACGATCCGCGAGCGCCTGCCCGACGGTTTTCAGCGCGCCGAATATTTGCGCAGCCACGGCATGGTCGACATGGTCGTGCCGCGCAACGAAATGCGCTCGACGTTGGCGCGATTGTGTAAGCTGTTGACCAACGCGCCAGGCGAGGCCGCGCCCGCACCTGTAGCGGCGTGAAGGGCGGGATTTGTGGTTGTTCCGAATCGGTCAGCGCCGAGTAATTTCCCCTCCCTGACCCTCCCCCACCAGGGGGGAGGGAATCCGCGGCCGGATGGGGGCGCGCGCCGATGAGCCAGCACGACGCGATCACGACGCGGTTTGCGCCGCTGCATCCGCGCAAGATCGATCTTTCGCTCGGGCGCATCGAGCGATTGCTCGCCGATCTGGGCGCGCCGCAGAAGCATTTGCCCGCCGTCGTGCATGTCGCGGGAACCAACGGCAAAGGCTCGACCATCGCCTTCATGCGCGCGGCGCTTGAGGCGGCGGGCAAGCGCGTGCATGTCTATACCTCGCCGCATCTCGTGCGCTTCAACGAGCGCATCCGCTTGGCCGGCAATATCGTCGACGACGAGACGCTGTTTGGCGCCCTTGATCGCTGCGAAAGCGTCAACGCGGGCCAGTCGATTTCGGTGTTCGAGATCACTACCGCGGCGGCGTTCCTGCTGTTCAGCGAAATCCCCGCCGACTATCTCCTGCTCGAAGTCGGGCTCGGCGGACGTTTCGATGCGACCAATGTCATCGACAATCCCGCCGCGACGATCATTACGCCGGTTTCGTTCGACCATCCGGAATTTCTCGGCGCGACCGTCGAGAAGATCGCATTTGAAAAGGCTGGCATCCTCAAGCGCGGCGCGCCCGCGATCATTGGCGAACAGCAGGAGGGAGCGCTGAAGGTGATCGAGCGCGAGGCGCTACGTTGCGGCGCGCCGATGATCCTGAGCGGGCGCGATTATTTCATGCGCGAGGAAAACGGCCGTCTGGTGTTCGAGGATTCGGCCGGGCTGCTGGATTTGCCGCTGCCGCGCCTGCCGGGGCGCCATCAACACGCCAATGCCGCGAACGCGCTCGCCGCCTTGCGCGTGATCGAGCCGGGCTTTGGCGCGCACGCTCTTGAGCGCGCGATGCTCGACGCCGACTGGCCGGCGCGCCTGCAGCGATTGCGCGCCGGGCGCCTTGTTTCCCTTGCTCCGCCTCGCGCGGAAATCTGGCTTGACGGCGGCCACAATGAAGATGGCGGGCGCGTGCTGGCGCAGGCGATGGCCGACATGGAGGAGCAATCGTCGCGCCCCCTGGCGCTGATCTGCGGCGCGCTGAGCACCAAGGACACCGCCGGTTTCCTGCGCCACTTCAAGGGCCTCGCGCAGGAGACGCTGGCGGTGCCGATTGCTGGCGATCATTCCGGGCGCCCGGCCGAGGAAGTCGCGACAATTGCTCACGGCGTCGGCCTCAACGCCGCCGCCTGCGCCAGCGTCGAAGCCGCCTTGCGTTTTCTCGCCGCCCGCGAATGGCAAAAACCGCCGCGCATTCTCATCGCGGGCTCGCTTTATTTGGCAGGTGCGGTGCTGCAGGAGAATGGGACGGTGGTGGTGTAGGGAGCGCGGCGACGTGGATGAAGAAGCGCGCGGACATTTGGTCTCCGTCAGACTCTGTCACTTCGCCTGCACCGACGCGATGTAGCTCAGCAGCGCGTCGATCTGCGCCGGGCTGAGCTGGAAGTGCGGCATTTCCATCCCCTCGTGGCCGACCATGATGCCCTCGGCCAGCGCTTCCTCCAGGCTTTCCAGCTTGTATCGGCCCGAGAGGTTGCGGAAGGGCGGCGACTTTGGATTGGCGCTGACGCCGACCCTGCCGATCGCATGGCAGCGGCCGCAATTGTGCTTGGCGATGGCGCGGCCGCGCGCGATCAGCGCGGCATCCGCGTGGGCCGGCGCTGTCGGCGCCAGCGCGAAAGCAAGGCAGACGACGAGGGCGGACATCGCGCGCCGCGCGGCGAGATCGATCATGCTGCACGTGCTGCGCGCAACAGGCATTGTCTTCGTCCCGCGCGACGAAATCGCGCGCTGCAATCGCCTGTCGACGACGAATGTTGCGCTGTCCTTGACCCTGCGCAACCCCGGCGGACGCATCTCGTTGATAGATAGGGTCTGGGCATGCGCCGTGCGGCCGCGCATGGTAATCAATAGAGGAGGGAATTTTCATGGCAACGCTGCTGTCATTGCCGAGCGTCGGAATTGGCGATCTTGACGTGTTTCTCCCGTCGCCGCCCTGCCTTGTTTTGTACACTTCGTACGTCGATGGCGAGCCCGAGAGTTCGGTGACGTATTTCTGGCAGGATGAGAACACTGGCATGCTGCATCATGAAGTGGTCTTCATGCAGCCCGTCGGGTTTGAGGCCGCGCTTGCCTGGGCGCAGGATCACGCGCCAACGCGCAAGGTCGAGCGCATTCACGTCAAACATGCGCGGGCGAAAAATGCGCCCGAACGAAAAACCGCCGCGAAGATTGCGAGAAAGAAACCCGCGGTCAAGCGGGCGGCGGCAAAGAAGACCGCTGCGAGAAAAGGTAAAAAACCGCCGTCGAGAAAGAAGGCCTGAGGCGCCCGCTTTCGCTAGGAAGGATCGTCGCCAATGTCAGCTCGTTCCCTGTGTTATGGCTTCGCTCTCATCCTTGGCGCCTCCGCGCCCGGTGTGGCGCAACAGGCTGGCGATCCCGCGGCGGGCCAGCGGCTGGCGGAAGCGTCGTGCCTGGTCTGTCATGACTCGGCTGGCTCGCATCGCGCTCCAGCTTTTTCGGCGGTCGCCGCCATGCCGTCGACAACGGCCATGTCGCTCGGCGTTTTCCTGCGCACTTCGCACCCCACCATGCCGAACCTGATGCTGACCCCGTCCGAAAGGGATGATGTGATCGCGTATATTTTGAGCTTGCGGAAGTGATTGGGACGGTTCGGATGTCGCGGAGGATAGTGGACAGACCGATACCGAATCAGTCGTGAGATTCATGAACAAGAATCGATCGACGTTTCATTGTGTTAACCAAACTAAATGCGCGCCCTACGCCGCTAATAAGATAAACGGCGATCCGCGCAGCGGCGAACACTCAGCTTCGTCTCACCGCGCCCGCGGTCGATGAGTTCGTTGTGGCGCACCGCGGCGAAGGCTGCGAGGCAGCGTGAATGGTCGGCGCAAGACCGCCCCTGACGGCGGTTCAGGACAGGTGGAAAGGGCTCCTAAGCCAGAAACGTCGCCAGCGCCGCCGCTGTCTCCTCCGGCGCTTCCTCGGGCAGGAAATGCCCGCAATCGATGGCGTGGCCCTTCACGTCCACGGCCCAACGGCGCCAGACGTCGAGCGGGTTCTCGCCTTGCGCTGGCATTCCCGCGCCGCCCCAGAGCGCCAGCATCGGCGTCGTGATTTTTCGTTGCGCCGCGAAATTGGCTTCGTCGTCGGCCCAATCGAACGTTGCCCCGGCGCGGTAATCTTCGCAACAGGCATGAATGCGGGCGGGCTCGGCGAAGAAGGCGCGATAATGATCGAGCGCGCGCGGGTCGAAAGCGTCGAGGTTTTTCTTCTTCGTCCAGCTCGCCAGCGTATGATCGAGGTAAAATCGCGACGCCGGCTCGATGAGCTTTTCGGGCAGCGGCTCGGGCTGCGCCAGGAAACTCCAGTGATAGACCGCGATCGCGCGCGCCGCATTCATGCCCTTCCACATCTCCAGCGTCGGCACGATATCGAGCACGGCAAGTTTGGCGAGACACTCGCGATGATCGAGCGCCAGGCGATAGCCGACGCGCGCGCCCCGATCATGCCCGACAAAAGCAAACCTGTCATGGCCAAGCGCACGCATCGCCGTGACGACGTCGGCCGCCATGATCCGCTTCGTATAGGCCGCGCCATTGGCGCTCGCCGGCGCGTCCGAGGCGCCATAGCCCCGCAGATCGAGCGCGACGATGGTGTGGCGCTTGGCGAGCTCGAGCGCGATGTGACGCCACTCTGCATGGGTTTGGGGATAACCGTGCACGAGGACAACCGGCGGCCCCGACCCGCCAATGCGGGCAAAGAGGCTTATGCTTCCCGTCTCGATTCGCCGCGCGGCGAAACCGGGGAAGAGATCGGCGAGTTCGGCCATAATATGTCCGCTCAAGGTCGAATGTTTAGCCGACATTCGCCAGATCAGCCCCCGCGCGACCGAAATTCTGCCCCAGCATTGCGCCTGCGACAAGTCCCGGCGCCGTGCTGCGGGTCGCTGCGTCCGTCCGCGCGGTCGCGGCGGGCCGAGGGGCCATCAACGGTTGTTACGGCGTCACTGGCGTTACGGGCACATCCGTTGTGGGGACATGATACTGGACAATCCCCGATCGCGGATCGCCGGCTGGACCTGTCCCATTGCGCTACGCGAAAGTGCTGAAGGTGCGATCAATCGTCTCCCTTGCCGGAACCCCGCACCAAGCTCCTGTCCGCCCGACTCGCCGCGCCGTCGATCTCATGGTGAGCAAACTTCCAAAGCCTGGAGCCTGTCAAGGGTCTTCGATCGCCGGAGGCGACGCGTCTGAAAGCAGCAATTCTAAATCCCGCGCCCGCGCCATTTTCACGCTGTGATTTGTTTTCCGATTTCGGGGGGCGGTTTGGAGTCGATGAGGGTTTGCATGAGGGCTTCCCATGAGGGGAAGACGAGATAAGCGGTGATGGTGC
>JAYUFK010000077.1:0-17476 GCA_043739325.1 Methylocapsa sp. | reverse complement strand
GATGACCTCGAGACGATCGAGGCTTTGTGCAGGCGCGGCGCGTAGCCCACAAAGGCTTGCAACAAACAGGAAACTGAAGAGGACGAGGTGTTTCATGGCGCCATTGTGCGCCTTCTCCGCGCAGCGGGGAAGGTGGCTCGCGAAGCGAGACGGATGGGGTGTGGGACGCTGAACGGATGCTGAAAGGTTTGCTTTGGCGCCGGCGCTCTGCACACGAACGTCATTGACCCGTCCCACACGCCATCCGGCCTTCGGCCACCTCCAGGCGAATGTGTAGCATTCGTCCGCACCCGCTACGCGGAGAAGGGTCTTTCAATGCGACGACGCGAGCTTCGATCCGTCGAGCGGTCGTACTTCGGCGGCCATCAATCCCTTCGGCCCAGGCCCGAACCTCGCCAGCATGCTGTCGCCGGGCTTGACATCAATGAAGCCGAAGCGGCGCAGGGTCTCCATGTGGACGAAAATATCCTCGGTGCCCTCCCCGCGCGAGAGAAAGCCGAAGCCGCGGATGCGGTTGAACCATTTGACGATGACGATTTCGAACCCGCCGACCGCAGCGACCTGCACATGCGTGCGCGCCGGCGGCAGTTGAGTCAGGTGCACGCCTTCGGCCATCTCGACCGACAGAACGCGGAAGACCTGCAGCCCGCGATCGCGGCGCGAGGCTTCCGCGACAACCCGCGCGCCTTCATGAATTGTCTGAAATCCGTCGCGGCGCAACACAGTGACGTGCAAGAGAACATCGGGTTCGCCGCTATCGGGAACGATGAAGCCGTAGCCCTTGGTGGCATCGAACCATTTGACGCGACCGGCGACCTCGATCAGCGTTTCCGGACGCTCGCCGTGAGTTTCGCCCTCAAGTTGCGACTTTAGTTCATTCTCATCCACGCGTCGGCCCCCCAAAACACTCGCACCGGAGCCAACTAAGAACTGGTCAACGGATCGCTCATTGATCCGGCGCCGGATTCTACGCCCGCGCCCTATTGAAACAGATCTGCCCGCCCCAAACGATCCGTAAGCCGCAACAGCTAACGCAACCGCATTTACCAGAGATCAAACGCTTGCTTCGCCGCCAACTCTTCAGTGCGAATGATTCTCTTAGGCCGAAGATAGCAAAACGCCGCGAGCGGCCTAGCGAAATCGTTCATCGCTTCTTAAACTTTGTGGATAGCGTAGAGCCGGGATCGCTATGGTCGCGACAGGTCGACGCGGAATTGTCGGTTGCACAAGCTGTGCGCACGACATCCGGCAAGGAAAAACCCGCCGCGCTTGTCAGCGTGGCGGGTTGATGATTCGATCGAAGAAATCGCGTTCGGCTTATTCGCCTTCGTCTTCGGGCTCGGGCGGCGGGGCCATGCCTTCGAGGCCGCGCAACAAATCCTCTTCCGTCATGCGATCGAACTGCGCGTCGGCATTGACTTCCAGGCCATTCTCGGGGCTTGCGACCATCGGCGGCGCGGCTTCGGCCTCGGGCTCGTCGACCTCGACGTGCTTCTGCAAGGAGTGAATCAGGTCTTCATACAGATCGCCCGGCTCGAGTTTCTCGTCGGCAATTTCGCGCAGCGCGACGACGGGGTTCTTGTCGTTGTCGCGTGCGACATTGATCTGCGCGCCCGACGAAATCATCCGCGCGCGATGGCTGGCCATCAAAACGAGATCGAACCGATTGTCGATTTTGTCGATGCAATCTTCAACAGTGACGCGCGCCATGGCAAATCCTCAAAACCGCTAGCAATGAATGGATTGCCGCGCTCGTACACCAAGTGGCCCACAGATTGCAAGTTTTTCCCGAGCTGCCGCATGTCCGGGCGAGTCCGACGCCAAGGCGGCTCGCGTCAAAGCCTGTTTGGACTGCAGCATGCGGCGATCTATCGCATGGTTTAAGGAGTCGGGAGGGATTTTGGCGCAGTTTACGATTCCGCAACGAATTGACGGCTTCGTCAGACTATGAACTTCGCCCTGCCTGTCGCGACGACGCCACTGACGATCGTCATTGTGCTTGACCACGCGAGCATCGCCGGCGGACAGGCAAAGGTGGCGTTCGACAGCGCCAATGGACTGAGGCGCGCCGGCCATAGCCCGATCGTGTTTGCCGCCTGCGGTCCGCTCGATCCGGCGCTTGCAAAGGACGGCATCGAGATCGTCTGCCTCGATCAGACCGACATTCTCAACGACCCCTCGCGGGCCGGCGCGGCAATGCGCGGCCTGTGGAACCGTGCGGCGGCCGGGGCCCTGCGACAATTGCTGGACCGCGTGCCGCGGCAAACTTCCGTCGTGCATGTCCATGGCTGGGCCAAGGCGCTTTCGCCGTCGATCGCCCGCGTTATCGCGGAATCGGGCTTGCCGGCGGTCTATACAATGCACGAATATTTCCTGTTCTGCCCGAACGGCGGCTTCTTCAACTATCGCACCAACGCGCCGTGCGAACTGGAGCCGATGTCAGCCAAATGCCTCGCCACAAACTGCGACTCGCGCAATTACGCGCAAAAACTCTGGCGCAGCGCCCGGCATGTCGTGATGCAGCGCGTCGCCAAAATGCCCGAGGCGTTTGACGCTTTCATCGCGATTTCGAAATTCCAGCTGGCGATCGTAGCGCCGCGATTGCCTGAAACAGCGATTTTGCAAGTGATTTCCAATCCGATTGATGCCGAAGACCTCGGCCCAAAGGCCGACCCAACCGCCGGAGACGTCATCTTCGTTGGCCGCATCGCAAGGGAGAAGGGTCCATTCCTGTTCGCCGAGGCCGCCCGTGCGGCCGGGATCAACCCCGTCTTCATCGGCGATGGCCCCGTCGCGGGCGAACTCGCCGCCGCCTACCCCGAGGCGCGGATCGTCGGGTGGAAATCGGGCGCCGAAGTGCGCGCCTTGATGCGCGGCGCCCGGGCGCTGGTTTTCCCGTCGCTCTGGTACGAGGGCCAGCCGCTGACTGTGCTGGAAACGAAGGCCATGGGCACGCCGGTGATCGTTTCGGATGGCTGCGCGGGGCGCGAGGAGATCGCGGACGGCGTGTCAGGTCTTTGGTTCAGGAATGGCGATGCGGCGTCGTTGGCCAAGGCGCTGAGGAAGATCCAGGACGATAATTACGTCACGGCGCTGTCAAGCGGCGCCTATAAGGGTTTCTGGTCCAACCCGCCGACTCTGCGCCGCCATGTCGATGCGATCGTTGCGCTTTATCGGAGCGTGCTGGCGCGCGACGAGCATTGTTCGCGGGCGGCGTAGACCGATTGGGCGCTGGTCAGTCACAGCCGTTGTTTGCCAGCGGAAGCGGTGATAGCATTTCCACAGCGATCGAGGGCCACGCGTCATGCATCGAAACGTCCTTTCTGCATTGGGTTTGGCTATCGTATTCCAGCTTTCCGCCCAAGGCGGAGCGGCCGCGACGGAAAAAGTGCGCTTTTTCGTGAAGACGAGCACCAAGACGCCGCAGCAAGTCGCTGAAATGCTTCCTTCGATCAGCCTAATGAATTGCAAAGCGTTTGCATCAGTCGCATTCGGCGCCGACGAGGTGGCCGCCGGGCTCGAATGCAACGACCGCAAGGATATCTTCGTCGCGCTGGGCGAAATCGCGGCCAAACTCGACGGCATCGAAGGCATCACGATGGCCGGCGTCGAAAGCAAGTAGCGGCGGACAGGGCAACAGGTTGGGATGCTTGCTCCTGAAGCGATGAACCGCAAATTGGCTTCGTTTGCTGATACATCACATGATAATAATAGCCTAATCAATTGACTTTATTAAAGAAACCATGACTATCGTGGATATTTTATGGACATGGAGCCGACCTCGGTATAGGGTGATCGAGCTCGTCGCCGCGGGCCTGACGCCGCCAAATGCGCCTATCGAACAGCCGCCAATTGAAAACGTGCGCGAGAAGGCGCCTAACATAATGAAATTATTCAAACGCCGACCGGAGTGCGTTTTTGCGACGCGCTAAAACGCACGGCGCTTGAAGGGGCCGCGGGTTCGTCGGTACGCAGCCCAACAGCGGCGACAAGAGTCGTTAGTTGCTCGTTTGTTCCCAAGCGCCATGCTACCCTTCCGTGATGATTCGCAAAAAGGTCGCCATGCACAATAATGATCTGTTCGGCGGCGGCGGCGACGCCCGCCGCCAAAAGGCGCCGCCCGCCAAGGCAAAAATCGCGGCTCGCTCCGGCCCGTTGAGCGAAGCGGAATACGACGCTTCGGCGATTGAAGTGCTTGAAGGCCTCGAGCCGGTCCGCCGACGACCCGGCATGTATATTGGCGGCACCGACGCCAACGCGATGCATCATCTGTTCGCGGAAGTGCTCGACAACGCGATGGACGAGGCGGTGGCGCAATTTGCCACGCATATCGAAGTGTCGTTCGAGGATGGCGGATGGATTTCCGTGACTGATAACGGTCGCGGCTTCCCCATCGGCATGCACCCAAAGTACCCGAAGAAATCCGGCCTCGAAGTCGCGATGACAATGCTGCACGCCGGCGGCAAGTTCGACAGCGGCGCCTACGAAACCTCGGGCGGCCTGCACGGCGTCGGCGTTTCCGTTGTCAACGCCCTGTCGGCGCGCGTTGAAGTCGAGGTCGCCAAGGACCAGGTGCTTTACCGCATGGCGTTCGAGCGCGGCCACCCGGTGACGAAGCTGGAAACTGTCGGCAAGGTGCAGAACCGGCGCGGCACCAAGGTGCGGTTTCTGCCGGACGAGCAGATTTTCGGCAAAGGCGCGCAATTCGATCCGGCCCGCATTTTCAAGATGGCGCGCTCGAAGGCCTATCTCTTCGGCGTCGAAATCCGCTGGCGCTGCGCCGTGGCCTTTGTCGACAAGGAAGGCAAGATTCCCCCGGAGGCTTTGTTTTATTTCCCCGGCGGTCTGAAAGATTACCTTGCAGTCGATATCGCTGGTCAGGAACTTGTGGTCGATCAGGTGTTTACCGGCAAGGTCAAGAAGTCGGGAAATCACGGTTCGCTCGAATGGGCGATCGCCTGGACCGCCCAGGAGGATGGTTTCGTCCATTCCTACTGCAATACCGTGCCGACCGCCGACGGCGGCACGCATGAAGCCGGCCTGCGCGTCGCGCTGCTGCGCGGGCTTAAGGATCACGCCGAACGTGTCGGCCAAAGCAAGCGCGCCAGCGCCATCACCACCGACGACGTGATGGCCAATTGCGCCGCGCTGATTTCGATCTTCATCCGCGAACCGGAGTTTCAGGGCCAGAACAAAGGCCGTCTGCAAACGGTTGAAGCGACAAGGATTGTCGAAACAACGGTGCGCGACGCCTTCGACCACTGGCTCGCCGCCGCGCCCTCGCAAGCCACAAGGTTGCTCGACTGGTCGGTCGAGCGGGCCGAAGAGCGCCTGCGCCGCCGCGCCGAAAAGGACGTGGCGCGCAAATCCGCGGTGCGTAAATTACGCCTGCCCGGAAAGCTCGCCGATTGTTCCAATAATTCGGCGCAAGGGTCTGAACTGTTTATCGTTGAAGGCGATTCCGCCGGCGGCTCCGCCAAGCAGGCGCGTGATCGCGCCTCGCAGGCCATTCTGCCGCTGCGCGGCAAGATTTTGAACGTCGCCTCGGCGACGCGCGACAAGCTGGCGCAAAATCAGCAGCTCGCCGATTTGCTGCAGGCCCTAGGATCGGGCTCAGGGTCGAGCTATCGGTCCGACGACCTGCGCTACGACAAAATCATCATCATGACCGACGCCGACGTTGACGGCGCGCATATCGCGTCGCTGCTGATTACCTTCTTCTACCGGCAAACGCCCAAACTGATTGACGAAGGCCACCTCTATCTGGCGGTGCCCCCGCTCTACCGGCTCACCCAGGGCGCAAAGTCGATTTACGCCAAGGACGACGCGCATAAGGAGAATCTCCTCAAGACCGGATTCAGCGGGCGCGGCGCCATCGAGATCAGCCGGTTCAAGGGCCTGGGCGAAATGAACATGCGCGATTTGCGCGAGACGACGATGGACCCCGCGAGGCGCACGCTCCTGCGCGTCGCCGTGCTCCCCGCCGACAGCGAAGCAACCGCCGGCGCCGTTGAGCGGCTGATGGGGACGAAGCCGGAAGCGCGTTTCGCCTTTATCCAGGAAAGAGCGCCGCGCGCTGTCGAACTTGTCGATATTTAGTCGCGTTGGAAAGGCTTCGTTTACCCCAATCGTTCTAAATTGAATCATCAGTTGGGGTTGACAATGATCAAGCAGTTTTGGCGGGACAAACGCGGCTCGGCGTTGGAAAAGTACGCGATCGGCGGGCTTGTCGCGACGCTGGGCGCATTTTTCATCGGCCACGCGGTCGAACAATTCGCCGCGAACGGCGAGCTGCCATCGCTGGCTTTCCTCGAGCCGGGCTTCTCCAACGCGGCCAAGAGCAAGTCGACGAAATTCAATTCCATCGATTTTGCAACGACCGGATCGATCAACGGACAGGTCGTCGTTCTGAACCCCTGTACCGGCCAATAAAAGAACTGACGCGGTCAGGTCTTTTCAAGACAACGCGGGACGTTGCGCCACTTGTTCGCACCTGAACTATTGCCGCTTCTTTCTGCGCAGGATTTTTTCAAAGCATCTGGCCCTGTCCGCGAAAATGCGTTATCGCTATTCTATTGGGCGCTGGTTTGATCTTCGCCAGCGATCCGGGTAGGCTTGGGTGATGTTGTCATTGTGTCTTGTTCCATCCCCGGCACTCCCGGTGCGCGTTGGCGCAAGACCCTGTTCGCGCGCATGGCATCGCGCAAATCCCGAAAAGTTCGGGCGCCTCTGCGGAGTGCGTACGGCGCGATGAAGCAACCCAATCACAAGATGTTCCTCCATTACAGACGCCAATGGCGTCTCAATCGGAGTTTCGCCGCGTTGACGGCGAGGCGGGCCGGAGCGCGTTCGTCACGGGTGGCGGTGTTCCAAAATCTTAATCGGGCGGAGATTCGGGCTGATCATGAGCAAGGGTAAAGATTTTCGGGCGCCGCGGAAGCGCGGTTTTGATGACGATGGGCCGATGACCTATGAGTCGCGCCCTCGGGCGAGCCGCGGTTTTGGCGGCGGCGCCCCGGACGCTGGCAGCTCCTTCGGCGGCGCGCCGTCTTCGAACAGCGGCGGTGGCGGCGGCGCTCCGATGGCGCCTGCGACCGGCCCGACGATTGACGCAGTCGTCAAATGGTTCAAGGCGGATAAGGGTTATGGCTTCGTCGAGCTGGCGGGCGGCCAGGGCGATGCCTTCCTGCATGTCAACGCGCTGCACGCTTCGGGGCACGATTCGGTGCCGCCCGGCGCCAAGCTAAAAGTGCAAGTCGGCGCAGGCGCCAAAGGCGCGCAAGTGACCCGCGTTGTCGAAGTTGACGCGTCAGCCGCGCCTGCCGAGCGGGCGCCGCAGCGGTCTTTTGGCGACGCTCCGCGTCCCCCGCGCCGCGCTCCCCCCGATCTGTCCAGCGCAATCGCAGTTGGCGGAAAAGTGAAATGGTTCGATGATGCCAAGGGATTTGGCTTCGTCGCCAGCGATGACGGCGGCAAGGATGTGTTTGTCCATATCTCGATCCTCGGATCCGCGGGCATTACGCATCTCGCCGAGGGTCAGGCCGTCAACATGCGTGTTGTCGATACGCCAAAGGGCCGCGAGGCAGTGTCGATCTCGCTTTAATCCGGTCGTCAGGACAGTTTTGCGACCGACGAAGTCGAGTTTGGCGGACCGCTTTTGTGCGGCGCGCGCCGATCTGTTTTGTTTGCGCTGACATTAATCCGACAGGGACCGATGAAAGCCTCCCGCGACATAAATCAACTGATTGAAATCATGGCGGCGCTGCGCACGCCGGTGACGGGTTGCCCTTGGGATATCGAACAGACGTTCGCCAGCATCGCGCCTTTCACCATCGAAGAGGCCTACGAGGTCATCGATGCGATCGAGCGAAACGATATGTCCGATCTGCGCGATGAACTTGGCGATTTGCTGTTACAGGTCGTATTCCATGCGCGCATGGCCGAAGAGGCCGGGCTTTTTGACTTTGGCGAAGTCATAGAGGCGATCAACACAAAACTGATCCGCCGGCATCCCCATGTCTTTGCCGATGCGCATGATCTTTCCCCTGCCGAGGTCAAGAAACTCTGGGGGCGCATCAAGTCGCAGGAAAAAGCCGACCGGCGCGAAACTCGCGCCGCTTCGGGCGCGCCGCATGACGAACCGACCGGCGCTTTGGCGGGTGTGCCGCTCGCGCTGCCCGCTCTTACGCGCGCTGTTAAGCTGCAAGAGAAGGCTGGAAAGGTCGGTTTTGACTGGAACGACCCTTGCGCGGTTCTCGCCAAACTGAAAGAGGAAACCGCTGAAATCGAGGAAGCGCTTACTGTGGGCGATGCTAACGGCGTGCGCGGCGAAGTGGGCGACCTGCTGTTTGTCGTGGCCAATTTGGCGCGTCACCTTGATGTCGATCCCGAGTCTGCCCTGCGCGCCGCTAACGCGAAGTTCGGGCGGCGCTTTGGCCATATCGAGGCGACCCTGAGCGAACAAGGACGCGGCCCCAAGGACGCGACGCTTGAGGAGATGGACGCGCTTTGGGACGAGGCGAAGCAAATTGAGCGCGCCGCGCCGTGAAGTGCGCCGGCGATATTGCGTTGCTGTGCGGTGTCAACGTCGGCGGCAACAACAAGCTTCCAATGCGCGAGCTGCGGCGATTCTTTGAGGAATGCGGCTGCGTCAATGTCGAAACCTACATTCAGAGCGGCAACGTTTTTTTTCAAGCGAGTACGAAGATTGCTGCCGCTTTGCCGCGCGCCATTGCATCGGCAATCGAGATAAGGGTTGGAGTTGTCGCGCCAGTGATCATTCAGAGCGCCGAGCAGATGCGCGCGGTTGTCGACAGCAACCTTTACAACGTCGCGACTGAAGCTGTCGGCTCTATGTAATGACCCTCGCCGACGTCGCGGCGGAGAATTTGGTAGCGGCGCTTGATAGGAAGCGCGGTATCCCGGCGAATTCGAAGTGCGCGGCGCTGACGTGTACCTACGATTGACGGGTGGCGCGGGACGCACGAAATTGACTAGCGCCTGGTTTATCGCGCGCTCAACACGGTCGGCGCCGCCAGAACCGGGCGCACGATCAGGAAATTGAAAGAACTCGCTCGTGCTCATTGAGCGTTAGCGAATTTTCGAGTCCCGCGGCGCGAGCGCTGCGAGGGCGGTGGCAAAATCGTTGTCGAGTTTTCCGCCTAACAGCATCCTTCGCCAGATTGCTCCGTCGATGGCTTCGACGAGTGTGTCACGTTCGGTCGGCGAAATGATGCGATGTTCAAGCACCCGCCGCAGGCCGTCGCATCGCGGTTCGACAAAGTGGCGACGAAATCCATCGAGAATATCCGGGTCGCCCTGCGCTTCAGCTAGCAAACTTCGCAATGCGGGGCTGGTGGTTGTCAATGCGGCAAACGCGGCTCGCAGAAAAGCGAGCATATCTCCGGCGCGGATGGCGGCATCCATAGGCCGGTCGATCCTGGCACGGGCTTTTTGCGCCAAAGCATCGAGCACGATCGCCGCTTTACCCGGCCACCAGCGATACAGCGTCTGCTTTCCGGCTCCCGCTGCCTTCGCGATCGAATCCGGCGTCACTGCGGCATAGCCGCGCTCGATCGTCTGCCAATAGGCTGCATCGAGAAGGGCCTCGCGGCTGGCGTCGCTGCGCGGGCGTCCCAGCGGTCGAGGAACGGCCTGATTCATGCCGCAAGTCTAGATTCTTATTTCGAAACGGCAAGTCTCATAAAGAAACGAGACTGCATGTTTCAAAAATATGTTGTCAGGAACTCGGCGAAAACTGACGGCGGCTCGCCCTTTGGGTCAAGCGCTTCCTGGCGCCGCTGACTATGCGCAGACTTGCGTGCGCCGCTCGCCGATCGCGGGCAAGGCGCCAGGGTGGATGATAATCCGCTAAGTGCGATCGTCAGCTCTCGCTTGCCAGAGTCGCGGCGTAGGCCCAAAATTCGGCGGGCGAAAGCTGGGACACGTGAGGCGGCCTTGGACGCGATTCTGACGCCCGCAGCGGCTGAGGCCGTTGCCCATTTCGCGGCGCGCGTGAGCGTTGGTCGCCCTGTTCCAGCGAAGCAAATCCTCGCGTGGAGCCTGGCGATATTCGTCGCTTCGCTGGTGCTTTTCCTGTGGGGCGTCGATCGCTATCGCGATCTGATTTTTGACGAGAGCTGGTACGTCCCGACTGCGCGCAAATTGCTCGAAACCGGCGAGATGTTGCGCCAGGAGCATCCGCCGCTGGGCAAATTGCTCATTGCCGCCGGGATGGCTTTGTTCGGTGACAATCCGTTCGGCTGGCGTGTCGCGGCGGCGATCTTCGGTTCTCTCACGCTTGTCGCGATGTTCTTCTGGGGGCTTGCGCTGTTTCGCAATCTCGCCGCCGCTTTGTGGGTCGCCGCCATCACTCTGTTCGATCAGGCGGTGTATGTCCAGGCGCGAATCGCGATGCTCGATATCTTTCTTATCGCGTTTTGCACGCTGGCGCTTGCGCTGTTCACGCTCAGCTATAAAGAGGAGCGGCGGGGCCGATCTTTCAGCTACGCGCTTGCCATGGGCGTGGGCCTCGGACTGGCGGGCGCCTGCAAATGGTCCGGATTCTTTCTGCTCTTCGGCATCGCCGCGATTTATCTGATGTTGCTCGTTCTGCGAGTGTGGGGAACCAGTTTCGGCGACCCTCAAGCGACCGACTTTTACGGCGACAATCGCTGGACCCGAATGACCGCGCTGCGGGCCTTCGCGGCGCTCGTCGTGGCGCCGTTCGCGGCCTACGCCCTTACCTACATCCAGCAGATCATCCACACAGGCTCGCTTTACGAGTTTGTCGCTTCGCATGTCAGGATGCGGGAAATTATGTCGGGCAATCCCGGCGCCCATCCCTATTCCAGCGTTTGGCATCAATGGCCGATTATGACGCGGCCGGTCTGGTATCTCTTTCATATCGACGGCGGCGAGGCCTCAAAGTGGACGACCGAAAACCCTGCGCAAGCCATCGTCGGGCTTGCCAATCCGTTTGTCGTCGCGCTTGGCGAAATCGCTGTCTGCGTTGCTCTGTTCCGCTGGCTGCGTTGGCGCGAGCGCGGCGCGCTGATCATTGCGGTCGGGTTCTTCGCGCAATGGCTGCCGTGGATCGTCAACCCCAAGGGGCTCGAATTCTCGTTCTATTTCTTCCCTTCGGTCGTGTGCCTTGGTCCAGCGATCGGCGCGCTGGTGTTTCGCAGCAGCGACAACCGGCCGGGTTGGGTCGCCTACCTGGTCCTCGCCCTGGCCGGCGCCGCGTTTGTGTTTTTCTTGCCGGTGCTATCCGCGCAATTTGGCGTTTCGCCGGACGCTTACAAAGCGCGGATTTGGATGGAAACCTGGCGCTGACGGCAACGCGCCCGATCTTCACGCCGTCGCGATATCCCCAGCAAAGCGGCGCTTGACGCGGTCGAGCTTCTCTGGCGCCACGCGCACCTTCAGGCTGATGCGGCCGTCGTCGGAATTCTCGCGCTGCATGACTTCGGTGTGCTCGTACAGCCAGTGCAGCCCCTGCCCGTCCGCGCCGTCGAGCGTCAGGTCGATCAACGTTCGCCCTTGCGCAAGGCGCGCCTCAATCGCCGCAAGCAGCCGGTCGACGCCTTCGCCGGTCAAGGCGGATACCGCCAGCGCCGCGCCGTGCCCGCGCGTCTGGCCAGCGACGATTCCGTCACGATGATCGGCATCGAGCTTGTCGAGCTTGTTCCAGACTTCGATGACGCGTTCGGCTTCGACGCCGAGGTCCTCAAGGATCGCGTCGACGTCGCGGCTCTGCGCCTCGCTGTCTTCATGCGAGATGTCGCGCACGTGCAGGATGACGTCGGCGACGAGCACCTCTTCGAGTGTCGCGCGGAACGCCGAGATCAGCATCGTGGGCAGATCGGAAATGAAGCCAACGGTGTCGGACAGGATCGCCGCGCCGCCGTGCGGCAGTTTCAGCAATCGCATCGTCGGATCGAGCGTCGCGAACAGCATGTCGGCGGCGACGACTTCCGCCTTGGTCAGGCGGTTGAACAACGTCGATTTGCCGGCATTGGTGTAGCCGACGAGCGCGACGATCGGATATGGCACGTCGCTGCGGCTGGCGCGATGCAAGGCGCGGGTTTTCTTGACGCCCTCGAGATCGCGCTCGATGCGGATCATGCGCTCCTGAATAAGCCGCCGGTCGGTTTCGATCTGGGTTTCGCCGGGGCCGCCGAGAAAGCCGAAGCCGCCGCGCTGGCGTTCAAGATGGGTCCAGGATCGCACGAGGCGTGATTTTTGATAGGCGAGATGCGCCAGCTCGACCTGCATCACGCCTTCGCTGGTGCGGGCGCGGCGGCCGAAAATTTCGAGGATCAGACCGGTGCGGTCGATGACCTTGGACTTGAATTCCTTCTCAAGGTTGCGCTGCTGCACGGGCGAGAGGGCGCAATCCATCACGACCAGATCGATCTCTTCTTGCTTGACGCGGGCGGCGAGCTCCTCGACCTTGCCTTTACCGAGATAGGTCGCTGGCCGGATCGCGCCCAGCGAAATGACCGCCGAACCGATCACGTCGAGATCGATGGCGCGCGCCAGGCCGCAGGCTTCCTCGTGTCGCGCCTCGGGCGAGCGGGCGGCGTTACGATCCGCGCCGGCGCGATACGCCGAGAGATAGGGGCAGACGACAAGCGTGCGCGTGTTCAGCGCCGCCGTGAGCTCCGGCTTGCGCAGACGGTCTTCCAAAGTTAGTTTGCTCAACGACAGACTTTCTCGGGCGGACTAATGATCGTCCGCCGCCGCATGTTCATCGCCGACCTCGAACATGGTGATCGGGCTGGCCGGCATGATGGTGGATATGGCGTGCTTATAGACGAGTTGCGAGTGGCCGTCGCGGCGAAGCAGGACGCAGAAATTATCGAACCAGGTTACGAACCCCTGCAACTTCACACCGTTAACAAGAAATATTGTCACGGAAGTCTTGGTTTTACGAACATGGTTGAGAAAGGTGTCCTGCAAGCTTTGCGCTTTTTCGCCGGGCATGAGTTGTTCCCACTTATTTTGGGCCGCACAACGCGACCGTTGCATTTTTTCGGCGCATCAAGGCGCCGAGGTCGTCTTCTACAGCATATTCCGGCGCGGCGCCTATCGCTTGGGTTGCAAAAGGCCGGTCTCAATCGTCGCACTTTGGTCGGGTGCTGAACGATATCAGGACGATAAGTGCGAAATGACGCCCGTTTCTAAATTGCAAGCGCGGTTCAAATATTGCAACCTATTGATAACATTTTTGTATTTCTAAATCTTACCAGGAAAACGCGGCATTTTTTAACATCCCGCTTATTTACCACAAACTTATCGTCGAATGTAAATGCAGTATCGGTCCGAGACACATGGCGACGCGCGTCGTGCGCATGTTGGATGCCTTCCGTTCAAGTTCAGTCTCAACCCTCTCAAAGCCGCCCTCGCTGACCTTTTATGAATTATCCGGGCGATCAGCACAATTGTCCATACAAAGCTGCAGCGAGCTTGATTTCATTGAGGATTTGGCCCCAACGCCTGACCCGCGCATGCGGCTCCTGCCGCGCAATGCGCAAGACGCTGCTTGAGGCGAGGGGATTTGCATTGTGGCAAACAAGCAATGGTAGATTGGTGGAACAATGTCTCTCAACATCAAGAATCCCGAGGCTCACGAGATGGCGGCGCGCGTGGCCGAGTTGACCGGAGCAAGCCTTGACCCTCGCGGTGACGCGATCGCTGCGTAAACGACTGGCGCGGCTGCAGGCGCCCAACGGGCGGGCTGAGGCTCTGCTGGTAATCGGTCGCGGTTGCGCCAAAAGGCTCACCGAACCGGCGCGCTCGATCGATCATGGCGAAATGCTCTACGACGAACGCGGTCTGCCCAAATGATTGTCGATACTTCGGCGATTATCGCGATCCTGCGCGACGCGCCGGATGCGGCGCATTTCGCCACGGTGCTGACGAATAGTGCGGTTGAGCGCCCGCCCCTCACGACGCCTCAGCCGCTTCGTGAAACCGGCTGCGCAGTCCGCTCGCCACGAGACCCGGGCCGCCGTTGCCTACGGTCTTTCCGTTGATTGCGACGACGGGAATCGCGACATTGGTTGCGCTGGTCAGAAACGCCTCGCGCGCGGCGTAGGCCTCGTCGAGCGAGAATGGCCGCTCTTCGAATTTCAGCCCTTCTTTCCCCGCCATTTCCAGCAGCGTCGTGCGCGTGACGCCGCGCAGGATGGCGCGATCGGCGTGGCGGGTGACGATGACGCCCTCCGACGTGACGATCCAGGCGTTGGTCGAGGCGCCCTCGGTGATGCATCCGTTGGCGTCGATCAGCCAGGCTTCGAACGCCCCGGCCTCGCGCGCGGCTTGCTTGGCCATCACATTGGGCAGCAATTGCAGGCTCTTGATGTCGTGCCGCGCCCAGCGTTCGTCGGGTAGCGTAATGACGTTGACGCCCCTGGCGGCGTTAGCATCCACGGGCCGGCGGTCGAGCGAGCGCGCGGTCATCACCAGCGCCGGTTCGGCCTGGCTGGGAAATGCATGATCGCGCCGCGCGGCGCCGCGCGTTACCTGGATATAGAGCAGCCCGTCGCGCACGAGATTGCGCGCCACAAGTTCGCGCATGACGAATTTCAGCGCTGCCGTTTGCATGGGCGCGCGGATGCGAAGTTCGTCGAGCGATCGTTGCAGCCGTGCGAGGTGGCGCGTCTCGTCGATCAGCGCGCCATCGCGGACTTCGCAAACTTCATAGACGCCATCGCCGAATTGGTAGCCGCGATCTTCGATGTGGACGCAGGCTTGCGCGAAAGCAACGTAGCGGCCGTTGACATAGGCAATGCGGGACATGCGGGCTCCGGTTTACAAAGGCGTGGCAAGCGAGCGCCCCTTCTCCAGCGGAGCTGGGGAAGGTGGATCGCGAAGCGAGACGGATGGGGTGTGGGCCGCTGCACAATTGTCGGTGGTTTGCCTGAACACCGGCTCTCAATCTTCAAGCGTCATGGTTGCCTTCCACACCCCATCCGTCGCTTCGCGCCACCTCCAGGCGAATGCGTAGCATTCGTCCGCACCCAGCTCCGCTGGAGAAGGGTTCCGCCTCAATCCACCCCCAGCGATTTCAACTTGCGATGCAGCGCCGAGCGCTCCATGCCGATAAACTCCGCGGTGCGCGAAATATTGCCGCCGAAGCGATTGATCTGCGCGACGAGATATTCGCGCTCGAATACCTCGCGCGCCTCGCGCAGCGGCAAGCTCATCAGCTTTTCTCCGCCGACGCCGCTGGGGATCGATGGCACCAGCGCGCCGACTTCGGCGGGCAGCATCGCGGCGGTGATTTCCGACTCGGGATCGCCGGCGACGAGGATCATCAGGCGCTCGACATTGTTGCGCAATTGGCGGATGTTTCCGGGCCAGTCGTGCGACTGCAAAATCGCCATCGCGTCGGCGGCAATGTGGCGCGCGGAGACGCCCATCGCCGCGCAAATTTGCTCCATGAAATATTCGATCAGTTCGGGAATGTCCTCGCGCCTCTCCGCCAGCGACGGCGCGCGGATCGGCACGACGGAAAGCCGATGAAACAAATCCTCGCGAAACCGTCCCTCGGTGATTGCCTCGGCGAGATCGCGGCTTGTGGACGAGATGATGCGGACATCGACATGGACGCGGGCCGATCCGCCGACGCGCTGAAAATTCTGCTCGACCAGAACGCGCAGGATTTTCGCCTGTGTCTCCGAGGGCATGTCGGCGACTTCGTCGAGATACAGCGTGCCGCCATGCGCCTCCTCAAGCGCGCCGACCTGCCGCGCGCGCTCGGAGCTGGCTTCGACGCCGAACAACTCGCTTTCCATGCGCTCGGGCGCCATCGTTGGCGCGTTGACGACAACGAACGGGCCGGACGCGCGAGCCGAATGTTCGTGAATCAGCCGCGCCGTGAGTTCCTTGCCAGTCCCCGAGGGCCCGGAGATCAGCACGCGCGAATTGGCGGGACCGACGCGCTCGATGATGCGCCGCAGGTTCGCGATCGCGGTGGAGGAACCGACAAGCCGCGTCGCGGTTCCGGCGCGCGCCTTGAGATCGCTGACTTCGCGCTTGAGGCGCGAAGTTTCCAGCGCGCGATCGGCGATCAGGATCAGCCGGTCCGCCTTGAACGGCTTCTCGATGAAATCGTAAGCGCCGAGTTTTATGGCCGATACCGCCGTTTCGATATTGCCATGGCCAGAGATCATGATGATTGGCACGTTGGGGTGTTGCTGCTTGATGATTTCGAGCAATTGCAACCCGTCGAGGCGCGATCCTTGCAGCCAGATATCGAGCAGGATCAACTGCGGCCGGCGCGCTTCGACCGCGCTCAGCGCTTCGTCGGAATTGCGGGCGAGACGCGTGCCGTGGCCTTCATCCGAGAGAATGCCCGAAACGATTTCGCGGATGTCGTCTTCGTCATCGACAATAAGAATATCTGTAGCCATCAGCTCGACAATTCTCGCTCACTGGCGCCTTGCGTGGGGGAAGAAATCGGCGCGGGGGAAGAAGTCGCCGCGGCGGCGGCGACGGGAAGTTTCATCAGGACCTGCGCGCCGTGGCCGCCGTCCGGGCGCTCAAGGCCGTCGAGCAGCTCGACGCTGCCGCCGTGGTCCTCGAGAATCTTGATGACGATCGGCAGGCCGAGACCGGTGCCCTCGGCGCGGGTCGTGACATAGGGTTCGATCAGCTTGTCGCGGTCCTGGGCCGGGAAGCCCTTGCCATTGTCGCTCACGCTCAATCGGGCAAGACCGTCCTCATCGACGTTCAGTTCGACAACGATGCGGCCTTCGCCCTTTGGCATGCCCTCGCGCGCATCGATCCCCTCGCCGGCATTCTTGACGACGTTGGTCAGCGCCTGCGCGATAAGCCGTCGATCGAAACTGGCGAACACCGGCTGAGCCGGCAGATGGTCCTCGATTGTAATCTCCGAGCGCCCGACGCGCATGAGAAACAAGGTCTGGCGCACGCAGTCGGTAAGATCGTCGCGTTGCGGGCGCGCCTTGGGCATCCGCGCGAACGAGGAAAACTCATCGACCATGCGCTTGATGTCGTCGACCTGACGGATGATCGTATCGGTGCATTGATCGAACACATCGCGGTCCTCGACGATCAGCTTGCCGTAGCGGCGCTTGAGGCGTTCGGCGGAAAGCTGAATCGGCGTCAGCGGGTTCTTGATCTCGTGCGCGATGCGCCGCGCGACGTCCGCCCAGGCCGCCGTGCGCTGCGCGGTGACGAGCTCCGAGATGTCGTCGAGCGTGATGACCGAACCGCGCTCCGGGCGTTGCGGGTTGGTTGTGACGCGCACGTTGAGGATGCGCTCGCGCCCCTCGCGCAGCGCCGTGAACTGGCTTTGGTGCAGACGCTGGCGCGAGGCGCGCGCATCATCGAGGATCAAGGCCAGCGGCGGCGAGATTTCGTCGATCCGCTCGTCCAGCAGGCTCCGCTCGCCGCCCAGCAGGCGCTGCGCCGCGTCGTTGATGACGGTGACGGCGCCCGACGC
>JAYUFK010000076.1:0-2322 GCA_043739325.1 Methylocapsa sp. | reverse complement strand
GTCTTCTGTGTCCGCGCGTCGATGAGCGCGGGCGGCGTCTGCGCCGCCGCGGTCGCGGCGGCTTCGCGGGCGGCGAGGCCGTGGTAGCGGTCGAGCTGGCCGAGCAAAGCGATGAGCGTGCTTACGGCGTTAACATTGCCTTCCTCGATGGCGAGGTCGACGGTGCGGAGCGCCTTCTCCAGGCGCTGGATTTGCAAGCGCAAATAGCGGTCGGGCGCGTCGAATTTCCGACCGTCGAGCGCGCGATCGACTTCGCGCTGCGCAGTGCGGAGGCTGACGCCGAAGCGGCGGGCGATTTCGGCGCGATCGAAGCCGCTGACCGTGAGGTCAAGGAGCGCCTGCCGCCGCTCGGCGCGGGCGGCGCGGGTCTCGCGCTGTCGGGCAAGGCGTTGGTGACGGCGGGATTTGGGAACGGGCGGCATCGGAATCCTGCGGGCAATCCGAAGCAAGGTAGCACAAATTCTGAAAAATAGAAATGTTGTAATTTGACGACGGCAAAACCTACTCGTTCGTTAGGCTCGCGCCTTCCGCCAAAAGCGCTAACGCGGCTTGATGGCGCCAGCTTCGGGAACGCCGTCATGGCCGTGCTTGTCACGGCCATCCACGCGGCGCCATTATGACCCCTATCGCAGGAGTCCATGCCGGTGTCGGGGGGCTGGGTTTACATCATGACGACATCCGTTCGGCGATTCAACGCGAATCCAATATTAAACATTGGTCGCGCGCTTGGAAGGCACAGATGATTGTCGAGAGCAATCCTGGTGGGGTGGATCTCTACGAGATGTTGAACCCATAAGGACGCGGCGCCGATAGGTTAGAACGACCAACTTCGCCGGAAGCGGCGCGGCGTGGATGGCCGGGACAAGCCCGGCCATGACGAGTGAGTTGGAGTGGCCACAGGTATAATTGGGGAACGGGACGCGTCATGCCGAACAGGTTGTATTACGGCGACAATCTCCATGTGTTGCGAAACAGCATTGCCGATGAAAGCGTGGACCTGATCTATCTCGATCCGCCGTTCAATTCCAACGCCTCCTACAATGTGCTGTTCAAGGCGCCGGGCGGGGCGCGGAGCCAAGCGCAGATCGAGGCGTTCGACGACACCTGGCATTGGAACGAATCGGCGGCGCGGGCTTTCGACGAAGTGATGACGGGCGGCCATTCGGAAGCGGCGATCATGCTGCGGGCGATGCGCTCGGCGCTCGGCGAGAACGACATGATGGCCTATCTCTCCATGATGGCGGTGCGGCTGATCGAACTGCATCGCGTGTTGAAGCCGACCGGGTCGCTGTATTTGCATTGCGACCCAACGGCGAGTCATTATTTGAAGACAATTCTTGACTCAATATTTGATGTTGGTAACTTTAGGGCGGAAATTTGTTGGAAACGAACCAATTCGCACAACATGAAAAGCAAAGGATGGTCACACGTTCAAGATATAATTCTATTTTATTCAAAATCTAAAAAATTCTTCTTCAACACTCAATATGAGAAATATAGCGACAGGCAATTGAGCCGCTACAAATTAGATCAAGACGGGCGCCCGTTTAAGGCCGAAAATCTAACTTTTTCGACCCGCAGTCCCAAACGCAATTTTAACTGGCGTGGCACTCAACCTCCACCACACCGTTCATGGGGTGCATCACTAGAGCAACTCGAGGCTTGGCATGCCGAGGGCCGCATCCTTTTACGCGCCGATGGCTCCCCGCGCATGGATGGACTCAAAGTCTACCTCGACAAGATGCCCGGAAAAGCGGTCGGCACGATTTGGACCGACATTGATCGCATAGGGAACACAAGCAGCGAAAAGCTTGGCTACCAGACACAAAAACCAGTCGCCCTTCTCGAACGCATCCTCTCTGCCTCCTCCAACGAAAACGACGTCGTACTCGACCCCTTCTGCGGCTGCGGCACAACGGTCCATGCGGCGCAAAAGCTCAACCGGCAGTGGATCGGCATCGACATCACCCATCTCGCCGTCGCGCTGATCGAGCGCCGGCTCAAGGACGCGTTTCCCGGCATCGCCTTCGCGGTGCACGGCGTCCCCAGGGATGCGGAGGCGGCGCGCGATCTCGCCGAGCGCGACAAGCACGAGTTCCAGAAATGGATCGTCGCCACCATCGGCGGGCAGCCGTACAAGAGCGGCAAGAAAGGCATGGATCGCGGAATCGACGGCTATCTGCATTTCCGCGACGATGCCAACCGGCCGCAATTCGCGATTCTCTCCGTCAAGGGCGGCGGCATAAAATCGGGCGACATCCGCGACCTGAAAGGCACGATGGAGCGCGAAGGCGCGCCGCTCGGCGTGTATTTGACGCTCAA
>JAYUFK010000075.1:0-2340 GCA_043739325.1 Methylocapsa sp. | reverse complement strand
TATCGAGCGCGATTTCTTGCGGCGCCAGGCCCACCTTCGAGCGCACGGCGCGATAGTCGCCCAAGATGTCTTGTCCATCGACGAGAATCCGTCCCGAGGTCATCGATACGATGCCGCATATGACGCCGATGAGCGTGGTCTTTCCCGCGCCGTTGGGTCCAAGCAGCGCGAATATCTCCCCCTTCGCGATTTCCAAATTGATATCGTCAAGCGCGGTAAGCCCCGAGGCGTATTTTTTGGAAACGGCAGTGACGGAAATCATCGACGTCATGGAATTTCCTTATCAAAGCATCCGGCGAGACGCTGAACTACAGCTTATGGCGCGTTCAAAACCCGGATCGGCTTTCCGTCCAGGAAGGCCTCGGCGTTTTCGATATTGCGGAGATAGAAATCCCGCCATGTCTCGGCCGCGCCATGGCCGAGATAGGGTGCAAGTATGTGTGGCGCGAAGTGCGGAACGGATGCCCCGGCGGTAGCGGCTCCTTGTCGCATACCTCCAGCGCAGCAATTTTAGCGCCTGCCTCGACGGCGGCGATGAGAGCGCCGGGGCGAAACACGCGTTCAAAACCGTATCAAATTCAGCAAGTCCTCCTCGGACAATTTGGCGCTGACTTCCGTCCCTTCGAGCAGGTCGCTGGCGAGGTCGCGCTTCGAGCGGTGCAACTCGAGGATTTTTTCTTCGATCGAGTCGCGTACGATGAGTCTGTAAACGGTGACGGGACGCTGCTGGCCGATTCGGTGAGCGCGGTCGCTGGCCTGATCCTCGACGGCAGGGTTCCACCAGGGATCGAGATGTATGACGTAGTCGGCGGCGGTGAGATTGAGCCCCGTGCCGCCGGCCCGCAGGCTGATCAGGAACAGGTCGCCCTGCCCCGCCTGAAAGGCCGCAACCCGCTTTTCGCGCTCCGGGGCCGCCGTCCCGCCGTCCAGATATTGATGCGCGATTCCGCGTGTGACGAGCGCCTCGCGCACGCGCTCAAGCTGGCCCACGAACTGGCTGAACACCAGCGCCTTGTGTTTGTTGCGGATGAGATCATCGACGAGTTCGAGGAACGCCTGCAGTTTGGCGCCGGGCAAGAGCGTCGTCGGATCGATCAGGCCGGGATGACAACAGGCCCGGCGCAGCCTGGTGATTTCGGCGAGAATGTGAATGCGAGTCTGGCCGCCGCGGCTGTCGCCGAGTTCTGAGAGCGCTTCCAGCGCTCTCAGACGCAGAGCTTCGTAGAACGCGCGCTCGTCCTCGGGCAGGTCGATCTCCACGGTGACTTCCGTGCGCGGCGGCAATTCCGAGAGGACGGCGCTCTTGGTGCGCCGCAGCATGAATGGTCGGACCAGGGCGCGCAGGGAATTGAGCGCGCTCGCGTCGCGATTGCGCTCTATCGGCGTGGCGAAGCGGCGGCCGAAATTTTCGCGCGAGCCCAGCAGGCCCGGATTGATGACGGCGAACAGGCTCCACAATTCATCGAGATAGTTTTCGATCGGCGTTCCCGTCAGCGCCACGCGAAAATGCGCCTTCAGACGCTGCCCCGCCTGAGCGCGCCGGGTCTCCGCGTTCTTGATCGCCTGCGCTTCGTCGAAAACGACCATGCGCCAGTCGATTTCCGCCAACCCTTCCGCCTCCTGATGGAGCAGCCCGTAGCTAACGACCAGCACATCCATCGCGCCAAGACCCGCCAGGATTTCCGCCCTGCCGCCGGCGGCGCCGAAACGGCGGATCGCGAGACTGGGGGCAAAACGGGTCAGTTCGTTTTCCCAATTGTGGGTCACCGACGTCGGCGCGATCACCAGACAAGGGCCGTGCGGCGCCTCGCCGAGCAGGACCGCGATGGCCTGGACGGTCTTGCCCAGTCCCATGTCGTCGGCCAGGCACGCCCCCGCGCCCCAGAACGCCAGGCGCGACAACCAACGAAACCCCTCGATCTGGTAATCGCGCAATTCGGCCTGCAACGTCGAGGGAACTTCGGGCTCGAGCCGCCCGGCGGCGCTCAGGCGCTCGACGAAGCCCTTCCATTCCTTATCGGCCTTCAATTTGCCGGCGTCCTCCGCGAGATCCCGCGCCGCGACGCTGGCGAGAATCGGCATCCGCCGCCCCTTGCCGTGATCCTCGGAGACGCCGTTCAGGCGCTCCAATTGTTTGCGAAACTGTTCGGTGAGGGCAAGAAAGACGCCGTCGGCGAGTTGCACGAACCGACCTTGCGCGCTCTCCAGCCGCGACAGCAAGTCGCGCATGTCGAGGACGAGTTCGTCATCGACCTTCACCTCGCCTTCCCATTGCAGCCAGTCGCGCGCGTGCGAGAGTCTCAGCGAGAGATGGGCCGCGGAGACCTCGCCGCGGACGCT
>JAYUFK010000074.1:0-6538 GCA_043739325.1 Methylocapsa sp. | reverse complement strand
GCCTGACGCGATCGGCTTGTCCGGAGCGGCGGCTTCGCCTAGTTTCGCGCCGTCTCCGGAGAAATCATGAAACCTGCATCTTCCGTCGTCGACGCAATTGGCCGCACGCCGCTCATCAAGTTGAAAGCCGCATCCGAGGCGACGGGCTGCACGATTCTGGGCAAAGCCGAGTTCATGAACCCCGGCGGTTCGGTCAAGGACCGCGCCGCGCTCGCCATCATCAATGACGCGATCGCCAGCGGCGCGCTGCGCCCAGGCGGCTGCATCGTCGAGGGCACCGCCGGCAATACCGGCATCGGACTTGGTATGGTCGCGTCGGCGCTGGGCTACCGGACGATCATCGTCATTCCGGACACCCAGGCGCAGGAGAAGAAGGATATGCTGCGGCTCGTCGGCGCGGAATTGATCGAAGTACCCGCAGCGCCCTATTCCAACCCAAACAATTACGTCAAGTATTCCGGGCGGCTGGCTGAAAAACTTGCGCAAACTGAACCCAATGGCGCCATCTGGGCCAATCAGTTCGACAATGTCGCCAACCGCCACGGCCACTATGAAACGACCGGACCCGAAATCTACGCCGACACGCAAGGCGCGGTAGACGGTTTCGTCTGCGCTGTCGGTACTGGCGGTACGCTTGCCGGCGTCGGCATGGCGTTGAAAGAGCGCAATCCCGCTATCAAAATCGCCCTCGCCGATCCGATGGGCGCAGCCCTGTACTCCTGGTACACGGAGGGCGTGCTGAAGTCCGAGGGTTCGTCGATCACCGAGGGCATCGGCCAGGGCCGCGTTACCGCCAATCTGGAGGGCGCGCCGGTCGATTTCGCTTATCAGATCACCGATGAGGAAGCGCTGACAATTGTGTTCGATCTCGCCGAACACGAAGGCCTGTTGCTCGGCGGATCATCGGGGATCAATGTCGCTGGCGCCATGCGTCTGGCGCGCCAGCTCGGCCCGGGCCACACGATCGTGACGATCCTGTGCGATTCCGGCGTGCGCTACGCCTCCAAACTTTTCAATCCCGCGTTCCTGCGCGGCAAGGGCCTGCCGGTTCCCAAATGGCTGGAACGGCCCGCAACTTCGCCAAAGGTTTTTGTCGCATGACCGAAAAGCTGTTTCTCACGGACGCCTATTTGCGCGAGGCGCAAGCGAGCGTTGTGAGCGCCGAAGCGCGCGGCATCGTCCTCGACGCGACGAATTTTTATGCGCAGGGCGGCGGCCAGCCCGGCGACATCGGCGAACTCGTCCTGCAGGACGGAGTGAAGATCGCAATCGCCGACACGGTCTACGACGCGGACAGAAAAACCATCCTGCATGTGCCGGCGGAGGGTGCGCGCCTGCCCCTGCCGGGCGACCAGGTCACGGTCCGGCTCGACTGGCCGCTGCGATATGCGCGCATGCGCGCTCACACCGCGTTGCACCTGCTGACGTCGGTCTTGCCCTACCCTGTCACCGGCGGGTCGGTCGGCGATGGCGATGGCCGGCTCGATTTCGACTCGGGCGATGCCGTGCTCGACAAGGCTGAAATCGAGGCGAAACTCAACGCGCTGATCGCTGCGAACGCCGCGACTTCGATGCGCTGGATCACCGACGGCGAACTCATGGCGAACCCCGGTTTGGTCAAGACGCTGTCAGTCAAACCGCCGATGGGCACTGGCCGCGTCCGCCTCGTCGCGATCGAGGGCATCGACCTGCAACCTTGCGGCGGCACGCACGTCGCGCGCACCGGCGAGGTCGGCCGGGCCAGCGTGACGCAGATCGAGAAGAAGGGAAAAATCAACCGCCGGGTGCGGATTGTGCTGGGGTGAGGCGGCCGAGGGGCGCACTCCGGTGAGGTGTTTAGTGCATTCAAAGGGTTGAGTGCACTTTCGCGCATGTTTTCAAACGCGCCGCGACGGCCCGAGCAGGTCGTCATTCCCGGCGCGCGGATGACCGGGCGGCGGCCTCACAAGAGCCCCAGCGAGCGCCTCTCTCGCCTGTTCATAACTAGACGTTCTATTGCGATAACAACAGGTTGTGTTTCTTAGTTAGATAATCACATTCGTGTGGCCAACACACTCGTCAACGACATGCGGCGCCGCGCAATGCAATTAACGGGACAGAACAATTTCATCGCTGGCCCCTTCGCTATTGGCGCAACCGCGGACAACGCCCTGACCGCCGTCAAACGCACGGCGTTGGACAAGCCCAGACGACGCGGGCCTGCGCCTCGCAACAAGGCCGCGCGTCGGGCGATCCGCTAACGCTTCACGTCCTCAGGCGCTTGCGAACGTCCCTTCGCCCTCCCATAAATTCGACGCCTTTTTGCGGTTCTTTTGAAAGTGTCGCTCGAGACGGCTGAAGGCCGGGCTTCGACGAAAATTACGTCTGGAGGAGTCCGCCATGTCTTTGTCGAATGAGAGCCTGCTCGTCATCCTGTTCGTCGGCGTTATCGCCGGGTGGCTGGCCAGCCATCTGGTGCGGGGCGGCGGCTTCGGGCTGATTGGCGACCTGGTCCTCGGCGTTATCGGCGCGTTCATCGGCGATTGGCTGCTGCCGCGCCTGAATATCCATCTTGGCGTCGGCACGCTCGCTCTCATTATCAACGCCACGATCGGCGCGATCGTGCTGCTTGTCATCGTCAGGCTCGTCTCGGGCGGCGGGAGCCTGGGGGGCGCCGGCGGGTGGAGAAGCCGTTGGCCGGGCCGCTGGTAGTCGCAAAAATCCGGCCTCGTGGCTAAGCGGCGCGGCCGGACCTCGCGGCAAATATCGCCCGCGCCAGAGCAACGCCCGTCCCTGGCATGCCGATTGAACGGATGGAGCGGAACGGCGGTCCGTGCTCCACTTCGAGACAGAATCGGATTGCCGTTGCGCAACGACGGGAACTATTGCCATGCTGAATTGGACCACACAGCTTCATCCCTCCTTCGCCACGAACACTGCCGCAGGGGGATCGCCCATAAGCGCCAAAGCTCTGCGTCGCTTGAAGACGATTGCCGGCGTAAACCAGCGGCGCGGGCGGTCAGTCCTTCGTGGTCCGCTGTTGATGCTGCTTGCCGGTGGGGCTGCGGTCGCCGCAACAATGTTTGTCGTCTGGGCGCGGATTCATTTTGCACGCGGATAGTTCGGCGCATTGGCAAGGGCGCCGCGAACGTCGCCGCCCCCCGATCGAGCTTCCCGCGTTCCGGGTCGCGAAGGACCGCGACGGCGGCGACCCAGGCGACGACCGGCTCCTGTGCCTTCCCAAGATCGCCCCTCTCCACGTTGGCGTTAAGGCTTTCCGCATACTAACATCCGATCCGGTCGTTAGCCTGCGGAGGCCGATCAACAACTGGGGAGAGCGGCATGAATCTTGTAGAGCGAGCAAAGGCGATTCTGTTGACGCCACAGACCGAGTGGCGGGCGATCGAGCCAGAATCCGGCGATCCAGCCTATCTCTTCGCCAACTACGTCGCGATTCTGGCCGCCATACCGGCCGTGTGCGGCTTCATCGGCATCTCGATCATCGGCTTCGGCATGCCGATGATGGGGGCTTATCGGGTCGGATTTTTCGGCGGCATCGGCCACGCGATACTGCGGTATCTGCTTTCCTTCGTGATGGTCTATGTGATCGCGCTCGTCATCGACGCGTTGGCGCCGACTTTTGGCGGGCAAAAGAACCAGTCCAACGCGCTCAAGTTAGCGGTCTATTCGATGACGCCGGTGTGGCTGTCGGGCGTGTTCATGTTGCTGCCCGGCTTCCGATGGCTGGGCATTCTCGGGCTTTACTCGCTCTATCTGTTCTGGCTCGGCGTTCCCGTCCTGATGAAAGCGCCGAGCGATAAATCGGCGCCATACACCGCCGCTGTCGTCGTCTGCGGGATTGTGATTTTCGTCGTGATCGGCGCGGTGTTGGGGGCTTTTAGCGGGGCTTACTGAGTCCGCAACCCCGCCGCGCCCGCCGACGGCGCCGGCTCCGCCGCCACTTCCATCGCCCAGTAGATGCGAAAGCTCGTGCGCGGATCCTTGGCTATGGCGATGCCGAAGCGCGTCGCCTTTGGCAGCAGCAGATTGGCATTGTGCTCGGGGGAATTGCGCCAGCCGGTCATCGCTTCCTCAGTCGAATAATACCCGGCGTCAAGGTTTTCGCCAGCTTCGCTCACGCTCACTCCAGAGACGGCGACGCGAGAGGCGAAACTTCCGTTGGCGTTGTGCGTCATTTCATTCGCCGAAACCATCGCGTCGGCCTGGCGTTGCGCCATCGCCGTCAGCGCTGGATCGAGCCGCACCGGGCCAAGTGCGTGACTACGGCGATAGACATTCAATGCCGCCATGGCGCTGGCCGGATCGAGATGCGCATTTTCAACCGAACGCAAAATGCGCGGATCGACCGGGCCGGTTTGCAGCGGCTCGCCGCCGCAGGCCGCAAGCGCCAACGCGGCGACAGTTGCGAAAGCGTTCAGAATGCGCATCGTGTTTCCTCGAACTGGCCGACCGGCGAATCCATCCGCGCAAGAAATATCAGGCGGGATGTAACAGAGCGGCCCCAGCCAACGTAAGTAACTCAGCGTCGCGTTTAATCCGTGGCGACGCAAAATGGAGAACGCCCATGAATCGCAAGACACTTACGCTCGCCCTCGCCGGTTCCATCGCCAGTGCGCTCGCCGCCGCTTACGCCCTGCCCGCTTCCGCCGCCGTGCCGGAAGGCAAGGAAAGCTGCTACGGCGTCGCCCTCAAAGGCCATAACGATTGCGCCGCCGGCAATCATAGCTGCGCCGGCCAATCGACCGCCAGCTACAGCCGCTCCGACTTCAAATACGTCGCGGCCGGCACCTGCGCCACAATGAAAGTTCATGGCCACAAGGGGTCGCCAACTCCGGCCTGAGGCCGCCTTTTAGGATCGGAAAACGCGGGGATAGGTCAGTCTTGCGAGGAGAACCAGGAGACCGCGATGCGGTCTCGAAGGTTAACTCTTGCATTTTGTGGCCCGTCCCCGTAATCCCGCCTCAAGCCAGAACCGGCTGAGCAGCCGGGGGAAACAATGGCGCATAATTTTCTGAGCGGGCTGACAGGCTCCTTCGCGATGCCGGCGGCGGAAAACCCGACCGTCGCGATGGTCGAGGCCGCCTACCGTCACCACAACCTCGATATCCGCTACATCAATTGCGAAGTGAGCCGCGACGGGCTCGGCGACGCGGTCAAGGGTGCACGCGCGATGGGCTGGATCGGCTTCAATTGTTCGATCCCGCATAAGGTCGCGGTGATCGAGCATCTCGACGGCCTCGGCGAATCCGCCGCCGTCATGGGAGCCGTCAATTGCGCGGTGCGGCGCGGCGACAAATTCATCGGCGAAAACACCGATGGCAAAGGCTTTCTGCAATCGCTGCAGGAGATCGCCGATCCCAAGGACAAAAACATCGTGCTGCTCGGCGCCGGCGGCGCCGCGCGGGCGATCGGCGTTGAACTCGCGTTGGCTGGCGCGAAAAGGATCGTCGTCGTCAACCGGGACACTACGCGTGGCGGCGCGCTGACCGATCTCCTCAACAGCAAGACCGCCGCGAAGGCTGAATTCGCCAACTGGCGCGGCGACTACAAAATCCCCGCCGAAGCCGACATTCTCGTCAACGCGACCTCGGTCGGCCTGTTCCCGGATGTCGATGCGCGCCTCGCCCTCGACGAGACGAGCTTGCGGCCCTCGCTGGTCGTCGCCGATGTCATCCCCAATCCGCCGCGCACGCGCCTTGTCCGCGAAGCGCAGGCGCGCGGCTGTCGCGTGCTCGACGGTCTCGGCATGCTGGTCAATCAGGGCGTTATCGGGATCAAATACTGGACCGGCGTCGACGTCGATCCAAAGGTGATGCGCGCCAGGCTGGAGCAGCTCTTCGCGGCCTGACGCGCACCGCGCTACTTCTTCTGCGCCTTCACATAGGCGATGTAGCCGCGCACATCGCCTGCCGGTTCGGCGTAAGCGGCGCCCAGCGCATGCTCCATCGCCGACATATATTCCTTCGCCCAGGCCGGCAGCGAATAGTCGATGACCGCGAGAAATTCGAGGCTTGCGGCGAGCCGCATGTCGGCGATAGAGGGGTGATCTCCGCCGATGAAGGCTTTGCGGTTCATATAGAATTTATGGAATACGTCCAGCGGCTCGGCGATCGCGGCGGCGGCCGCCTTCTGCGCGGCTTCCTTGGCCGCCGCGTCCGCGTCGCTCGCGCCGACTTCGCCGGGATATTGCGGGAAGCCGAGCGCTGGATAAGTGGCGCGGGCGATATACGGATACAGCGTGCCGATGAAATAGAACATCGCGCTGTCGATCATCGCGCGCGCCGCTGGCGCCGTCGGATAAAACTGTTCCAGATGGTGCTTGTTGCAGAGATACTGCATGATCGCGCAGCTCTCCCACACCACGCCCTTGGGCAGATCGGCGGCTTCCATCATCGGCGTCAGATGCGCCGGGTTCACCGCGAGGAACCCTTCGCTGCGAGTCTTGCCGTAAACATCGTCTTCGGTGAAATCCATTTTCGCCGCGCGCACAAACACGCGCGCCGACATGTTGTTGACGCTCGGCTTCAGGACGTGAAGT
>JAYUFK010000073.1:0-2344 GCA_043739325.1 Methylocapsa sp. | reverse complement strand
TCAGCCAGTGGTGGCTGCTACATAAGGCCGTGAAGATGTCTATTGCCAACGCGGCCGAGCCGAAAACCACATCAAATCCTGGACGACCTACCTGGCGTCTGATCGCACGTCCTGCACAAAGGCGACCGCCAATCAGTTCCGGTTGTTCCTCCACGCCGGCGCTTACTGGCTTATGTGGGGACTTCGCGTATCGATGCCAAAGCGCTCGGTGTGGCGCGTCGCTCAGTTCGACACGTTGCGCCTGCGCCTCATCAAGATCGCCGCTCGCGTCGTCGAGATGAAAACGATGATCCGCGTGCATTTGCCGACCTCGTGCCCCGCGCAGGATATTCTGCGTCTCGCTTTGGAGCGCATACCCCGCCTCGTCACCTGAGCGACGGGGCGTGACGCCCCAGAACGTTCACAATCTTCCTCTCAACCCGCAAACCCACTCCAACCAACACTCCGGCTGAAACTCGGAGCGGAACCCGCGCGCCAAAATTCGACCGAAATCAACCAATCGCCACCAAAGTCCGGCCAATATCGTCAGAGCGCTGCATGATGCGGGTTAACTGCGCACTACCCCTCAATCAATTTTTCCGCAGGCTCGACGACGGTTTCAAGGAAGGCAATCTCCGTCTCGTGCTCAGGAACGCATGCTTGGGCGGCGCGGCGAACCTGCGGGTCGCGGAAGATGCGCACACAGGCCTGGCAGCGATGCGCATACTGGTTTTCCCAGCGGATCGCTGTATCCTTCCTGCCCGCAGCGGCAAGTATGCGCTCCGGCCCAGCAACCGCGATCCACCGTTTCAAGGGGTCAGTTCGCGCTGCTGTGTCAGCTTCAGTTAAACTGATCGACCCAAACTCGCCGAGGCGCAGATCATCCGTCGTGCGAATGCCCAGGCCACAACATGGGCTGATAACACCGTCGGCCTGTATCGTTGTAGTCCGGAACAGTTCCGCGCAACCGCCACGCGTGTGAAGATTTTGCGAATTGACCGTGTCGCCTGAGGCGTAAGGCAGCGCGCGATATGGCGATAGAGCGCTCCAGACGCCATCTTGAATTGTCACGCTTGCGTCGGGATAATCGCGAACAAGTGCTGCGAATTCAGAACTCGACTCGATATTTGTTGAATTGTGCCGCCGCGCCGCCGTCGCCTCGACGACGATCGACACCTCAATGCCTCGGTCGGCAAGCGCACGCGCCGCTGTGAGAACATTTGCCACCGGAATAAACCGGGAGTGCTCGTCGCCTGTACTCAGCGTAGCATGCGCAAGACCTGCGCCGGCAAGCGCCGCCGCGAATTTTCGAGCGACGTCGAGGTTCGTGGCCCAGTGCGCATTGCTCACGATCCGCACCCGCATCCCCAAAGCGACGGCTGCGTGCATAGCCGCGAACAGATCGTCGCCGGCAAGTGAAGGTTCTCCCCCCGAAAAGACGACCTCCTCATAGCCTGCCTCACTTGCTTGGCGGATGGCTTCAAGTTGCTGCGCGAGAGCAAGACGCCCTTTGGCGTCCGGGCTCGACAGCGTACCGCAGTGTCGACAGCGAGCTGGACACGCAAAAGTCGGCATCAGACAAAGACTGATCGGCAAATTGCTTTCTCCACGCACGGCAAAATGTTATACATGACTTAAAGCCAAGTTGGGAGAAGGTCCGATGCGGACTGATCTAGTCGTTCATGCGCCGAACGCAGGCAACCTAGCGCGCGCGGCATTGCCTTGGCTTGCGGGCGCCATTTTTGGTGACAACGCAGTTATCCTAATCGCGGCCGTGCGGGCGCGTGGGCTGCAAACTATTAGCCGCTTGGCGATTCTGGACGCTTACGGACCGAACCCAGGCTCACCGCTATTCGATGTAGGGCTCGGATTTGCCCTTCGTCAAGCGCTAGCGCCGTTCTCCGTCGTAACAATCGTGGTTCTCAGCCCAAATAAGGTTCCGGCGGCGGATTTCGGGTTCGCGGGCTCCGGCGCCCCGTCGATAATCGGCCAAGGTCGCATCGCGAGCGCCGGATTTGGCGGCTTTAATTATGGTGGAACTGCGGGTACCCGCGACGTTGTTATGCCCCCGTACGCCTCGGCCTTGCGTCAGGCTCTTGGGATCAATCCGAGCTTTCGTAGAGTGGCTTCAATTGATCCGCTAAACTGGGTGTAAGCGGTTTCCGTGGTCGACGACGGGCAATAAAACGGCAAGAGCCTTGCACTAGCCGGATCTTCTTTCTTCCGTATGCATTAAGATATTGATATTTATCTGGTTTATGTTTTCATTAGCGCGATTTGTAGCCATGTAAATCAGATGTTTTTGTTGAATTCATGCGGTCTTGTGCTATCATCCGTCCATGTACATCGAATCCTCCCCAATCGC
>JAYUFK010000072.1:0-2346 GCA_043739325.1 Methylocapsa sp. | reverse complement strand
ACGTGAAAGAAAGCCGCCGCGAATCATCCCCCAAAACGAATCCAGAAATCAATCCGTGGCAAGAAAAATCTCGGCCTCTCAATGAGTCAGGGTATATTCTGGTTCGTGGCCTGGGCCGTCGCCGAGAGAATCGCGACGTCTCCTTCGTTCTTCAGCGTCTTGGCCATCATCTGCACGCATTTCGAACCGATCAAAGCGTTGTTTGATGGGTTGAGGTGCATGATCCGCCCCTCGGGCGCGATCCCCGAGTCGAACGAGATCACTTTGATGCCGCGGCTCATAGCCTTCTTGCAAACCGGCACGAGCGCATTCGTGTCGTTTGCGGAAATTGCAATCGCATCAACTTTTTGAGCGATCAATGCGTCGATTACAGCGATCTGTTCTTCCGCTGTTGTCTTGGTCGGGCCGGTATAAATCAACTCGACGTTGCCGAGCTCTTTGGCCGCCTCAAGGCCGCCGTCGCGACAGGCGTCGAAAAACCCAATGCCAAGAGCTTTGACGACCATCGCGATCCGAAGTTTGTCCGCCGCAAATACCGGGCTGACGCCAGCGCCAGTTGCAAGCGCCGAGACGCCCCCCATCAACTGCAAAACCGAACGCCTGACGCCTGTTGAGCATGCTTTCCTCCCGCTTTCTCATTTCATCCCGCTAATGCGGAATGATCTTTTCCCGACGATGTCGGAAATCTAGACGTAGTCCATCGTTCGCGAATGCGCGGCGGACTCGATCTTTACAATTGTCACCTCGACGCCTGCTTCGCGCAGCATGTCCAGTGCGCTCTCCGGAACGTTTGAGTCGGTGATCAGAATGTCGATGCGCGACAACGGGCAAACGACAAGACTTCCGCGCGACATAAATTTCGAACTGTCCGCCAACACGATCAGTTTGTCGGCGCGTTTGAGCAGCTTGGCCTCGGCGCGCGCAATCAACGGATCGCCTTCGACTACGCCCAGCGGGCCAATCGAAATGGCGCTAATGAACATTCGGGTCGCCGAATAGTGCTGAATCGCGTCTTCCTCGAACGGAGAAACGATTAGCTTTTGTTCGCGATAGACTTCGCCACCCGGCAGCGCAACGCGACACTTGCTGTCGTGGATCAGAATTTCGGCCAGAGGATACGAATTCGTCAGAACTTTTAGTCGGCGTTCACGCAAGAACGCGCCCATTTCGAATGTCGTCGTACCGCCGTTAATGATAATCGCTTCGCCGTCGCTGCATAGAGCAACTGCCGCCCGCGCGATGGCGCGCTTTGCCCCGATATTGAGGGTCTGGCTCACATCGAACGAGCGTGTCGCCAAGGCCGGGGCGTCCGGTGAACTGGGGAGCGCGCCCGGCAAGGCCTCAAGCCCGCCGTGAACCCTTGTCGCGACGCCAGTCTCCGCAAGTCGTGCGAAATCTCGCCGGACCGAAGCTTCGGAGGCGCTAGTCGCGCGGCACGCATCGGCGATTCGGACGAGTGGGGTCTCGCGCAACATCGCCCTAATGACTTGCCATCGCTCGCGTTCGTGCACGAAATCGCTCCCCACGCTTTTTATTGATAATTAGTCATGAACCATTCGGGCCGTCAACTCAAAACCTGCAGTATCAATCAATATCGCATAGCATCAATCATAGTGCGCCGCGATAAGAGCTAGTTTGTGATTGACCTTGATCGATACCCTCCATAATGTGCCTTCAAGAACGTTGATTTGGAGGAGCGTCGCAATGACCAGAGTCGCTGGTTGGCACCTGCCCGATCTTTGGGACGAAGGAAAGGTGCCGGTCTCGATGAACCCGGCCTGTTGCTCTACCGATCAAATCTGCTCGGCAGCGATTTGCGAATAACCAACTTCGGCGGCGGCAATACGTCCGCCAAAGTCACCATGACCGATCCACTTGATGGTCGACCTGTCGAGGTCCTCTGTGTAAAGGGCTCCGGTGGCGATATCGGCTCAATGACGCTTGACGGTTTCGCGACGCTCTATCTCGACAAATTGGAAAGCTTGAAGGGCTTGTATCGGGGGCTTGCGGATGAAGATCGAATGGTCGGCCTATTCAACCATTGCACCTTTAATCTTAACTCGCGCGCCGCCTCGATCGATACGACCCTCCATGCTTTCCTGCCTTACCGCCATGTCGACCATGTCCATGCCGATGCCGTAATCGCCATCGCCGCTTCCAAAGACGCCAAAGTTCTGACTGAGACTGTGTTTGACGGCAGGCTAGGTTTCTTGCCGTGGCAGCGGCCCGGCTTCGACCTAGTCGCTCGCGTCGCCGAATTTGGGGTGTTGCAAACGGTTCAAGCGTCCCTGGCATTGGAAGGGCTGAATCGGTGATCCCCCCAAATTCAGCGACTCTACCGACTAG
>JAYUFK010000071.1:0-17770 GCA_043739325.1 Methylocapsa sp. | reverse complement strand
CCGTCCTCGCGCGGAAAGCCGTTGGCGACGCCGCCGAGCGCCACCACCGTGCTGCGCAGGGCGCGATCGTTCATATCGACGGCGCGGCGCCAGACGATGCGGCGCTCGTCGATGTCGAGCGCGTTGCCCCAGTAGATGTGGTTGTCGATCATCGCCGCCAGCAGATTGTGGGCGGATGTGATGGCGTGAAAATCGCCGGTGAAGTGCAGGTTGATCTCGTCCATTGGCACGACCTGGGCGAAGCCGCCGCCAGCCGCGCCGCCCTTCGTGCCAAAGCACGGTCCCAGCGATGGCTCGCGCAGGCAGATCATCGCCTTTTTGCCGATGCGGGAAAGCGCGTCGCCGAGGCCGACGGTCGTCGTGGTCTTGCCTTCGCCCGCCGGCGTGGGGTTGATCGCCGTCATCAGGATCAGCTTGCCGTCGGGCCGCCCGCTCAGCGCCTCGATGAAATCGTATTCGAGCTTGGCGATCTGACGGCCGTAGGGGTGCAACGCCGCCTGCGGAATCCCCAGCTTGTCGCCAATCGCATTGATCGGGTGAAGTTTTGTCGCGCGGGCGATTTCAATGTCCGACTGCATTCCGGCAAGCCCCCAAAGTTGCGCTGGATAGCGTCTCCAGCCCGATTGTTCCGGGCGACCATCCTATGCGGGAATAGCGGACGCAACGGCAAAAGGGTTTCGAGTGCGCCGAAGAAACAGGGAGACCCGAATTGTTCCTTACGAACTCGGCGCGCGGATGTAGGAGTATATCTCAACTGCGCGTGTCGGCCTCGATTCAGGCGCCGATCTTGATCAACTCGATATCCTTCTTGAGAAGTTGATTGACCAAATCGTTCAGCGAAGTTCCGCTACTTCTCGCGCGCTCGGTAAGGTACGCCAATACATCTGGATCGAGGCGGACGGGTGGCGCGAGCCGCAGATCCGGGCGGTGGAATTTGCTTCGTTGTCCTCGGGAAAAATCGTATTCGTCGCGCATAGGATCAGGCGCCCTCTCGATATTGTCGGGCCTCGCGCCTTGTTGGGCGACGGGCGGAGATGATGCGGAGCGCGGCTTTTTCATTGTCGGGTTCGGTGAATGTATGAACTGTGAGGATGAGGCGCCCGTCGTGAGCTTGACCAAGCGAAACCCATCGTTCTTCGGTCTTGCTGTGATCGGGGTCAGCGATCGTCAAAACCAGCGGATCGCTGAAAATGGTCATCGCGGTCTCGAAGTCAACGCCATGCTTGCGCAGATTGTCCGCGGCCTTGGATTCATCCCAATCAAATTCGTAGATTGTTATTCGCGCAAAAGTTGATCAAGCTTCAGCCTCGCACAATACGCGACCTGACGCCATGCAGGATCGCGAGGAAAACGAAGCCCCGGTGCCCCTCGGCCCAATGGTTCGCCCATAAACAAATCTTGACCCGGCTGTCAGCGGCGGGCAGATCGGGGGCCGATTGGCCATTTTGCCAACTTCCCCCCAGGACGCCCAATGATCCGATCCGCCCTTATGACTGTGATGACGAGTGCGGCGATCAAGGCCGGGCGCGGCTTGAAGCGCGATTTTGGCGAGGTCGGGCAGTTGCAGGTTTCGATGAAAGGGCCGGGCGATTTTGTCAGCCTCGCCGATCATCGCGCCGAGAAGGTGCTGTTCGAGGAACTGTCGAAAGCCCGCCCCGGCTATGGCTTTGTCATGGAAGAGGGCGGGCGGGTCGAGGGTAGCGACAAGAGCAACACCTGGCATATCGACCCGCTCGACGGGACGACGAATTTCCTCCACGCCATCCCGATGTTCGCCATTTCGATCGCGCTCGAGCGCGACGGGCAGATCGTCGCCGGCGTCGTCTACAACCCCGCCAACGACGAAATGTACGTGACCGAAAAAGGCCAGGGAGCGTTCGGCGAAAATCATCGGTTGCGCGTCGCCGCGCGCACGGAATTATCGCAGGCGTTGATTGGTTGCGGTGTCCCGCATCTTGGCAAGGCGACACAACATCCGCGTTTCAAGGCCGAACTGGCGAGCGTCATGACCCGCGTCGTCAACGTGCGCCGCATGGGCTGCGTCGCGCTGGACCTCGCCTATGTCGCGGCCGGACGGTTCGACGCCTTCTGGGAGCGCGGCCTCAATTCCTGGGACATTGCCGCTGGTTCGCTGCTGATCCGCGAGGCGGGCGGCTACGTCAGCGGCGCCGATGGCGAGACGGATTTTCTCGCGACCGGATCGATCTGCGCCGGCAACGAGACGATGCATAAGGGCTTGCTGTCGCTGTTGGCCCAGTCGAACTGAAACCTTCCCGGCCTGCGGTAAAATCGAACTTTTCACGGCCCGCCTCATTTCTGATAGGATCGGCCCGTAGGGATTCCCCGCACGTGGAACGGCTTTGGCTGCATGGCGATCGATTCAGACGTAAGACCGCTTACATCGCCGCGAATCTTCATCGTCGGCATGGCCGCATTTCTGGTGCTGGCCGGCTTTGTCGCGATGATTCTGTACAAGCAGATTGCGCTGGCGTTTCAGGCCAACCCTGGACTGAACGGCTTGATCATCGGCGTGCTTTTCATCGGCTCGCTGTTCACATTCCGTCAGGTCTTCCGGCTTTTCCGCGAAATTCGCTGGGTCAATTCGCTCACTGGCGCGCAGGTTCTTGCGCCCGCCAAGGGGCCTCTCCTTCTGGGGCCGATGTCGACGCTGCTCAACGCCGGGGCCGGCGCGCGCGGATTGTCGACAGCGACGACAAGGGCGATCCTCGATTCGATCGGCACACGACTTGACGAGGGGCGCGAACTCAACCGCTACCTCATCGGCCTGTTGGTGTTTCTGGGCCTGCTCGGCACCTTCTGGGGCTTGCTGGAGACCGTGCATTCGATCAGCGGCGTCATCGACAGCATGAAAACCGGCGCGGATACGACATCGATGTTCGACGATCTCAAGAGCGGCCTTTCCGCGCCCATCGCCGGCATGAGCATCTCTTTCACCTCGTCGTTGTTCGGCCTGGCGGGGTCGCTGATCCTCGGCTTTCTCGATCTGCAGGCGGGGCAGGCGCAAAACCGCTTCTATGGCGAACTCGAGGATTTTCTCGCCAGCCATGTCGAAACCACGCCTACCACGCCGGTCGAAGTCCACGCCGACAAGGCGCCGCCGCCGGACCTGCTGGAGCAACGGCGCAGCGCGGCGGCGCTCGCCAATCTTGCCGAGGGCATTCAAGGGCTGGTGACGCATATGCGGCAGGAACAGCAATTGATCCGCGATTGGGTCGAGGCGCAGGCTTCGCAACAGGAGGACGTGCGCCGGTTGTTGCAACGCCTGACGCGCGAACATGAACCGCGATGACGGGCTTGGCTGAAATGCCCACGGCCTCTCAAGCGACGATCGGGAGCTGACCATGGCGCTGTCGCGCGCTCGCCGGACCGAAGCGGTCAATTATTGGCCGGGCTTTGTCGATGCCTTGTCGACGATGCTGCTAGTCATCATTTTTCTGCTGTCGGTGTTTATGCTGGCGCAGTTTTTTCTGTCGCGCGAAGTCACCGGCAAGGACGCGGTGATGGCGAAACTCAATCGGCAGATCGAGGAACTGACCAGTTTGCTGGCGATGGAGCACAACGCAAAAGGCGAGGCTGAGTCCAAATTGGGCGGGCTAACGGCAACGCTTGACGCGACAAAGCAAGAGCAGGCGCGGTTGCAGAGCGCCGCCGCGCAGCGCGCCGCCGATGCGGATGCGGCTGGCGGCAAGGCCTCGGCGGCAGCCATCGCGCTCGACGCGCAGAAGGAAGTCTCGTCGCGCGCGCTGGCGCAGATCGACGTGCTCAATCAGCAGATCGCGGCGCTGCGCCGACAGTTGGCGGCGATCGAGGATGCGCTGGCGGCGTCCGAGACCTCAGGCAAGGAAGCGCAGACCAGGATCGCCGATCTCGGTTCCCGCCTCAATGTCGCCCTGGCGCAGAAGGTGCAGGAGCTTTCGCGCTACCGCTCCGACTTCTTTGGCCGCCTGCGCCAGATCTTGGGGAACCGTCCGGGCATTCGCGTCGTTGGCGACCGCTTCGTGTTTGAATCCTCGGTGCTGTTCGATTCCGCCAAGGCCGACGTCACCAATGCCGGGCATCAGTCGCTCGACGATCTGGCGGCGGCGGTCACCGATCTTTCGCGCGAGATACCGCCGGATATTCCATGGATTTTGCGCATCGACGGCCATACCGACAAGCATCCGATTTCCGGCGGGCCGTTCAAATCCAATTGGGAATTGTCGACCGCCCGCGCCGTTTCCGTCGTGCAATATCTGGTGTCCAAGGGCATTCCGCCCGAGCGGCTCGCCGCTGCCGGCTTTGGCGAGTTCCAGCCGCTGGACGAGGGAACCGACGATGAATCGCTGGCACGCAATCGGCGCATCGAGTTGAAGCTGACGGAGCGGTGAATGCGCGGGAATTCGCCCTTGGCGCGTTGGGCGCCGCGGACTTGCCCGGCCTGGCCGATCTTTGGGTCGCGGCGTGGCGCGCGACGGGCATGCCCGTGGATTTTGAAGCGCGCCGCGAGTGGTTCATCGCGCATCTCGAAAAGCTTGCCTCGAGCGGCGTCGATATCATTGTCGCGCGCGATGGAGACGGCGCGCTGGCCGGCTTCGTCACGATGGATCGCGAAAGCGGCCATCTCGACCAGCTTTGTGTCGCGCCAGCGCGGCAGGGCGGGGGCGTCGCGCGAGGGCTGCTCAATGAGGCCAAGGCGCGCGCGCCCGGCAGCGTGCGACTGGAGGTCAATGCGGATAATTTGCGAGCCTGCCGGTTCTACCAGCGCGAGGGTTTTGTCGCGACGGGAAGGGGCGTTTCGCCGCTGTCGGGCTTGCCGATCCTGTTCATGCAATGGAACGCTGCCGGGATTGAGCGAAAGCAATCGGCGGAGGTTTAGCGCCGGAAGATTTTGGCTTATACTCTTCGCTAAACAACGCCACACGAGGAACGCCCAATGAAAGACAACGCCAGCATCGCACTTCGCTCAAACCGCGTATGGCTGAGCCCAGATCACTGCAAGCTCGACGATTTCCGGGAGATCGTGGCGAGCCAGACCAATCTCGCCGACTACCCGCTGGCGCAAGCCGTTCAATCGAATGTGCTGATCTATGACGGCGAGGCCGTGCGGGCGGCGGCGAAAAATGAGACCGAGCGCAAGGCGTACATGGCGGAATGGGCGGAGGCGATGCTCACCGGCCCTGGCATCGTCGTATTTAAGAATGCATTCTCCGATTTGAAAAACGTTGATGAAGTCAGCGCCGCCTTCAACGCGATGATCGCCGATCAGCATCGCAACAAAACCGGCGGCGGCGATCACTTCGCTAAGCCCGGCGCGAACGATCGCGTCTGGAATGCGCTGGAAAAACTCTGCTTGCGCGAGCCCGCTTTGTTCTCGCGCTATTACGGCAACGAGATCGTCGCGATGGTGAGCGAGGCGTGGCTCGGGACGGGCTACCAGATCACCTCGCAATTGAACGTCGTCAATCCCGGCGGCGCGGCGCAATCGGCGCATCGCGATTATCACATGGGCTTCCAGACGGCGGCGGAGATCGAGCGTTTTCCCGCCCATGCGCATCAGCTCTCTCCTGTGCTGACGTTGCAGGGCGCCGTGGCGCATTGCGACATGCCGGTCGAGAGCGGCCCGACGCTTTATCTGCCGTTCTCGCAAAACTTCCTACCCGGCTATTTTGCCTGGAGGAAGCCGGAATTCATGGAGTATTTCAACGCGAACCACGTGCAATTGCCGCTGTCAAAGGGCGACGCCGCGTTCTTCAATCCGGCGCTGTTCCACGCCGCCGGACACAACCGCACATCCGACATCAAGCGCATGGCGAATTTGCTGCAGGTTTCCTCGGCTTACGGGCGCGCGATGGAATCGATTGACCGCGCGAAGATGACGCTCGCGCTGTATCCGGTGTTGCATGGCGCTTCAGGTCTCGATGCGCGCACGATTGCCAACGCAATCGCCGCTTGCGCGGAAGGCTATGCCTTCCCGACAAACCTTGACCGCGATCCGCCAATCGGCGGTCTCGCGCCGATGACGCAGCAGCAATTGCTGGCGAAGGCGCTGGCGGAGAATTGGGAACTCGACGCGCTGAAAGCGGCGCTGGAGAACCACCATTGGCGTCGGCAGACCTGAGCACGCCGCGCTTACTGCGCCGCCACCGCGTCGCTAGCCAGCGCGGCAGCTCCCGTCTCGAACTGCAAGCGCGCCAGGCTCGCGTAGAGGCCGCCCTGCGCCAGCAGGCTGGCGTGCGTGCCTTCCTCGACGATCCGGCCCGCGTCCATCACCAAAATGCGGTCGGCGTTGACGATTGTCGCAAGGCGGTGCGCGATCACGAGGGTCGTGCGTCCCTGCATCAACGCATCGAGCGCGCCTTGAACGAGCGTTTCGTTCGCCGCGTCGAGCGCCGAGGTCGCCTCATCGAGCAGCAACACCGGCGCGTTCTTGAGGATGGCGCGGGCGATGGCGAGGCGCTGGCGTTCGCCGCCCGACAGCGTGACGCCGCGCTCGCCCACAAGCGTGTCGTAGCCCTGCGGCGTCGCCATGATGAAGCCGTCGGCGGCGGCGCGCTTCGCGGCGGCGCGCACTTGCTCGCGTGTCGCCTGCGGAGCGCCATAGGCGATGTTGTCAGCGATGCTGGAGCCAAAGATCACAGCATCCTGCGGTACCAGCGCCAGACGGGCGCGCAGGGCCGCTGGATCGACCTTGGAGATGTCGATTCCATCCAGCGTCACCGCGCCGCTTGTGGGATCGTAGAAGCGCAGCAGCAGTTGGAAGATCGTCGATTTGCCCGCGCCCGAGGGGCCGACGATGGCGACCATCTCGCCCGGTCTGACGCTGAAGCTGAGGTCCTTGAGAACGCTTTCATCGGCGCGGCCGGGATAGGCGAAGGCGACATGCTTAAACGCCAGTTCGCCGCGCGGCGGGCTGGGCAATGAGAGCGGACTGGAGGGAGCGCGGATTTTTGGCTGCACTGCGAGCAGTTCGGCGATGCGGCCCGCGGCGCCAGCGGCCTGCGACACCTCGCTCCACACCTGCGAAAGTTCCCCCAGCGCTCCGGCGCCAAACAGCGCGAACAGCACGAATTGGAGAAGCAACCCGCCCGTCATGCGCCCTGCCAGCACGTCCTGCGCGCCAAGCCACAGCACGACGACGACGCTGGCGAACGACAGGAACATCGCCGCGACTGTGACGATCGCGCGTGATTGCGTTGTGGCGCGCGCGGCTTCGTAAGCGCTGTTCGCCGCCGCGCGGAACCGTTCAGCGCTCAATTTCTCGGCAAGGAACGCCTGCATCACGCGGATGGAGCCAAGGCTTTCCGACGCGAAGGCAACGGCCTCGGCAAGTGTGTCCTGCGATCTGCGCGAACGCTCGCGCACGGCGCGCCCCGCCGCGTACAGTGGCAGGATGATGATCGGGATCGCGACCAGCACATAGGCCGAAAGTTTCGGGCTGGTGACGACCATCAACGCCACCGCGCCGACAAACATGAAAAGATTGCGCAGCGCGATCGAGGCGGACGAGCCAAACGCCGCCTTAAGTTGTGTCGTGTCGGCGGAGAGCCGCGATACAATATCTCCGATCTTCTCCGTATCGAAAAAGCCGGGATCGAGCGTCGTCAAATGAGCGAAGAGCGCGGCGCGCAGATCGGCGACAACCCGCTCGCCCAGCGTCATCACGAGGTAGTAACGCGAGCCGGACGCCAGCGCGAGCGCGGCGGCGACGACAATCATCGCGCCAAAATAGGTATGGACGAGGCTTGGCTGATTGTCGGTAAATCCGAAGTCGATCATGTAGCGCACCGCGACCGGCATCACCAGGGTCGCGGCGGAAGCAGCCAGCAGCGCCAGCAGCGACAGCGCGATGCGGCCGCGATATTGCATAGCGTAGGGCAGAATCGGCCGCAGCGCCGAAAGCGAGGCCTGCGGCGGGGACTTCTGCGCCGTATCCGTCAACTGACTCATTGAGTAGGGAGGCTCCGGACAAACGCTAATCGTAGTTTAACTGACCACTTCTTGACGAAAATCAAGCGGTGACGTTCAAACCGTCGCTTGTGTCGCACGCGCGGCTCGATTATAGGAAGCGCCAACATAAGAGCCGCCGGTGTGCCCGACGGCGCTGTTCTCGTTTTTACCGCCTTGATTTTAAAGGAAAGTCCAGTGAAAGCCGATATCCACCCGAATTATCACATGATCAAGGTCGTTATGACCAATGGCGAAGAGTTCATGACCCGTTCAACCTACGGCACGGACGGCGCCAAGCTCAACCTCGATATCGACCCCAACACGCACCCGGCCTGGACCGGCGGTTCGCAGCAATTGCTCGACCGCGGCGGCCGTCTGTCGCGCTTCAACACGCGCTTTGCCGGCCTTTCGCTCGGCGCAAAGAAGTAATTCTTCCTCGCTGTTTTTAAAGATCGAGCCTGCGGATCGAAGTGATCGGTTCGCGGGCTTTTTCTATTGTGCGGTCGCGCGCCTCGCGCAGCGGCTCGCTGACCACCAGCATGTGATAGCCGTTGGCGTGCAGCAGCGTTTGCGCATCGCGCATGACGCCGATATGGCCCTTCCAGAAGACGAGATCGCCGCGCTTCAGCCCGGCGAGTGAATCATCGAACGGGATCGCGGCGCCGAGTTGCTGTTCCTGCTGATCGCTGTCGCGCGGCGCGCTGATCCCGGCCGCCCCTAGCGCTGTCTGCACCAGCCCCGAACAATCGAGCCCCTGCGGCGAGCGCCCGCCCCAGAAGTAGGGCACGTCGATGAAGCGCTCGGCGACGGCGACGAAATCGCTCTCCCATTGCCCAAGCGGCGCGAGGTGCCGAGCCCAGAAGTGCAACCCCTCCGGCGTCACCGCGAAATCGCCGGCAAGCGACGCAATCTCGAGGCGCGCATCGAACGGCAGGGCGGAACTCGGCGGCAGTTTGATGCTGGGGCCGGGATAGGCGAACGTGCGCAGGGCATTGACGCGATGCGTCGGGCGGGCAGGGGCGCCAAGCGCCTTCGCCTCGATGTAGCCGACGTAGGAATCGCGCTCGAGCTGGCCCCACGCCCAACCATCCTTCTCCTCGTAGACAATTATCGCCTCGCCGTAGAGCGCCTCGGTTTGCAATCCCGCACTGCTTGCCGGCGAGCCGCGCAACGCCGCAACGGGCGCGACGACGCGCTTGCGCGCGCCCTCGACAAAGCGCGCGGCATCGACATGGCCACGCAAATGCGCCGCGGCCAGATCGGGACGGGCAGGGGTAATTCGACGGTCGGCGGGAGAATTCAACATCGGTATTCCTGGAGCGGAAAAAGCGGCGGTTCAGTCGCGGCGAAATAAATTGGGCAACTGCAAGGGCTGCGAGCGCATGTACTGTTTGGGCGCGACGACGCTCGCGCCGAGCTTGGCCGCCGCATGCCAGGGCCAGCGCGGATCAAAGAGGATGGCGCGCGCCAGAGCGACGGCGTCGGCATCGCCGTTCGCGATGATCGCTTCGGCATGTTCGGGCTCGGTGATGAGGCCGACGGCGATTGTCGCAATGCCGGCCTCCGCCTTGACGCGTTGCGCGAACGGCGCCTGAAAGCCAGGCCCCGCCTTGATTGCCTGGCTCGGTGAAACGCCGCCTGAACTGACGTGGATCGCAGCGCAACCGCGTGTTTTCAACGCCTTGGCGAAAGCGATCGCGCCTTCGATATCCCAGGCGCCGGGAACCCAGTCCGTCGCGGAAATGCGCATCCACACAGGCCGCTCCGCTGGAAAGGCCGAGCGCACGGCGTCGAAAACCTCAAGCGGAAAACGCATGCGGTTTTCGAGCGAGCCGCCGTATTCGTCGTCGCGCTTGTTGGCGAGCGGCGACAAGAATTGATGCAGGAGATAACCGTGCGCGCCGTGGATTTCGATGCCGTCGAGACCGAGGCGCTCCGAACGCCGCGCGGCGCTGACGAATTCCTCGCGCACGCGGTCAAGGCCGGCGCGATCCAACGCCATCGGCGCCGCATCAGTCGGATTATGCGGCGTCGTCGATGGCGCGATAGTCTGCCATCCCTTGGCTTGGTCGGGCCGGACCTGCGCGCCGCCGAGCCAAGGCGGCAGGGTCGAAGCTTTGCGGCCGGCATGCGCGAACTGTGGCGCGATGCGGATCGGCGAATACAGCCGAATCGCCTTGATCACCCGCGCCAGCGCCGCCTCGTCCGCATCCGAATACAGGCCGAGGTCCTCGGCGGAAATCCTGCCCACTTCGGAAACGGCGGTGGCCTCGAGGATCAGCAGGCCGGCGCCAGACAACGACAGGCCGCCAAGATGGATCATGTGCCAATCCGTCGCCTCGCCGTCGATGGCCGAATATTGGCACATCGGCGCAATGACGATCCGGTTGGCGAGTTCGAGCGACCCGAGTCGCCAGGGCTTGAACAAATGGCTCATGGACAAGTCCTTGTGGGAAAAGGGTGCCGCGGGAACACGCGCTTCTGAGGCTGAAGACGGTATTGCAGCGCGTTCGAAGCGATTTGTCGACGAGCTTGAGCGCCGATAAGCGACGAGCGACTCAAATAATCGCGAGCAGCTTCAGAGAATGACGAAAGCGTCGAATGATTCGGCGGGAATGAAGCGCGCGAACTCGACCGCGATGCCGCCGTTGAAATGGCGCACGACATGCGCCGCCGTTGCCCCGACAACAACCGGCGTTCCGATCGGCGGGGAAATATCGACGAGCAAGGACGCGCCGGAAATCGAAACGTCGATGATCTTGGCGATCCGCTCGCGCCCGTTCCATAACTTGAGTGTCGTGCCCGTGTGGCGCGGCTCCATGCGTTCGTGGCGGCGGTCTTCAGGCATGCCGAGCGCCTGACGGTTGGCGAGCCAGGTCAACTGGTCCGCCAGCTTCTCGCGTTTGGTGATCGGCAGCTTCATCTGGAAGGCGAAGCCGTCTTCAAACTCGCGCGTCACGCGTCCTTCGAGCCGCCCGACCTGATTGAGATAGGCCACGACCCGCTCGCCCGTCTGGACCAGACCCTGGGTCGAGAGCGCGACGCCACCGGGTGAAACATCGATCGTCACGCAGGGAAATTCATAGCGATCCTCGCGCATGAAGCGTCCCGGCAACGCAATTTTGACGCGCTGATGCCGGCGCCGCTCATGCGAGCGGATATCGACAATCAGCATGGCTGCAGCGCTCAATTTCGCCTGCTCCTGGGGGAATTTACTTCCGCGCAATAGGGTCTTGACTGAGGCGAATGTAGTATCAAAGCGGTTAACGGCACCTTACCGGACGTCCGGAATAAGGCGCCTTATCTCGAATGATTGGTTCCCCCAACGACATGCAAATGTCTGTGACGGTGCAATTCCGGCATCCTGCCAAAACCCACAGAATCCGGGCGTGACAGCGCATCTTCGGATTGACGCGGTAACGTCGGGGAATGAGCGCGATTCAGCACGCGCAAGGATATGAGCGATAACCCGCTGACCGACGCGATCCCGAGCCATTGCGGGTTTGAACCTGGCGTGCAGCAGCCGAGGATCCGGGCGTGCGTATCGCCGTGGTGGCGCAGCGGCAGCAACAACACCTCGCATTCCAGCCCCGGCAAGCCGCGTGGCCCGGCGCACACGCCCGCCAGGATCGGCGCCGCGTCGTCGGTCACGCTCGCGAGGATTTCGCTTATTTCCTGCTTGTCCTGCTCGCGCCACAGGTCGCGGAATGGCGCGCCGCGCAATTCGCGCAGGAACAGATTGCTCGTGCGGCTGCCAGCGATGCGCATGGGATAGCCAAGCGATTCGTCGACTTCGAGAATGAACGTATCGGCGAGGACGCCGCGTATGGCGCCCGGATCGACTTCATTGCGCTCCGGGGCGCTGCGCGCGCCGCGCAGTTGCGTCCAATATGCGAACAGTTCGTGGCTTGCCGCGAGCTTCAATGTCGTCCCCGTGCTTCAAAATGAAACGCTTTTAGCCGTTCCCCCGAACGACCCGCGTTTCATCTGGTTCCTGCAACAATGCGACGCAGGGGGCGTGCCAGCATAGCTAATGCCGGAGTAACGGGCGGGGCCAGCGCCGTTAACAATAAACTAAGGAAGCGATTGCCGCTGTGTGGAGTGTCGGGCATTGTGTCGTTACTGAAGAGGAAACGAAGTCGCTCCGCTTGCTCCAGCGAAATGACGAGTTCCGAAAGATCGCGTGTTTCGCGGGTTGCTCCCCCGCTTGAGGCGCACGGTCAAAATGCCAGGGGTTGGCGGCGTGCTCCCGTCGCGAACCTGAGGCGCAGGGTGGTCGGTCAAGTTCAGGGAGGACCCTCGCTCCGGGGTTCTCCCTTACTTGTTTCTGGGGCCTGCTTGTCGCTCGGCTTCGCGCGCGGCGGTTTCGCATCTCGCGCACAGCGTGTTATCGGGGCGCTCCTTCGCCGGATGCCGCTCCACGCCATGACCGATCCCGAAATTCCTTCATTCGGCGCCTCGCCAAGGCGAGAGCCGATCTTCAACATTCCCGCCGTGATCGTCGTGATCGTCGCGGCGCTGCTGGCTATTCACGGCGCGATTGATTGGCTCGGCGCCGCGCGCGCCGACAGCATCATCGCCGAGTTCGGCTTCATTCCCGGTCGCGTGACGCTGGCGTTCGCGCCCGACAAGCTCGCGGAGTTGCTGGCGCGCGCGAATGTCGATCCGCAGGCGTTGCACCAGGCCGAGATCGTCCGTCAATACCAGCTTTGGCAGGGCGGCTCGAAGCTCTGGACGATGCTGACATACGCTGGTCTGCACGGATCGTGGACGCATGTTGGCCTGAATTGCATCTGGATCGTCGCTTTCGGCCCGCCGGTGGCGCGCAGGCTTGGCGCGCTGCGCTTCCTCGGCCTGTTTTGCGTCACCGCGATCGCCGGCGCATTGGCGCATTACGCGATCAATCCGCTGGATTTCTCGCCGCTGATCGGCGCTTCGGCGGCCGATTCCGGCCTGATGGCCGCAGCCGCGCGCTTCATGTTCCAGCCCGGCGCTCCGCTCGGTTCGCCGGGCGGCTATTCAACTTCCGCCGGGTCCCAAAACTATGATCCGCCTGCGCCGGGTCTGCGCGCGCTGTTGCGGGAGCGGCGCGCCGTGTTGTTCATCGCGATCTGGCTCCTCACCAATTTCATTTTTGGCGCTGGCGCGGAGAGTTTTGGCCTCGCGGACGGTCCGGTCGCATGGGTTGCGCACATCGGGGGCTTCGCGGCGGGATTTTTTCTGTTCCCGTGGTTTGATCGACGAGCGGAGCGCGGCGGGGATTAGCCTCGCGTCCGGCGTCCTGCCGCCCGCCATCTTCTCGCCCTGTTTGGTCGCGCAAAATCCACCGCGTCAGCCGGCGGCGGCGGGGGCATCCGATCCCTGACGCGCGCCGTTCAATAAGCGCAATACAGGGAGAGAAAGCATGGACAGCTTCAAGGCCAAGGCCGATTCCGTTCTCACTCGCATGGTCACCTCAAACCCCCGCGTTCCCGGCGTCGTCGCCATGGCGACCGATCGGCGAGCCAATTTTTATGAAGGCGCGGCGGGCAAACGCGTGATGGGCGGCGCGGACATGACGACCGACAGCGTCTTCGCCATTTTTTCGACCACGAAGGCGATCACCGGCACCGCCGCCCTGCAAGCCGTCGAGGAGGGGAAGCTCGATCTCGACGCGGCAGCGAAAAACTATGTTCCCGATATCGGCAAACTTCAGGTGCTTGACGGTTTTGACGCCGCCGGCAAACCAAAATTGCGGGCGCCCAAACGCGACATCACGACGCGGATGCTGATGTTGCACACGGCCGGCTTCGGCTACGATTTCTTTAACGCCAACTACAACCGTCTGGCGCAGGAGCATGGACAGCCCAGCGTCATCACGGCAAGCAAGGCGGCGCTGATGACGCCGCTGTTGTTCGATCCCGGCGAGCGCTGGGAATACGGCTCAAACATCGACTGGTGCGGGCAGGTGGTTGAGGCCGTGCGCGGCAAGCGTCTGGGCGAAGTGTTTCAGGAGCGCATATTTGCCCCGCTCGGCATGAAGGACAGCAGCTTCACGCTGACGCCGTCGATACGCTCGCGCCTCGCCGACATTCATGCGCGTGGCGTCGACGGGTCGCTCACGCCGATGAATTTCGTGCTTCCGCAGGAGCCGGAAATTCACATGGGCGGCCATGGCCTTTATGGCACGATTGGCGATTACATGCGCTTCATTCGTTGCTGGCTCAATGACGGCGCCGGCGAGAACGGACGCGTGCTGAAAGCCGAAACCGTGCGCATGGCGGAGAAGAATGGGCTTGGCGACAAGAAGATCGGCATGTTGCCAGGCGTCATCCCATCGTTGTCGAATGATGCGGAATTCTTTCCTGGCCTGTCGAAGTCCTGGGCGCTGACGTTCATGGTCAATGATACAGCGGCGCCGACGGGCCGGCCTGCGGGCGCGCTTGGCTGGGCCGGCCTCGCCAATCTGTTCTACTGGATCGACCGGCAAAACGGCATTGGCGGTTTCTGGGCGACGCAGATCTTGCCGTTCGCCGATCCGGTTTCCTTCGGCGGCTACATGGATTTTGAGACTGCTGCCTATGCGAGTCTGGCGCAGCAAAAGGCTGCCTGAGCACGGCCGCTGTCAAAGTTCTGGCTCGCCCGGCGTCCGCGTTGGCCGCCGGGCGTTCGCCTGTTCACCGACCTCATCGGGAATCATCGCGCTGCGCGCCACGGCGAGCGCCGCCGCGCGTTCGAGATGCGCGCGCATTGCACCGACGGCGGCCAGCGGATCGCGGGCGAGGATCGCTTCAGCGATGGCGCGGTGCTCGCGCACGGAAGCTTCCAGAACCTGTGCTGAGAGAACGTCGCCGACTTGCGCCATGATCAACGGTAGTTGCAGGCGTATCGCGACGTCGCGAAGCTGGCGATTTCCGGCAAGCTCCATAATTGCGCGATGGAACTCCGCGTTCTCGCAAAGATATTCGGACGCCCGGCGCGGCCCCGCTTCGAAAATGGGTTGGATTGCTTTGGTGAAGCGCGCGCGCATCCGCTTGTCCCGGTTATTTGCCGCAAGGCGCGCCGCGAGAGATTCGAGCTCGACTCGAACCTCGAACAGTTCCTGAATTTCGCGTGACCCGAGCCGTCGCACCACAGCGCCACGGTGCGGCACATGTTCGATCAAACCGTCCGCCGCAAGCCGGCGCAACGCTTCGCGCACCGGGCCGCGGCTGACGATGAAACGCGCCGTCAATTCGACTTCGACGAGACGGGCGCCTGGCGGCAGGCGGCGCGTCAGGATATCGTCCCGCAGCTTTTCGACGATATGCGCGACGGTCGCCCCATGCGGCGGCGCGACCGCAGTGGGGAAGGGCTCCACGCGTTGCGCCGGTTCGGTCAATCTCCGCATCCTCCCGAATTGTGACGAAGCGATTGCTACCCCGACACCGCCGCCTTGACCAGAGCGGCGACTTTGCTATTGTCCTACAATAATCAAGCGGCGACAATTAGGCAACGCGCTCGATCTGGACGCCAAGCGACACTGCCCAAGGAAAGGCCTGCGGTGATGCAGATCGGCAAACGCGGCGCCGCGACCACAGCGATTTCGACCGCGTCCGCGGATCATGTCGTGGTGCGCGGCCGCGATCTGGCTAGCGATCTGATGGGCAGCGTCAGCTTCACCGAATTCTTTTTTCTGCTTGCCACCGGGCGCGCGCCAAGCGCCGAGCAACGCTTCTTCATCGATCTATCGTTGGTGGCGATTGCCGAGCATGGTCTGGTGCCAACCGTGCAGGCGGCGCGCATGACCTACGCCGCCGATCCGAACGCTCTGCAAGGCGCGGTCGCCGCAGGAGTGCTTGGATGCGGCACGGTCATTCTCGGCACGGCGGACCTGTGCCGGAAGCTGCTGGACGAAATTCTCCAGCGCGTCGACGCGGGCGCGCCGCTGGAGCAAGCCTGCGCCGATGTCGCGCGCGAATGGCGCGCCGCGAAAAAATCGATCCCCGGCTACGGCCATCCTCTGCACAAACCACTCGATCCGCGCGCCGAGCGGATGATCGAACTGGCGCGCCAGCGCGGCGTCGCCGGGCGCGCCGTCGAATGCGCGGGCGTTTTGACCAGGGCCATCGCCGCCGCATGGGGCAAGCCGCTGCCGATGAATGTCTCGATGTCGATCGCGGCGACATTGCGCGACCTTGACGTTCCCGCTTCGTTGATCCGCGGCATTCCCATTCTCGCGCGCACGGCGGGGCTCATCGCGCATCTGGCCGAAGAGTCCGAGACGCCGATCGGCTTCACCTTGGCGGCGGAAGCCGAGGCGGCGATCAGCTATTCCGGCGAAGGCTTGGAGGAGCTCAAGCCATGATGGCGGAGCCGCAAATTGAATCCGCGCCCTGGGCCGATCAGGCGCTCGGCGACGATGCGCTCTACCGCGCCCAGATCGCCTATCTCTTCGAGCGTTCGCACTTCTATCGTGAGAAGCTTACTCGAGCGGGGTTCAAGTCCGCTCCCGCAGTTGGCGGCCTCGACGCGATCATGCGCCTCCCCTTCACCGAGAAGGACGAGCTGCGTGAGAGCCGATCGAAGGACGAACCGATCGGCGCGCATTGCACGGCGACGCGCGACGAGATTGTCCGCATCTATTCGACCAGCGGCACGACGGGAACGCCGAGCTATATCCCGCTAACGGCTGGCGATCTCGAAGTCTGGGTTCGCACTTCGGCGCGCAGCTATGCGGCATCCGGCATCGAGCGCGGCGAACGTCTCGTCTCGACATACAACGCGGGGCCTTTCGTCGCCGGCGCGGCGCTGGGCGCCTTCGATCGCCTCGGCCTCTGCCACATTCCCGTCGGCGCCGGCAATACCGAGCGCTTGATGGCGGCGGTCGAACTGCTGAAGCCGACTGTTGTCGCGATGACCCCCTCGTACGCGTTGCATCTAGCGGAATGGGCGCGCGAGCGCGGCATGGACCTGCCAAATTCGAGCGTCAAGCGCGTGATGGTCGCCGGGGAGCCAGGTGGCGGCGAACCGGCGATGCGCGCCAAACTCGAGGCCGCTTGGGGCGCCAGCGTCACCGAGGCTATGGGTATCGGCGATATCTCGGTTTCGTTATGGGGCGAGTGCGAGGCGAAGTCCGGCATGCATTTCAGCGGCCGCGGCTTCGTGCATTTCGAGCTGATCGATCCAAAGGACGGCGCGCCGATCGCGCTGACTGACGGCGCGGAAGGCGAACTCGCGCTCACCCACCTGGTCAATCGTTCCGCGCCGTTGTTGCGCTTTCGCACCCGAGATCATGTGCGGATCGGCGTCGGCGTTTGCGCGTGCGGGCGCACCGCGCCGCGCGTGCGCTGCATTGGGCGCACCGACGACATGCTGATCGTGCGCGGCGTCAACGTGTTTCCGTCGGCGGTGCGCGAAGTCGTCAATGAATTCGCGCCCGCCGTCACCGGCTTCATCATGATCCGTCCGCGCGTCGCTGGCGTGCGGCAGGAGCCGCCGCTGCCGGTGCGCGTCGAAGTCGCCCTGGGGGCGAATACCGAGGGTCTGGCGGCGCGCATTGCCGCGCGGCTGCGCGAAAAGCTCGTCGTGACCACCCAGATCGAGTTGACGCCCGCCGGCAGTTTGCCGCGCAGCGAATATAAGTCCAAGCTCGTCGAAAAAGTCTGACAGGAGAGCACGGTGCAGAAGCTTCAGACCCAGGGCGTTCATCACATCACGCTGGTTGGCGCGGACCGGCAGACATCGATCGATTTTTGGGAGGGACTGCTCGGCATGCCCTTCATATTCGAGCAGCCCAATCTCGATGATCCAGCCGAGAGCCACATCTATTTCGATCCGGGCGACGGGCGTCTGATAACAATTT
>JAYUFK010000070.1:0-2369 GCA_043739325.1 Methylocapsa sp. | reverse complement strand
CGGTTTCGTCGACGCCGATGCACTGACGGATGAGCCGCCGGTATTCGAGAAAATCCGGGTTGTAGCGGGAACCGGCGCGCGGGGCGGGGCCCAATTCGCGCGAAGGTTGAGGGCTGAAGCGCAATTTGTTGAATCGGATGCGAGCGGGCGGCTTTCGGGGCGCCCTTTTGCCGTAAGCAGCTTGGGCGTAAACTGACGTGGCCGGCGTCTGCTTGCCCCAGATCGCTGGCCGCGCTTCCTACCGGCCTGTTTTCGTCAGGCCGCGTCGTTCCGGCTGGGCCAATGATACGAGCTGGCAGACGCGCGGTTCTCCATCCCTCTTGCACTTCCCGCCACATCGCGCGACAAGCCCAATATGCTGCATATCAACGATCTCACGTATCGCCTGGGCGAACGCATGCTCATCGATAACGCCACCGTGGCGCTGCCGACCGGCTCGCGCGTCGGACTGGTCGGGCGCAACGGCGCGGGCAAGACGACCTTGTTTCGTCTCATCGCTGGCGAACTGGCTTCGGAAACCGGCACTATCTCGATTCCCCGCCAGACGCGCATGGGACGGGTCGAGCAGGAAGCCCCCGGCGGCGAGCAAACGCTGATCGACTTCGTGCTCGAAGCCGACAAAGAACGCGCGGCTTTGCTGGAAGAGGCGGAAGAGGCGAGCGATCCCATGCGCATCGCCGAAATTCAGACGCGACTGGTCGATATCGACGCCCATGCCGCCCCCGCTCGCGCGGCGCGCATCCTCAGCGGCCTTGGCTTCGACGAAGCCGCGCAAAATCGCGCCCTCGCCGAATTCTCCGGCGGCTGGCGCATGCGCGTGGCGCTCGCCGCTGTCTTGTTTTCCGCTCCGGACCTGTTGCTGCTCGACGAACCGACCAACTATCTCGATCTTGAAGGCGCACTTTGGCTGGTCGACTATCTCAAGACCTATCCAGCGACGATCATCGTCATCTCGCATGATCGCGATCTGCTCGACGATGTTGCCGATCACATCCTGCATCTCGAGCGCGCCAAGCTGACATTGTGGAGCGGCGGCTACACGAGCTTCGAGCGCCAGCGCCGCGAGCAGCAGGCGCTGCAAGGCAAGGCGCTGAAGAAGCAGGAAGAGAAGCGCGCGCATCTGCAATCCTTCGTCGATCGCTTCCGCGCCAGCGCGACCAAGGCGACGCAGGCTCAGTCGCGCCTCAAGATGCTGGCGAAGATGGAGCCAGTGACCGCCATTGTCGACGAAAACGTCATGCCGTTCCGCTGGCCGGCGCCAAAGAAACTTCTCAGCCCGCCGATCATCGCGCTGGAGCGCGTCAGCGTTGGCTATGGCGACCGCACCGTGCTGTCGAAACTCGATCTCACCTTGTCGAACGATGACCGCATCGGCCTGCTCGGCTCGAACGGCAACGGCAAATCGACCTTCGCCAAATTGCTCGGCGGACGGCTTGAGCCGATGAGCGGGCGCATGACGCGCGCGCCGAAACTCGAAGTCGGCTTCTTCGCCCAGCATCAGGTCGACGTTCTCGATGTCACCGGCACGCCGTACAGCCATGTGTCTGAAAGAATGCGCGGCGAACCGGAGGCGAAAATTCGCGCCCGCGCTGCGCTGATCGGTTTTTCCGGCGCCCGCGCCGACACCAAGATACTGGCGCTGTCCGGCGGCGAAAAAGCCCGCCTGCTGATGGGGCTGGCGACGTTCAGCGGGCCGCAACTCATCATCCTCGACGAACCGACAAACCATCTCGACATCGACAGCCGCGCTGAATTGATCGAGGCGATCAACGACTATGCCGGCGCGTGCATTCTCGTCTCGCATGACCGGCGCTTGCTGGAAGCTTGCGTCGATCGCTTGTGGCTCGTCGCCGACGGCACGGTGCGTAATTTCGACGGCGACGTCGCCGACTACAGCCGCTTTGTGTTGGGCAAGTCGGATGCGCCGGACAGCCGCAAATCGCAGCCCGCCGTCAAGGCGGCTGCGCCGGTTGAGCGGCGCGAGCCTGCGAAGACACGGCGCGACCTCGGCCCGTTGCGCAAGGAAATCGTCGCGGCGGAACAGAAGATGCACCGCTTCCAGGACCTGCTGCGCCGCATCGACGAAGCGCTGGCCAAATCCGGCGACACCGCCAACAATTCCGCCAAGGTGGTCGATCTCGCGATGAAGCGGGCGGAGCTGGAGCGCGCGCTGCTGGCGACGGAGGAGCAGTGGCTGGAACTGTCGTCGCAGGCTGAGGCGATGGCGGATTAGGTTGCGGAGGACGAACGTCCAAGCGCCGCGCAAACCCTTCTCCGCGCGGCGGGAAAGGGGTTCGTCGGTAACCGCCGATTCGACGCCGGACTCGCATAAACACAAGTTTCCGGCCTCGAATATTCTCGCCCATCTG
>JAYUFK010000069.1:0-17865 GCA_043739325.1 Methylocapsa sp. | reverse complement strand
GCCAACAATCGCTTGATCGGTCGCGCCATCTCTGTGATCCTTGTCGCAAATCAGTTGTGACAAAGATCATAGTCGTTAATTAAGAGACGGAACACTAGCTCGCCAGTTCGTCGGCTATCGCTTTCTTCACCGCCGAGCGCTGCAGCATGCGGCTCCGGTGATCCGCGACGCGTGGCAGCCGCTCTGGGTCGACGTCGTCGGCCTCCAGCCATTGCGCCAGGGTGAACAAGTAGGCGTCGGCGATCGTGTAATCCTCGCCCATCACCCAGGGCCCGCGAAACATCTCGCGCTCGATGAGATCGAAGCAGGCGCCGACGGTCTCGGGAACTTTCTTGCGCATAGCCTCAATGGCCGAGGCATCGTCGACCCAGCGGTAACCGCGCATCCGGTGCGCGTGCGCGACATGCACCGTTGAGCAGAGATAACTATTGAAAGCCTGCACCTGCCCGAACGCAAACGGGTCATCCACCGGGGCGAGGCGGGCCTGCGGAAAGCTCTGCGCGATGAACGCCAGCATCGCCGGCGTCTCCGTCAAAACCCCTCGCGGCGTGACCAGAGCCGGAACGCGCGCTTTCGGATTGATCGCGAGGTAATCCGGCCTCGTCTGGGCCTTGGCGGCGAAGTCGACGCGCGCCAGCGTGTAGGGTGCGCCAGCGTCTTCCAGCGCGATATGCGAGGCCAGCGAGCAGGCGCCTGGCGCATAGTACAAGGTGAACATCGCAACCGCCTCGAAGTTTCAGCTCGCCTCGGCGAGCAAGGATAGTTGCTGCTTCGCCGACTCTCCAACGAGATCGGTCAGCCGCGTCGGGTAATCGCCAGTGAAGCAATGGTCGGTGAATTGCGGGCGCGCGTTGTCGCGCCGCTCGTAGCCCATCGCCCGGTACGTGCCGTCGATCGACAGAAACGCCAGACTGTCGGCGCCCATGAAGCGGCGCATCCCCTCGAGGTCCATCCGCGCCGCCAGCAGCTTGTCGCGCTCGGGCGTGTCGATGCCGTAATAGTCGGAGTGAGTGATTGGCGGCGATGAAATGCGGAAATGCACTTCGCGCGCGCCGGCGTCGCGCATCATTTGCACGATCTTGACGCTCGTGGTGCCGCGCACGATCGAATCGTCGATCAGCACAATGCGCTTGCCGGCAATGACCGAGCGGTTGGCGTTGTGCTTAAGGCGCACGCCGAGTTCGCGGATCGCCTGTGTCGGCTGAATGAAGGTGCGCCCGACATAGTGATTGCGCACAATGCCGAGCTCGAACGGGATGTTGCAGACCCGGGCGTAGCCCAGCGCCGCTGGGACGCCGGAATCGGGGACGGGCACGACGACATCCGCATCGGCTGGCGCTTCGCGCGCCAGTTCCGCACCCATCGCTTTGCGCGCCTCGTAGACCGAACGTCCGTGCACGATCGAATCGGGCCGGGCGAAATAGATGTATTCGAAAATGCACGGCCGTATTCGTTGCGGGGGAAACGGGTGCAGGCTTTGCACGCCTTCGCTCGATATGACCACCACTTCGCCGTTGTCGATATCGCGCACGAATTTGGCGCCGATGATGTCGAGCGCGCAGGTCTCGGAACAAAGAATGGGGAAACCGTCGAGTTCGCCCAGCACAAGCGGGCGGATGCCGAGCGGATCGCGCGCGCCCATCAGTTTCTTGTTGGTCAGCGCCACCAGCGCATAGGCGCCCTCAATCTGACTCAATGCATCGACGAACCGATCGACGATACGCCCGCGCCGGGAGCGCGCGGCAAGATGCAAAACGACTTCCGTGTCGGATGTCGACTGGCAAATGGCGCCGGCCTTGATGAGCTCGCGCCGCAGGGTCAGTCCGTTGGTGAGATTGCCGTTGTGCGCGACCGCGAGGCCGCCGCCATCGAGCTCGGCGAACAACGGCTGAACGTTGCGCAGGATCGTCTCGCCGGTGGTGGAATAACGGACGTGGCCGACCGCCATGGAGCCCGGTAGGCGTTCGATTGTCGCGGCGCTGGAGAAATGATCGCCCACCAACCCCTGGCGCCGCTCGGAGTGGAACCGCCTGCCGTCGAACGCCACGATGCCGGCGGCCTCCTGACCGCGATGCTGCAGGGCGTGCAGACCGAGAGCGGTGATCGCGGCGGCGTCGGGATGGCCGAAAATGCCGAACACGCCGCATTCCTCGCGAAGGCGGTCGCCGTCAATGTCCTCGGCGCTGAAGTTCTGATCGATCATCTGGCTGGGAATGGCAACCTCGTCAATCTGAGTGCGGAAGCAATCATTGCGCCACCGCTCGCGCAGCGGATCATTGCTGGGGCGGCGTCGGGAGTATTGTTGGTTTGGTCGGCAAAGGCTGCGGCTTGTTGTTGAGGATGGCGTCGAGTTTTTGTTTGTCTGTCGGCGTCGCGGCGCCCGTCGGCGTCGCCTCGACCTTTGCGGGTGGCGCCGGCGCGGGCGTCGCCGGAGCGGCGGGGGCGCTGAGCGATTCGTCCGGCGGCTCGTCGCCGCTGGTTGGCGGCTTCTTTTTCAGCCAGCTCTCGATCGTTGCTGTGGCGTTTTCCGGCAACATTGCGATGATGCTGTCTCGAGTTTGCTCCATAACCGGCCGCGTCTTCGCGGTTTTGACCCATTCGGGCTGCATTTTGTCGCCAGCGAACCAGTTGTAGATGGCGAAGGCGACGACCGCGAGAAGAAACCCGCGCCCGGCCCCGAACAGGAACCCGAGCGAGCGGTCCAGCGCGCCAATTCTGCTGTCCAGGATCGCGTCGGACAGGCGCACCGTGATGATTGAGACGACGATCAAGGTCGCGAAGAAAACTATGGCGGCGGAAGCCGCCAGGGCAAAAACGGGCTTGGGGATATAGGGCGTTATATAGGGCAGGACGTACGGGTAAAAGAAGAAAGCGGCCAATGCCGCCGCCACCCACGAACCGATCGCCAGAACCTCGCGCGTAAAGCCGCGCACCATCGCCAGGAATGCCGAAATCAGCACAATGACAATTACACCAAGGTCAAGATAAGATGGCATTTCAATAGGCCTCGCACATCGCTGCAATCGGGCGCGCTGGTTCGCCGCAAATTGGCGCGCGCAGCGCCTTATATCGAAGCGATTTCATTTCGTCACCTTGGCCGCGCTGTTGCCGCGTTCGACGCCGGCTGCGGCGATCTGCGCCACGAGGCTCCCGACCGAGGAGATGGAACTCATCGAAAGCTTCGTCGATTCGCCCTTTTCCTTTTGCGCGAGCGGCGGAGCGACCGCGCCAGTGAAACCGAGCTTCGCCGCCTCCTTCAAGCGCAGGTTGGCGTGGCCAACCGACCGCACCGCGCCTGAAAGACCGATCTCGCCAAAATAAACGCTGTCATGCGGCAAGCTGACGCCGACGAGTGAGGAAATCAGCGCCGCCGCCGCAGCGAGATCGGCGGCCGGCTCGGCGATCTTGAGGCCTCCGGCGACGTTCAGATAGATATCGTATTGCCCGAGTTTTAGGCCGCCATGCGCTTCGAGCACCGCGAGAATCATCGCCAGGCGGCTTGAATCCCAGCCGACAACCGCGCGGCGGGGCGTGCCCAGTGTCGAGGGCGCAACCAGCGCCTGAATCTCAACCAACAGCGGCCGCGCGCCCTCGATGCCAGCAAACACCGCCGCCCCGGGGCTCGCGCCGTCGCGCCCGGCCAGAAACAGCGCTGACGGATTGGCCACTTCGCTGAGGCCGCCGCCTGTCATTTCGAACACGCCAATTTCATCGGTCGCGCCAAACCGGTTCTTCGAGGCGCGCAGGATGCGAAATGCGTGGGCGCCTTCTCCCTCGAACGACATGACCGCGTCGACCATGTGCTCGACAACGCGTGGGCCGGCGATCTGGCCGTCCTTGGTGACATGCCCAACGAGAATGATCGCCGCGCCGCTTTGCTTGGCGAAGCGAATCAGCGCCTGCGCCGAACCGCGGACCTGGCTGACGGTTCCGGGCGCGGACTCAATGGCGCCGCTCCACATCGTCTGGATCGAATCGATCACAACTAATTTGGGCTTGTCGCCGGAAGTCAGCGTCGCGATGATGTCCTCGACGCCGGTCTGGGCCGCCAGTTGCACCGGCGCCTGACTGAGGCCGAGCCGCCCGGCGCGCAGCCGGACCTGCGAAGTCGATTCCTCGCCCGAGATGTAGACGACGCGGCCGCCCTTGCGCGCCAGCGCCGCGCACGCCTGGATCAGCAAGGTCGACTTGCCGATGCCGGGTTCGCCGCCGATCAAGGCGACAGACCCCGGCACAAAGCCGCCGCCGGCGACGCGGTCGAGCTCGGCAATGCCGGTGACGATGCGCGCCTCGGCGCGCGCCGCCCCGGTGAGGTCCTCAAGCGCAAAGGCGCGGCCTGCAAGGCCATTGCGGGCGATGGCGGCGCCGATGCCGGCGCTGACCGCCTCTTCGACGATGGTATTCCACTCGCCGCAGGATTCGCATTTGCCCTGCCAGCGCTGCGTCACCGCTCCGCAGTTCTGGCAAACGAAGGAGGATTTGGATTTAGCCATCTAGGGAGAACAAAGCAGGATTCTTGGGGGAATGTCGATATCAATCGCGCTCAAGTTTCGCGATATACCCGCCGGTAGCGCGATCCGAGGCCCGTCAGAATGTGATAGCCGATCGTGCGCGAGCGCTCGCCCAGTTCATCGACGCCGACGACGTCGCCCAGAAACTGCGCGCAGGCGCCGGGCTGAGCGCTCGCTTCCGGCAAGTCCGTCGCGTCGGCGACGCAAAGGTCCATCGACACGCGCCCGACGAGCGGGCAGCGCTGGCCCGCGATGACGACTTCAACACTCCTCTGGTCGTTCGTGGCGCCCATCGTGCGGGGCAGGCCGTCGGCGTAGCCGGCCAGCAGCGTCGCGAGACGGGTGCGGCGCCGCGCCGTCCATTGCGCGTTGTAGCCAACCGTCTCGCCAGCCTCGATCCAGCGCGTCTGCTGGATCGGGACTTCCAGCGACACGATGGGCTTCATCGGATTGGGCATGCCGGGCGTTGGATTGCCGCCGTAAAGCGCGTATCCAGGCCGCACGAGATTATAGAACGGACGCTGCGGCAGGAACAGCGCGGATGAATTGCCAAGGCTCGCCGGCACATCCCGAAGAAGCGCGCGAATTTCGTCAAATCGCGCGATCTGCTGTGCGTTGAGCGGATTTCGCGGCTCCTCGGACGAGACGAAATGGCTCATCACCAGCGTCGCGCCTGTCGCTGCCGCGCGATCGGCAAAGGCTGCGCGCAATTCGCTGGCGCTGGCGAAGCCCAATCGATTCATGCCGGTGTCGGCATGAATCGCGTAGGGCGCTGGCGTCGCGAGATCGACAGTGAGCCTCATCCACCGCGTCGCTTCTTCAGGGGATCCGATTACTGGCGCAAGTCCGGGCGCCAGATAGTCCTCATGTAGATCGGGATCTGTCTGCAACCCGTTGAGGACGTAAATGCTCACATCGCGATTCGGCCCCAGAGCCGATCGAGCGCGCTTGCCCTCGCTGATATGCGCGACGAAGAATGTGCGGCAACCCGCGCGATACAGAGCCGGCGCCGCCGCTTCTATGCCGATGCCATAGGCGTTGGCCTTGATAACCGCCGCGCATTTTGCCGGGGCGACTCTTTGCGAAAGCAATCGCCAATTGTCCGCCAGCGCTGCAAGATCGATGGTGAGGACGCCGACTGCGCTATTCTCGTGCGACATTAATGCATGTCCGGCAAAGCGCCTTCTTTCGCCAGATTGCCAAATCGCGTCAGTTCCGCCTCGAATTGCAACTCGACCGTGCCTGTCGGCCCATGGCGCTGCTTGCCGATAATGACTTCGGCGCGGCCGTGCGTGCGCTCCATTTCGCTCATCCAGGCGACATGCTCCTCGGTGCCAACGCGCGGCTCCTTGTTTTTCAGATAATATTCCTCGCGGAACACAAACATGACGACGTCGGCGTCTTGCTCGATCGAACCGGATTCTCGCAGGTCCGAAAGTTGCGGCCGCTTGTCGTCGCGCTGCTCCACTTGTCGCGACAATTGCGACAGCGCCATCACGGGTACATTCAATTCCTTCGCCAGCGACTTGAGACCCATCGTGATCTCGGTCAATTCCTGGACGCGGTTTTCCGACCCGCGCGATCTGGAGCCGGACAGCAGTTGTAAATAATCGACGACAAGCAGGTCGAGGCCGCGCTGGCGCTTCAGCCGGCGGGCCCGCGCCGTGAGCTGCGCGATTGAAATGCCGCCGGTCTGGTCGATGTAAAACGGAATCGTCTGCATGTCCTTGACGGCTTCCGAGACCTTGTAAAAATCCTGCTCGGTGATGTCGCCGCGGCGGATCTTGTAAGAGGGCACGCCTGATTGTTCGGCGATGATACGCGTCGCCAACTGCTCGCTCGACATTTCGAGACTGAAAAAGCCGACGATGCCGCCGTTGATCGTTTTGCGCTTCCCGTCGGCTCCATCTTCGTAGCGATAGGCCTTGGCGATGTTGAAGGCGATGTTGGTCGCGAGCGCGGTCTTGCCCATGCCGGGGCGACCGGCGAGAATGACCAGATCGGACGCCTGGAATCCGCCCATGTAACGATCGAGATCGGCGAGGCCGGAGGAAATGCCGCTGAGATTTCCGTCGCGCTCATAGGCACGCGCGGCCATGTCGACGGCAATTTTCAAGGCGTCGGAGAAGCGCTGGAAGCCGCCGTCGTAGCGTCCGCTTTCGGCGATCTGATAGAGGCGGCGTTCCGTCTCCTCGATCTGCTCGCGCGGGCTCGAATCGACAGGGGAATCATAGGCGACGTTGACCGTATCTTCGCCGATCTGAATGAGTTCGCGGCGAACCGCCAGATCATGGATCATGCGGCCATAGTCATAGGCGTTGATGACTGTCGTCGCTTCAGCGGCGAGGCGCGCGAGATAGTGCGGCACGCTGAGGCCGCCGACGTCGTGTTCGCCGAGGTAAGTCTTCACTGTGATCGGCGAGGCGAGCTTGCCGGCGCGGATATAGGACGCCGCTGTTTCATAGATGCGGCGATGAATTTCCTCGACGAAATGCTCGGCGCGCAGGAAATCCGAGACGCGGTCAAAGGCGTCGTTGTTGATAAGAATCGCGCCAAGCAGCGCCTGCTCCGCCTCGATATTGTGCGGCGGCGTGCGATAGGCCGCAGGCGCGACATTAGGGACGGCTGTCAGCCGTCCGGCAAACTGTTCGATGGTCGCCATGGTCTTTTTTGATTCTTTTTTGGAGATGAAGCGAACGCGACGAACGACTCAGACAGGCGAAAAATTTAGTCTCGTTTCGCGGCGAGAGAAAGGCTTGTTGCACGGCGCGGGTCGCTATGCGAGGCGCGCGCCGGTCAAGCGCTCGTTGTCCCCGCTATTCGCTTCGAACCGAATTTATCGAGGCCGCTATGACCTTGGCGCCTTGACTGTGTGAAATTTGGCGCACCGTGAGTTCATGCGCTTCTATCCAACAAAAAAGGGCGACCGCGAGGCCGCCCATTTCTCGTTGCAATACAAGAACTCAGTAAGAATAGTACATGTCGAACTCGACCGGATGCGGCGTCATCTCGAAGCGCATTACGTCGGCCATCTTCAGCTCGATGTAGCTATCGATGAAATCGTCGGAAAATACGTCGCCGGCCTTAAGGAAGGCGCGGTCCTTGTCGAGATTCATGAGCGCTTCGCGCAGCGAGCCGCAAACTGTCGGAATCTTCTTCAATTCCTTCGGCGGCAGGTCATACAGATCCTTGTCCATCGCCGGACCCGGATCGATCTTGTTCTTGATGCCGTCGAGGCCGGCCATCAGCATCGCCGCGAAGGCGAGATAGGGGTTCGCCATCGGGTCGGGGAAGCGAACTTCGACGCGCTTTGCCTTCGGGTTGGACGTCCACGGAATACGGCACGAGGCCGAGCGATTGCGGGCGGAATAGGCCAGCAACACCGGCGCTTCGTAGCCCGGAACCAGGCGCTTGTAGCTGTTCGTCGACGGGTTGGTGAAGCCGTTAAGCGCCTTGGCGTGCTTGATGATGCCGCCGATGTACCACAGGCATTCCTGGCTGAGATCCGCGTATTTGTTGCCGGCCATGATCGGCTTGCCGTTTTTCCAGATCGACTGGTGAACGTGCATGCCCGATCCATTGTCGCCAAAGATCGGCTTCGGCATGAACGTCGCGGTCTTGCCGTAGCTGTTGGCGACCTGATGGATGCAGTACTTATAGATCTGCATGTGATCGGCCATCGTCGTCAACGGGCCGAATTTCAGGCCGAGTTCGTGCTGCGCCGAGGCGACTTCGTGGTGATGCTTCTCGACGATGGCGCCCATCGAGGCCATCGCCGCCAGCATTTCGCCGCGCATGTCCTGCGCCGAATCTTGCGGCGGCACCGGGAAGTAGCCGCCCTTGGTGCGCACGCGGTGGCCAAGATTGCCGCCTTCATACGGCGTGTCGGAATTCGTCGGGAACTCCACCGAGTCGATCGTGAAGCCGGTGTTGTACGGGTCGGCCTTGAAGCGGACGTCGTCGAATACGAAGAACTCGGCTTCAGGACCGACATAGATCGTGTCGCCGATGCCGGTGGACTTGAGATAGGTCTCGGCCTTCTTGGCGATGCCGCGCGGATCGCGCCCATAAGGCTGGCCGCTGGCGGGATCGAGAATGTCGCAATTGAGGACCATGGTCGACGCCGCAAAGAAGGGATCCATGCAGCCCGATGTCGGGTCGGGCATCAAAGTCATGTCGGATTCGTTGATCGCCTTCCAGCCGGCAATCGACGATCCGTCGAACATCAGGCCTTCGGAGAACGCGTCCTCATCGATCAGCGACTGGTCAAATGTCACGTGCTGCCATTTGCCGCGCGGGTCGGTGAAGCGCAGATCGACATATTTGACGTCATTGTCCTTGATCGCCTTCAGGACGTCCTTGGCGGTCTTCATGATGTGCCTTTCCTTGATAGGTTTTGTTTCCCCAGCCCGGCGCCTGCGCGCTTGAGCAGCTCCTTCTTTACGACAGGCCGTCTACGAACCCGCGCAAAATCAAACAGCATCCGCGCCGGTTTCGCCGGTGCGAATGCGGATCGCCTCTTCTATGTGCGATACAAATATCTTGCCATCGCCAATCCGTCCCGTCTGGGCGGCCTTGCGGATTGCTTCGACGGCGGCGGCGAGGTTTTCGTCCGCGACGACAACTTCGATTTTCACCTTGGGCAGAAAATCGACGACGTACTCGGCGCCGCGGTACAGCTCGGTATGGCCCTTCTGACGGCCAAAGCCCTTCGCCTCCAGCACGGTGATGCCCTGAACGCCCGCCGCCTGCAGCGCCTCCTTGACCTCGTCCAGCTTGAACGGCTTGATAATCGCCTCGATTTTCTTCATTTCGTGCAATCTCTGTGTGGCGCAGGCTTGGCAAGATGGCCGGCGGCGCCTTGGCAATGAACCAAAAATCTGGACCGATCAACCTCGCGGCGTCAAATACTATCTCATTGCCGGACGCGCGATGTCCATACTCCGGGCGAGGAGGGCTGCTTGGCGCCGCCGACAATTATCCCGGGCAATCCACAGAATTTTCGAATTTTGCCCAACAATAATGCAAATCGCCGCGGGAATTGGCATCGTTGCTTAGATTGTCGGCCCCCATTCGCCTGATGCGAAGACCCGCCACGACGTAAGGCCAGCCTTGGCGACGACCGTGCGTCCGGTTTTGGCGACGGACACAAGATGGGCGAACACCCGCGGGTTGCGCCACGCCAGCGGTTTGGAGGGCGAGCAAACCGCGCGATATTCGCCAGTGTCGTCGTCTTCCATCAGGATCGTACCGATCACGTCGGGACGCATGTTCGCTGCCAGCTTGCGATCCATGATCCATTCGCATTCGAAATCGCGACACAGCTGAGGACGATCCAGATAAATCTTGCAGCCGCCGCCCGCCAGGCAGTTCGAGCAGGCAGGCCCCGCCGGCTTCTTGAATTCCGGGATTTCGAGCGCCGAGCAGCACATCGTGCACGAGCCGCAATTTTTGCCGGGGATTGGGAGCACGCATTGTCCTCAGGGCGAATCGACGCCGTGTCGCTGGCGCTCCTTATCATTGTTACGCGCCCGGCGTGAAGGCGCGCCGCTGCCCTTGACACACCGCGCCGCGCCGTGTCTGTGCGGCGAAAATCGGGAAGGGGCGTCGATGCAGACGGCATTTGTGTTTCCGGGTCAGGGTTCACAATCGGTGGCTATGGGCAAGGCGCTTGCCGATGCGTTCCCCGTCGCCAAGGACGTCTTCGCGCGTGTTGACGCGGCGCTTGGCCAGAATCTCTCAAGGATCATTTTCGAGGGCCCGGATGGAGACCTGGTGCTGACAGCCAACGCGCAGCCGGCGCTGATGGCTGTCAGTCTGGCGGTGGCGCGCGTTCTCGAGAAAGAGGCGGGGCTGGATTTTGGCCGCGACGCCAGATTCGTCGCGGGCCATTCGCTGGGCGAATATTCGGCGCTGGCCGCCGCCGGTTCCCTATCGATCGAGGATGCCGCTCGCCTGCTGCGCATTCGCGGCGACGCCATGCAAAAAGCTGTTCCGGTTGGCGAAGGCGCGATGGCGGCGATTATCGGGCTGGACTTTCAGCAGGTGTCCCTTATCGCCGGGCAAGCGGCGAGCGACCTATATCTTCAGGCGGCGATCTGTCAGGCCGCCAATGATAACGGCGGTGGGCAGGTGGTTATCTCCGGCACAAAATCAGCCGTCGAGCGCGCCATGGAGTTGGCGAAGGCGAAGGGCGCCAAGCGGGCGATCCTGTTGCCCGTGTCCGCGCCGTTTCATTGCGACCTAATGGCGCCGGCCGCCGACGCGATGGCGGCGGCGCTGGCGAAGGTGACAATTCTGCCGCCGAAAGCGCCGCTGGTGGCCAACGTGCTGGCCAGCGCGATTGCCGACCCCGCGGCCATCAAGGCGGCGCTGATCGCGCAGGTGACCGGCGCTGTGCGCTGGCGCGAAAGCGTGCTTTATATGACCGGCCAAGGCGTCACGAATTTCGTCGAGCTTGGCGCCGGAAAAGTGCTCGCCGGCCTCATCAAGCGCATCGCGGAGGGCGTTCAATGCGCTTCGATCGGCGCTCCCACGGATGTGGAGACCTACAAGGCCGCGCGAACCGCCGCCGCCCAGACGCATTAGCAGGCCGCTAGCAAAACGAGGAATGCCCATTGTTCGATTTGACCGGAAAATTCGCTCTGGTGACTGGCGCGTCTGGCGGATTGGGCGGCGCGATTGCGCGCGCGCTTCACGCCCAAGGGGCGAGCGTCGCCTTGTCGGGCACGCGGCGAGACGCGCTTGAGGCGGTTGCCGCCGAACTCGGCGCGCGTACGTTCGTTCTGCCGTGCGATCTGTCGGACAAGCAATCGGTCGAAGCACTGGTTCCATCCGCCGAAACCGCGATGGGCGGGCTCGATATTCTCGTCAACAATGCCGGGGTGACGCGCGACAATCTGTTCATGCGGATGAAAGACGACGAATGGGATCAGGTGCTGGCGGTTAATCTTACAGCGGCGTTCCGACTCGCTCGCGCGTGCCTGAAGGGCATGATGCGTCGCCGCTATGGACGAATCATCGGCATCAGTTCGGTGGTCGGCGTGACCGGCAATCCCGGCCAGGGCAATTACGCGGCTGCCAAGGCGGGGCTGATCGGCATGTCCAAGGCGCTCGCCGCGGAAGTGGCCAGTCGCAATATCACCGTCAATTGCGTCGCGCCCGGTTTCATCGCCAGCCCGATGACAGACGCGCTGAACGACAAGCAGCGAGAGACGATTCTTGGGTCTGTGCCAGCCGGGCGCCTTGGCGCGGGCGACGAGATTGGGGCGGCGGTGGTCTATCTTGCCAGCCGCGAGGCCGCGTATGTGACCGGGCAAACGCTGCATGTGAATGGCGGAATGGCAATGATCTGAGCGGTTTGCTTGCCATGCGCCGCGTTTTGGACACGCAATAGCCACCTCTCGCCATGCCCCGAAAGATATGCTATCGACCGCTCCGGTCGCCGTGCCGCCCGGGGGCGTCGGGTGCAAAGGAGCGGTGCGAGACACTTCAGATCAGCGCGCTTCTTCGCCAGACTGAAGTGCGAGCAAGAGGGAACGGGGCAAATCGGGCGCCGTGCGCCGGGCAGGTCTCGGGGATCAATCAAAGGCGGGCTCAAGGGCCGCGCCGCACGAAGGACGGACAAGATGAGCGATGTCGCTGAGCGCGTAAAAAAGATTGTTGTTGAGCACCTTGGCGTCGAAGCCGACAAAGTGGTCGACAACGCCAATTTCATCGACGACCTTGGCGCCGACTCGCTCGATACTGTCGAGCTGGTGATGGCGTTCGAGGAAGAGTTCGGCGTCGAGATTCCCGACGACCAGGCCGAGACGATCGTCACCGTTGGCGACGCTGTGAAGTTCCTGGAAAAGGCGTCCGCCGCCAAATAACGCTAAGTCGCGGCGCCAGCGAATATATGGCGAAGGCGCGAACCATTTTGGAATGGATAGGCGGGGGCCGGCGATTGTCCGGCCCCTGTCGCGTTAAAGCGATCTCTACAACAACTAAATCGAGGAACCTGCATGAAACGTGTCGTCGTCACCGGGCTGGGCATGGTTTCGCCGCTTGCCTGTGGCGTTGAAGCGACCTGGAGTCGGTTGCTGGCTGGCGAATCCGCCGCTTCCCGCGTTGAAAATTTTGACGTCTCGGATATCGCATGCCAGATCGCCGCGCAGGTTCCGCGCGGTTCCGCGCCCGACGCGTTTCATCCCGACGATTGGATGGAGCCGAAAGACCAACGTCGCGTCGATCATTTCATCATCTATGCGATGAGCGCGGCGACTCAAGCGCTGCGCGACGCCAAATGGGCGCCCGAATCATACGACGACCAGATCGAATCAGGCGTGCTGATCGGCTCGGGAATCGGCGGGCTTGAGGGCATCTACGACGCTTCGATCACCCTGCATGAAAAAGGCCCGCGCCGCATTTCGCCCTTCTTCATTCCGGGCCGGCTGATCAATCTGGCGGGCGGCAATGTCTCGATCGCGCATGGGCTCAAAGGGCCGAATCATTCTGTCGTCACCGCGTGTTCGACCGGCGCGCACGCGATCGGCGACGCTGGAAGACTGATCGCCCTGGGCGACGCCAAGGTCATGGTGGCGGGCGGCGCCGAATCAGCCGTCAACCGTCTTTCGCTTGCGGGCTTTGCCGCTTGCCGTGCGCTTTCCACCGGTTTCAACGACCGTCCGAAACTGGCGTCGCGTCCCTATGATCGCGACCGCGATGGTTTCGTGATGGGCGAAGGCGCTGGCTGCGTTGTGCTGGAGGAACTGGAGCACGCCAGGGCGCGCGGCGCTCATATCTATGCGGAACTGATCGGCTACGGCCTTTCGGGCGACGCCTATCATATCACTTCGCCTGCGCCGGACGGCGATGGCGCTTACCGCGCGATGAGCGCGGCGCTCAAACGCGCTGGCGTGTTTGCCTCCGACATCGACTACGTCAACGCCCATGGCACGTCGACGCCGATGGGAGACGAGATCGAGCTCAAGGCTGTCGAACGGCTGCTGGGCAATGGCGCCAGCAACGCTTCAATGTCCTCGACAAAATCGTCGATCGGGCATTTGCTTGGCGCGGCCGGCGCGGTCGAGGCGATCTTTTCGATCCTGGCGATGCGCGACCAGATTGCGCCCCCGACGCTCAATCTCGACAATCCGTCCGTCGAGACCAGCATCGATCTCGTCCCGCATGTCGCGAAAAAGCGCAAGATCGATGTCGCATTGTCAAATTCGTTCGGTTTCGGCGGCACCAACGCCTCTCTGATCTTTCGCCACGCGGCATTACTTTAAATTCGTCTGAGGATGACGCTTCATCGCGGTTTCGCCACATTGCGCGCTAGTCTACATTGCGCGCAGCTTTGCGCAGATGCGCGCAGCAAGGTCGAACGCGAATGACCCAACCGCCAGATCAACAGAGCGAGGCAAGCGCGCCAAAAGGCGCCGGCTTGTTCGGTCGTCGCGACAAGGCGCCGCCCGAGCCGCAAACACGACCTGCCGCGCCGCCGCCTGACCCGCCGCGCAAGCGCCGCCGCGGCCTGTCGATGCTTAGCGGACTTTTATCGTTCGTGCTGATCGCCGCCATCATCGCGATTGCGGGTTACGGCTGGGCGATGTTTGAGGCGCGACGCGCCGGCCCGCTCGAAGCCGACAAAGTCGTGCAGCTCGTGCGCGAAGACGACGGCGGCGCGCTGGCCGACCAACTCGAACACAATGGCGTGGTCTCTAGCGCATTCTGGTTCACGGTCATCACATTCCTCGACGGCAGTCACAGCGCGCTCAAGCGCGGCGAATATCAATTCAAACAGCACGCAAGTCTGGTCGACGTCGAGCACGTCCTGGTTTCGGGCATTCCTATCCAGCACCCGCTGACGATCCCCGAGGGCCTGACGAGCGAGCAGATTGTCCTGCGCGTGCGCGACGCGGAGTTTCTGGCGGGCGACGTCAAGGAAGTTCCGCGCGAAGGATCGATCTTGCCGCAGACTTACGATTTTCCGCGCGGCTATTCGAGGCAAGCGGCGCTGACGCGCATGGAGAAAGACCAGGCGAAGGCTGTCGATGAAATCTGGAAGAAACGCGCGCCAGACCTGCCGATAAGGTCGCCGGGCGAACTCGTGACCCTTGCGTCGATCGTCGAGAAGGAGACGGGCAAGCAGGACGAGCGACCGCGTGTCGCCGGCGTCTTCATCAACCGCCTGCAAAAGCGGATGAAGCTGCAATCCGACCCGACGATCGTCTACGGCCTCGTGTTCGGCAAGGGGACGCTTGGCCACAGCATATCGAAAGCGGAACTCGAACAAGTTACGCCCTATAACACTTACATCATCGAGGGTTTGCCGCCCGGGCCCATCGCCAATCCGGGCAAAGCCGCGCTTCAGGCTGTCGCCAATCCGATGCGCACCAAGGAACTCTATTTCGTCGCCGACGGCTCAGGCGGCCACGCATTCGCCGAGACGCTCGATCAGCATCAGAAGAATGTTCTGCACTGGCGCCAGATCGAAAAGGATTCGAAGGACAAGGTCGCGCCGGACGCGACGCAGCCAATTCCTGGCGCGCCTGCGGCGACGCATGGAGCGCTTGAGCCGATCGATCCTCGGGTGTTTGGCGCGCTGAGCCCAGCCCTGTCGCCGGTTGCTGTCAATTCAGCCCTGCAGGCGCGCCTCGTCAGGCTTGCCGCCCAAACCCACCGCGCCGTGGACCCCGCCAATCCCCCCGCTTTCGGGGGACTTGGCCCCGCTCCGATAACTGGCGCGAGGGGTTCCGCTCTCGGCGCGCTGCTCGCAAAGCTAGGCGCCCAGAGACAGGCCGTTGAAGCGCTGCTTGGGCCTGACGGCGCGCTCACGCGGTCGAACAAGAGCGCCGCGAAGCTTGAAGATATCGGCGCCGTCGTGCAGGGCGTGAATGACGCCTCATCGGATGCCATGATCGCGTTGGGCGACGATCCCGGACCATCGGGAGCGCCGGTTGCCTCGTATCCCATGTCCCCAGCTTCCCTGGCGGACCTGCAGGCGCGCGCCGCGCGCTATGGCGGAGCGCCCCTGGTCGAACCGTCCGCGCCGGCGAACCCCGCGCCGGCCAGCGCCGTCGCCGCGATCGAGCAGAAAGCCTCGCGGTCGCACGCCTTCGACGCTTCCGAGGGCACCGCGCTCGATCCGCTGCTCAACAAGACCTACGACTTGAGCTACGCCAAGGCCGTGCCGAAGTTGCAGTAAGCGCTTGGGCGCCTGATCCAGCTTCCCTGTGATATGAGATCGGCTTGAACAGCTCGTCCGTTCGAATTCGCATTCTCATTGCAAGCTGAGAATCATCCACGCGGGTTAAATACAACACAAACTTTATGTTCTTAAATGGCCATGAGCGCAACCCGCACGAGCGCGCGGCTGGGTGCGCGGAAAAAGCACACTCATCGCCTTGATTTCATTGGAAACCTTTCGCGGATTGTCGGCCGGATATGATCCGCCAGCCGGCGCGCCGGGCAACCGCTTGCATACAATGTCCGGCTGTCGGAGTGTCGCCATACGACGAACGATTTAACCGCAGTTTGCATGAGATCTGGGCCGATCCAGACGCTGGGGGAAGCCGACGGCTATAAGGGCCGCGCCCTGTTCAACCCGCCGTCTTGAGCTTCTGGCAAACCAGCGCCAGCGCAACGGCGCAGGCGTTGGAAACATTGAGGCTCTTGATCGCGCCGGGCATGTCGAGGCGCGCCAGCACGTCGCAGTGCTCGCGCGTCAGGCGGCGCAAGCCCTTGCCTTCGGCGCCAAGCACCAACGCGATCGGGCGTGAGACCGGCGTCGCGTCGATCGTCTGCGATCCCTCGGAATCGAGGCCAATCCTGAGATAGCCAAGTTCGCCAAGCTCGGTCAGTGCCCGCGCGAGATTGACGACGCTGCAAATCGGCACATGCTCAAGTCCGCCTGATGCGGATTTCGCCAGGGCGCCGGTGAATTCAGGGGAATGGCGTTCCGTTGTCACGAGTGCGTCCACAGCAAACGCCGCCGCGGTGCGCAGAATCGCGCCGACATTATGCGGATCGGTCACCTGATCGAGCACGATAACAAGACCGCGCTCGGGCAGGTCGGAGATATCGATCGGCTCGAGCGGGCGCGCCTCAAGCAATACGCCTTGATGCACGGCGTCGCGCGGCGCGTGCTGCGCGACTTCCTCGTTGCTCAAGATCCGGATTTCGATGCCGCGCGCTGTCGCCTCAGCGCCGAGGCGCTCAGCGGCGGCTTGCGTCGCATAAAGGCGGATGAGCTTGCGACGCGGCGCTTGCAAAGCGGCGCTGACGCTGTGGAAACCATAGATCTGCACGACATCGCTGCCGTGCGGCTCGCGTGCTCGTCGCGGCGCCGGATCGCGCTTGGGCGCGTGCGCCTCGTGCGGAGTACGCTTCGCCGCACTGTCTTTGACTGGCCGCTTTGGCGGCGTGGAAGCAGGCGTCTCACGCATTGCGCGAGGGTCGAAATCGCGCGGCCGTTGGCTTTTCTTGCGGGTCAAAGTCTTCTCCAGCCGCCGGGAATTGCGGCGGCGTCCGCATCCCATAGCGAGATTTCGCCGGTATTGACAGCCCGGCGCCGGCGCGCGCGGCGCGCCCGACACTTTCCAGCCCGACACTTTCCAGTTGACAGGGCAGGGCAGGGCGCAAGATAAGGCTGCCTCGATCTGGCCCCGGTTCGCCGGGGCCTTTTCGTCCGCGGCTCTCACTTCTAGGCGAATGCGCATTCGTCGGGGCCGATGGATCAGGGGGAGTGTCCCGAGCGGCAAAGGGGGCGGACTGTAAATCCGCTGGCTTAGCCTTCGTAGGTTCGAGTCCTACCTCCCCCACCACGATCTACCTAAAACATTGATTTAATTTATATAAACGCGTGTCTTAGGGTATCTTTTTTTGCTTTAGGGGATAGACCGCGCCCTTTTCGTTCTCATCGCCAAGCCGATCAAGCGCCGCCCCCGCAAGTTTTTGGCGGTTTGCCTTGCGCGTATATAGCGACGACATGCCGCTGCCGCGCCATGCAAACAAGGCGTCCATTTCGGCGCTAGTTGCTCCCGCCTCCGCGACCTTCACAGCGAGCGCTTTCCGCAAGCCGTGTGCTCTTCCAGGTACGCAAGCCTCAGCAAACCAGTTGCCAAAGCCTTCCTTTACCATCGGGCGTCCTTGAGCCGTCACAATGAATGAAAGCTCGCCACACGGCCCGGCTGCGATCGATCGTGCTAGTGGCTCGATTCATTCAAATTGCAGGGTACAGGGTTTTGAGTTTGATGCGAGCATCGTCGGTTGCGAAGTGCCATTCGGCAACGGCGTGATTTTCGTTTCGCTCGCGGACCCATGCGGCGACTTCGTCGATGATGGTTTGTTTGTCGGGGATGCGTCGGTCGAG
>JAYUFK010000068.1:0-41071 GCA_043739325.1 Methylocapsa sp. | reverse complement strand
GCGCGACCAACGCTTCGCCCGGAATCCATATCGCGCGGCACGATTCGACGCCGATGATCCTGTTCGTGGGCCAGATCGAGCGGGCGTTCCGCGATCGCGACGCCTTTCAGGAAGTCGACTATCGCGCTTTCTTCGGCTCGATGACCAAGTGGGTCGCCGAAATCGACGACGCTCGCCGCGTGCCGGAAATCGTCTCGCGCGCTTTTCAGACCGCGATGGAAGGACGCCCAGGGCCTGTCGTCATCAGTCTTCCCAGGGACATGCTGACGGACGCAGTCGGGAGTGAACGCGCGCGTGCAAGCCGCCCGATTGAAACCTCTCCTGGCTCCGCGGAGATGGTCGCCTTTGCGTCAAGGCTGGCGGACGCGCGCCAGCCCGTTCTCATCCTGGGCGGGACGCGATGGAGCGAGGCGGCCCTTTCCTCGGTGAAGCGGTTTGCCGAGCGCTTTGATCTGCCGGTCGTCACCAGTTATCGCCGTGGAACCTTGTTCGACGCGCTGCATCCCAATTACGCTGGCGATCTCGGCATTGCGCCCAATCCCAAGCTGATCGCGCGCATCAAGCGCTCGGATCTGCCGATCTTGCTTGGCGGACGGCTCGGCGAAATTCCCTCGCAGGGATTCACGCTGTTCGATATCCCGCGCCCAAAGGTTGGTCTGGTGCATATTCATCCCGCCGCCGAGGAATTCGGCCGGCTGTATCAGGCGGCGCTGTCGATCCATGCATCGCCGATCGGCTTTGCCCGGGCGCTCGATGAATTGCGGCCAGCAACGCCGCCGCCGTGGGCCGGCGAAGAGAGGATCGCGCACGCGGATAATCTCGCCTGGACCGAGACGGCGACACCGCAACCCGGCGCCGTGAACCTCGGCGAGATCATGGTCTGGCTGCGCGCCAACGCGCCCGCGGATACCATCGTCTGCAACGGCGCGGGCAATTATGCGGCGTGGATTCATCGCTTCTTCCGCTTCCGCAAATTCAACGCGCATGTGGCGCCGACATCGGCTTCGATGGGGTACGGCGTGCCGGCGGCGGTGGCGATGCAGCGGCTGCATCCCGATCGTCTGGTCGTCTCGATCAACGGCGACGGCGATTTCCTGATGAACGGCCAGGAATTCGCGACTGCCGTTCAATACAATCTGCCGATCGTCGTCATCGTCTGCGACAACGCCAGCTACGGCACGATCCGCATGCATCAGGAGCGTGAATATCCCGGCCGCGTCGTCGCAACGGACCTGCGCAATCCCGACTTCGCCGCCTATGCCAAGGCTTTTGGCGGCGTCGGATTCACAGTGGAGCGCACGGCGGATTTTCCGGCGGCGTTCGCCGCCGCCCGCGCCGCGAAAGCGCCAGCGATCATCCATCTCAAGATTTCCACCGACGCGATTGCCCCAGCGACGACGCTCGAGCAGATCAAGGCCAAGGCGCTCGCCTCGCCGCGATAATTCGCGCGTGATTCATGCGGCGGCGATGACATGAAAATAGCTTCCGCTGACGCGCCCGCGCCGTGAGCCTGAGCGCGCCGGTTCCGCGCCATAGGCGTCACCAGCAAACGCAAACGGTTCGTCGTCGCCCGGCGCGACGATGGTTGAATAGTGAAATTCGTGTCCCCTGAAGCGCGCCTCCGCGAGGCCAAGGGCGCAATCGGCGGCAAGCGCGATTTCGCGATAGCCGAGCGTCATCTTGCGTTTGGCGAAGCTCGTCTCGACGCCGAGCAAACCCGCCATCTTGTACGCGGCGCCCGACGCATCGGTGAGCGTGGCGCCGAGCGTCATGTAACCGCCGCACTCGCCATGCACGGCGCGACTTTGCGCGAAGCGCTGGAGACCGCCGATGAAATTATCAGCGGCCGCGAGGCGCGCCGCGTGCAGCTCGGGGTAACCGCCCGGCAGCCAGCAAAAATCGCAATCGTCCGGCGGCGCTTCGTCGGCGAGCGGCGAGAAGAACTTGATCCCGGCCCCAGCCGCGCGCCAGCCCGAAAGCAAGTGCGGGTAGATAAACGAGAAAGCGGCATCGCGCGCGACAGCGATCGTTTGTCCCGGCGGCGGCAGCGCGATCGGCGCTGTCCCTGATGCGTGCGCGAGCGGCCCGGCCGCGCAGCGGCGCAGCGCGTCGAGATCGACATGCGCGGCGATGGCCCCGCCGATCGCGTCTAGCCGCTCGTCGAGCGCGTCGGTCTCGACCGCTTGAACAAGGCCGAGATGACGCTCGGGCAAGGCGAGATTGTCAAGGCGCGGCAGCGCGCCAAGAATTGGAATGCCCAGAGCCCCGATCGCCTCGCCTGCCAGGCGCCGGTGCCTTGGGCTGCCAACGCGATTGAGGATCACGCCGGCGATCTTGATGCGCGGATCGTAGCTCGCGCAGCCTTTCACCACGGCCGCCGCCGATTGCGCCTGGCCGGAAATATCGAGGACGAGAACGATCGGCATGCCCAGCGCCGCCGCGACGTCCACCGAGGCGCCCGAGCGGCCCGCCGGCGCCGGAACGCCGTCGAACAAGCCCATCGACGCCTCGCATATGACAAGATCCGCGCCCTCCGCGGCGCGAGCGGCGAGTACGGCGATCAGCGGCGGCGGCATCGACCATGAATCGAGATTGAGCCCGTCGCGCCCCGAGGCGGCGGCGTGAAAGGCGGGGTCGATATAGTCGGGACCGGATTTGACCCCGACAACGCGCAGGCCCTGTCGCCGCAAGGCGCGCAGCAGGCCGAGGGTGACTGTCGTCTTGCCACTGCCCGAGCGCGGCGCGGCGATCATCAAGGCTGACGGCGCGGACTGTCTCATAGCTGTAGCCGTCCGCAATCTGATTTCATCGCCCTTGATGCCAAATGGAAGTCGGCCAGCTTTATCCCGACAAAGCTGATCGATGTCCAGAAGACTCGCGGGTGACAGAGACGCAGCCAAGCCATCGCGCTAGCCTCGCGCCGCGCTTCACGCTACCACCGCATGATGAGCGAAACCGCTGACCCAAAGGCGCTGCGGCGCGGCTGGACCACAGGCGCATGCGCGGCCGGGGCGAGCCGCGCGGCCTTCTCGAGCCTATACGGTAGCGGCTTCCCGGATCCCGTCCCCGTCGCCTTGCCAAACGGCATGCGCCCGGAATTTTCTCTGGCGATAAGCGAGAGCGGCGAAGGCTGGAGCCGGGCCGGCATCGTCAAGGACGCCGGCGACGATCCCGATGTCACGCATGGCGCGATGATCGTCGCGACCGTGCGGCGCAGCGCGGCGGGCGCGGGCATCGCATTTCACGCCGGCGAAGGCGTCGGCACCGTGACCTTGCTCGGCCTGCCACTGCCTGTGGGCGAACCGGCAATCAATCCGGCGCCGCGCGCAATGATCCGCGCCAATATTGCGGAAGTCGCGGCGCAGCTTGGCGTTGGCGCCGACGCGGCCGTGACGATCTCCGTGCCGGGCGGCGCCAGAATCGCCGAGCGCACGCTCAATGGCCGGCTCGGTATTGTCGGCGGCCTGTCGATCCTCGGGACGACGGGCATCGTCGTGCCCTATTCCTGCGCCGCGTGGATAAGTTCGATCCATCGCGGTATCGATGTGGCGCGCGCCGCGGGCTGCCTGCATGTGGCGGGCGCGACCGGCTCCACTTCCGAAGCCGCGGTGCGCGCATTACACAATCTGCCCGATGTCGCGCTGATCGACATGGGCGATTTTGTTGGCGGCATGATAAAATATCTGCGCGCGCATCCGGTTGCGCGCGTCACGATCGCTGGCGGCATCGCGAAGATGACGAAGCTGGCGCAGGGCCGGCTCGATCTGCATTCGCGCCGCGGCGGCATCGACCTGGTGGCGCTGGCGCAGCAGGTCGTGGAGGCTGGCGGCGAGCCTTCGCTGGTTGAGGCGATCGCCGGCGCCAACACCGCGCTGCATGCTCTTGAACTGGCGGCCAGCGGCGGCTTCGATCTGCCGGCGCTGATTGCGCAGCGCGCGTTGCATGTGGCGGCCCGCGCATTCGGCGCGACTGGCGGGGCACTCGCAATTGTTGTCGTGGGACGCGACGGGCGCATCCTCGCGTCGACAGGTTTTATCAAGATATCCTCGGAAGCTTAATTCGCCGAAGGGCTGCTCCGAAACCGGCGCATATAGTCGACGCTATACAGCGCGCTCTCTCGGAAATCCTCCGCGCCCAATGCAGGTCCGACCAGAATCAGCGCGGTCCGCTCCAGCGCCGCCTCATTAGCCAGGCTTGCGATCGAGCCCAGCGTTCCGCGAATGACGCGCTCGTCGGGCCAGGACGCGCGATAGACGATCGCGGCGGGGCACTTTTCGCCGTAATGCGGGGTGAGTTCGGCGAGGACATTGTCCAGGACATGGATCGAAAGATGGATCGCCAACGTCGCGCCTGTCGCCGCGAAAGCGCCAAGAGTCTCGCGTTCCGGCATGGCGGAGGCGCGACCCGTCGTTCGCGTCAGCACGAGCGATTGCGCGACGCCGGGCAAGGTCAATTCGCGCCCCAACGCCGCCGCGGCGGCGGCGAAGGCGGGAACGCCCGGCGTGATCGTATAGGGGATGCCGAGCGTATCGAGCCGGCGCAATTGTTCCCCCATCGCGCTCCAGATCGACAGATCGCCCGAATGCAGGCGCGCGACGTCGAGGGCCTGCTCATGCGCCCTAGCGCATTCCGCGATGATCGCATCGAGATCCATCGAGGCGGTATCGACGATGCGCGCGCCGGGCGGGCAATGCGCGAGGAGCGCCTGCGGCACCAGCGAGCCGGCGTAAAGACAGACGGGACTGCGTGCGATGATGTCGCGCCCGCGTATGGTAATGAGGTCCGCCGCGCCGGGTCCCGCGCCGATAAAATGCACCGTCATGATTGCGAGCCTTTTGCATCGTCAACAGCGATCGCGCAGGTCACGCCGACGCCGGTTCTGCGGGGACCGAGCAACCGGCCATTCGGGCCGGCGCCTGCCAAGGCTGCCGCCTCGGCGACGGAGGGAAGTCCGAAACGGCGCCGCGCCGCGGCGGATTTCGTCAACACGCGCGGGGTCGTCGCTGCGAGCGCTCCGCGCGAAAGAAAGACAAGGTCGAGCTTGAGCAAAGCCGCCGCCGCTGCAATCTCCGGGTCGCCTTGTTTGTCAACAAGCGTGAACATCCGACGCGGAGACGACTGTATATCCAGGCCCTCCAGTGTATTTTGCACGAGCGCGACAATGTCGGCGCGCGCGCAGGCTTTGCGACATCCGACGCCGATGGCGATCACGTTTGCCATGACTTCTCCACCCGCCACTGCACGACCGGCATCGCCGCGCGCCAGCCGTGAAAACGGCCGACAGCATCGGCGCGAGCGATCTGGATTTGCGTGAGATCGCCGCCGCGCCGCTTGTAGCAAGCGGTCAGCTCCGCCTGCCCTTCCAGCGTCACGGAGTTGGCGACGAGACGCCCGCCCGGCGCCAGCGCCGCGAAAGCTCGATCGAGCATTTCGGGCGCCGTGACGCCGCCGCCGACAAAGATCGCGTTGGGCGTTTCGAGTCCTGCCAGACAATCCGGCGCGTTGCCTTCGACAATCCCCAACCCCGGCGTTCCCAGATGCAGCGCATTGCGCGCGATGCGCGCCGCGCGTTCCGCCTTGGCCTCAATTGCCATCGCGCGATTGGCGGGATCGCAAAGCATCCATTCGATTGCAACGGAGCCCGATCCGGCGCCGATGTCCCACAGCAATTCTCCCCGGCGCGGCGCCAGCGCGGCGAGCGTGATCGCGCGAACTTCGCGTTTCGTCAACTGTCCGTCGTGTTCGAACCAAGCATCGGGCAAACCAGCCGCGCAGGGAATGACTCTAGCACCGGGCTCCGCGACGATCTCGAGCGCGATCGTGTTGAGATCGACCACATCCTCGAGTGCGAAATCCTCCGCCTTGACGCGGCGCACACGCTCGTTCGGGCCGAACATCGCTTCGCAAATTGTCAGCATCGAGGCGCCCATGCCGCGCGCGCAAAGATGCCGCGCCAATTTGCCCGCCGTCGCGCCATCCCACGCTAGGGCCAATATGCGCGCGCACGGCTGCAAGTGGGCAAAGATCGCCTCCAGCGCGCGCCCGTGCAGCGAAACGCAGACGCAATCCTGTTGGCTCCAGCCCAACCGCGCGGCGGCGAGTGAAAACGCCGAGGGCGCCGGATGACAGATCATTTCATCGACGCGAACGTGGCGCATCAGCAGCGCGCCGACGCCATAGAAAAACGGATCGCCGCTGGCCAGAACGCATGTCGGCCTGCCGCGATTGGCGAGAATTTCGGGGATAGCCCCCTCAATTGGCGAGGGCCATTTCAGAGTGCGCGCCGGCGCCGGACCGGCCAGCGCAAGGTGGCGCGCGCCGCCCACAAGCAGTTCCGCTTGCGCGGCCAGCCGCCGTGCGGCAGGACAAAGCCCATCGAGCCCATCCTCGCCAATGCCGACGATCGCCAGCCAGCGGTCAAACGCAATCATGGAGCCTGCCCTTGCGCCGCAAATTGCGCCTTCTCATTCTGGGAGGAACCAGCGAAGCGACCGCCCTCGCTGCGGCGCTCGCCGGGCGCGAAGATATCGCCGCGACCGTGTCGCTTGCCGGGCGCACGCAGAAGCCCGCCGCGCAACCGCTCACCACACGCAGCGGCGGTTTTGGCGGTGTCGAAGGCTTGCGCAAGTATCTGCGCGAGGAAAACATCGACGCCGTGATCGACGCGACGCATCCGTTCGCCGCGCAGATGTCGCAACATGCGGCGCAAGCGTGCGCCGTGCAGAACATTCCGTTGCTGAGTTTTACCCGCCCGCAATGGACGCGCGTGGCGGGCGATCGATGGATCGAAGTCCTCGATATTGAGGCTGCCGTCGCGGCGTTGGGCGACGCGCCAAAGCGCGTGCTGTTGACGCAAGGACGTCTGCAGATCGAGGCTTTCGCACGAGCGCGGCAGCACTATTTCGTTGTGCGCGCGATCGACCCGCCCGCAGGTCTGCACGTCCTCCTTCATCACCGTCTGATTCTGGCGCGCGGCCCGTTTGAGCTGGCGGAGGAAGAGGCGCTGATGCGCCGTGAAGGCGTGGAGATTGTCATCAGCAAGAACAGTGGCGGCGTGGCGACCTACGCCAAGATCGAGGCCGCGCGGCGGTTGAACATTCCGGTCGTCATGTTGGCGCGCCCAGCGCTGCCGAATGTCGAGCGCACACACAGTCTGGAGGCTGCATTGGCCTGGATCGAGGCGTGCGCGAGTCATCTGGGTTGACCGTAGGATCGCGGCGTCAGCAGCCAGGGACGCGCATCGCCGCGTGCGATGAATCGCGTTTCGCTCGAACCGATCAGCACCAGCGTGCTCATGTCCGCAGCGCCTGGATCGGCGTCGGCAAGGGTGGCCAGAAGCAACCGCTCCTCCGCGCGCCCCACGGCCCGGGCGAACGCCACCGGCGTCGACGCGGCCTTGTGAATACGCAGCAAAGCGAAGGCGTCATGGATGCGCCCCGGCCGCGCCTTTGACGCAGGATTGTAAAGGGCGATGACGAAGTCGCCGTCGGCTGCCGCCTTGAGGCGACGCGCGATAATGTCCCACGGCTTGAGATTGTCCGACAGCGATATGGCACAGAAATCATGCCCGAGCGGAGCGCCCAGTCGCGCTGCGGCGGCCTGCATCGCGCTGACGCCCGGCACGACATCGACGGCGAGCGAGCGCCACGCCAGTTCGCCGCTTTCAATCGCTTCGAACACCGCCGCCGCCATCGCAAATACGCCCGGATCGCCCCCCGAAACGACCGCGACCGTCGCGCCGTCGGCGGCGAGCGCCAACGCCTGCCTGGCGCGTTCGATTTCAACGCGATTGTCGCTGCAATGGCGGCGCTGATCGGCGCGTAACGTCAAGCGCTCGACGTAGGGCCCATAGCCAATGATGTCGCTTGCGGATTCGAGCGCGGCAGTCGCTTCAGGCGTGATCCATTGCGCAGGACCTGGCCCCAGACCAACGATTGACAGCCTGCCAGCGCTCATGGCCGCCGACCCATGCCGGGCACGACGATGAGCGCAAAATACGGCGCTGAATCGTCGAGCTTTTGCGCGAGCGGAACGACGACTTCCTCCTCCATCGTCGCGCGTTCGACATAGATGGCGCGCGCCAGTGAGCCAGCGCTCGCGAGCGCGGCGCGCACTTTCGCAAGATTGCGCCCGATCTTCATGATGATCGCGCCATCGCAATCACTCAGGCGCGAAGTCAGTGCGGCCTGCGGCAGGGTGCCGGGCAGGACGACCAGCATATCGTCGCCCCAAGCGACGGGTGTCTGCGCCGCCGCCCAGGCGCCGGACATGCCGGTTACGCCGGGCACAATCGTCACCGCGAAGTCGGCCTTCAACCGCATAAACAGATGCATGAACGAGCCATAAAACAGCGGGTCGCCTTCGCTGAGCAGCGCGACATCGCGACCCTCGCGCAAGTGCACGGCAATCGCCTCCGCGCTGGCCTGGTAGAATGCCGCGAGCAGCGCGATGTATTCCGGGTGGTCAAACGCGATTTCCGTTGTTACGGGGTAGCATAGCGGCATCTCGATACAGTCAGCCGGCATCCACCGGTCGACGATCTTGCGGGCGTTGCCGCGTCGGCCAGCCTTGGCGAAAAACGCGATGACGGGCGCGCCCCGGATGATGCGCACGGCCTTGATGGTCAGCAATTCCGGATCGCCTGGCCCCAAACCGACGCCGTAGAGGCGGCCTGCGGCGATCGCGTGGTTCATTCGGCGGCGCTCGCCAGAGCATTGATGGTGGCGGCCGCCATTGCGCTGCCTCCTTTGCGGCCGCGCACCACGATCGCCGGCAGGCCTGTCGCGAGCAGCGCTTCCTTCGATTCCGCGGCGCCGACAAATCCGACCGGCATGCCAATGATCGCGGCGGGTCTCGGCGCGCCAGCTTGCAGCATTTCGAGTAGCCGGAACAGCGCCGTTGGCGCATTGCCGATCGCCACGACGGAGCCTTCAAGATTTGGCGCCCACCGATCGAGCGCCGCCGCCGAGCGCGTCGTGCCAAGCTGCGCGGCGAGGGCGGGGACACTCGGATCGCCGAGCGTGCAGATCACTTCGTTGTGCGCGGGCAAGCGGGCGCGCGTGACGCCCTCGGCGACCATGCGCGCATCGCACAGGATCGGCGCCCCACGTTGCAACGCCTCCATCGCGGCGTGTGCGGCGCCCGGCGCAAACACGATATCCGCTGCGATTTCGACCATGCCGCATGCATGAATGATGCGAACCGCGACACGCTCCTCCAACTCGGAGAAGCGCGCGAGGTCGGCCTCGCGCCGTATGATCGCGAAGGAATTGCGATAGATTTCGGCTCCGTCGCTGATGTACTCGTGTTTTGTCGCCACCTTCAGTTCGGCCCCTTCTCGCGCGCCAGCAGCGAAGCGACTTCAACAAGCGATAGACCCCGGCGCACCGGCGCGTCGCCTGCCCGGCCGTTGTTCACGAGGTCATAACCCGTCGGCTGCGCGACCAGCGTCATGGGCGAAGCGGTCGCGCGGGCGCAACCCTTGGCGCAACCGCTGAGATGCAGAACGATACCGGCGCCAGCCGGCAGATTTGGCGCGAGCGCCAGCGCATCCGCCCGCACATCGTGCGCCGCATTCGCGCAAGCAGGAGCGCCAGCGCAGGCGACGATGGCAAGTAGCGGATCTACCGGATCGGTTATGAAATTGGTAGCCCTCGCGGAGGCGGCGAGCGCGGCGCCAGCGCCAGGCGAGAGACCGGTTACGATCAGTGCGCGCCAGGGCGTCAAACGAATATCGCGCGCCCCAAGTCGGCGCGACTCGCGCGTCAGGAAAACAAGATCGTCGGCGCGCATACGCCCTAGCGCTGGCGCGACCCCGACACAATGCGACGCGCCAAACTTTTGCTGGCCGAGATAGGCCTTGGGAGCGACGAGAGACCGCTTGCCGATCGGGCGCGAAACCGTCTCCAATTGTGCGCGCTCGAATATCGCTCCGGCGCCTAGCTTGACGGTGAGGTGGCGCATCCGCCGGACATCGTGTCCGAACTTCTCCGCCTCGCCCAAGAACGCTCGCGCGAGTTTGCGCGCTGCCTCGCCGATTTGCTCTGGGTCGCATCGCGCGACGGCGGCAGAATCTCCATCCAGCGCTATTTCGAGCGCCGCGCGCGGTCCGGCGCGCGAGGCGCTGAATCGTACATCGCTTGCAAACTCGTCCAGGTGCAACAAGCCGCCGCCGTCGATGATGAAGCCAAACTTTGCTGGCAACCGGCGCAAATCGCGATCGCCGGCAAGGCAAGCTTCCAGACGTGCAACGAGGGGAGCAGTATCGAGGACGGCGCTGGGGTCGATATCGGCGATCGGGCTGGCGAGGATGTTGCGAACGCCTTCCGAAGTTACATCTGGGTCAAGCACGCCGAGGGACGACAAACGCTTCTGCAACTCAGCCAACTCTGTCGTGCGAATGCCGCGCAATTGCAGATTCGCGCGTGATGAAATTTCGATGATTCCGTTGCCTAAGCTCGCGGCGCATTGTGCGATCGCCTCGGCCTGATCGAGGTTGAGGCGCCCGCTGGAAACGCGAACGCGCGCCAACAGGCCGTCGCCGGTCAGCATCGGCCGCAACGCGCCAGGGCACCAACCGCGACGCAATGTAGCGACGGCGCTCATGCTGCGGCCCTCAGCAATTGCGATAGAATCTGCGCTGACGAATTGCGCCGCGAGTTCCACAAGCCGCGTCGCGCCGCCTCATCAAATCGCGCCGCCATGCCATGCGCTGCGAGCGGGTTGGCGGCGATGAGAAATTCGCGCACGCGCTCATCGCCAAGCGTGGCATCGAACATCAGGTCGAACTGTCGGCTCTTTACCGCGTCGGTCATCGCGGCATAAGCGAAGAGGTTGTCGAGCGTCTCGCCGATCTCGGTGGCGCCGCGATAGCCATGACGCATCTGTCCCGCTATCCAGCGCGGATTGACGGCGCGGCCGCGCAGAACGCGCGCGATCTCTTGCTCGAGCGGTCGCACGACGCTTTTCTCGGGGCACGTCGTATCTACATGATAAAGCGCTGGCGCTCGGCCAGCGCTGCTTGCGGCCGCGGCAAAGCCGCCTTCGTGCTCGGAAAAGGCGTCGGAATCGAGCACGTCCTGACCGGGCAAATCTTGCGCGTGGACAAACGCGTCGGCATTGGCGACCCGCGCGGCGAACGCCGGGCCCGCCTCGGCGCCGTCGTCCCCGCGGCCATAGGCGTGACTGGTGGCGTCGAGATAGGCCGCGCCAAGCTCGTCGCGTCGCGCCCAGTCGCCCTGCGCGATCGTGCGGGTCAGGCCAACGCCGTAGCGCCCCGGCGCGGCTCCGAAGATGCGCAGCGGCGCCGCCTCGCCAGCGAGCGGGTTTTCCTCGGACGTTTCGTCGAGCCCCGCGACGGCCTGGATCGCCTGATGCAGCAGGGCGATCTGCGTGGCAAAGACATCGCGAAACAGACCGGAGATTCGCACTGTGACATCGACGCGCGAGCGCCCAAGCATCGCCAGCGGCAGGATCTCGAAGCCGTTGACGCGGCTCGAGGCATGATCCCATTTTGGGCGAACGCCGAGCAGCGCGAAGGCCTGCGCGATATCGTCTCCGCCCGTGCGCATGGTCGCGCTGCCCCACAAGTCCAGCACGATCCGGCGCGGCCATTCGCCGTGATCCTGCGCGTAACGCGCGATCACTTCATCCGCCGTGCGCTTGCCGATGTCCCAAGCGTTGCGCGTCGGCACGGCGCGCGGATCGATCGCATAAAGATTGCGGCCCGTTGGCAGGACGTCGCGACGGCCGCGCGAGGGTGCGCCGGCTGGTCCGGGTTCGACAAAGCGACCATCGAGCGCGCGCAGCAAGCCGCGCTGCTCGGCGGCGGCGCAGGCTTGAGCGTTTTCATCGTCCTCGGGTCGTCCGTCCTGTTCCGGATTGACGCTGGCGATCGTGCGGCGCGCGTAAACATGAAGTCCGTCGCCGATGCGCAGCTCTTTCAAATCGCAAAGCCAGGAGTCGAGCATTATCAGGGCGGCTTCCGGCTCAAGCCCGCTTGCGGCGCATTCCTGCGCGAGTCCTGTGTCCTCGGCTTTCTCCAGAATCAGCTTTGCGATGGCGCGGGCGCGGCGCGGATCGAGATCCTGCGCTTCGGCATACTCGTCGAAAAGGCTTTCAAGATCCTGCGCCGCCCCGTGCGATCCCGCCTCAATCAAAGGCGGGGTAAGATGGCCGATCGTGACCGCGCCGATGCGGCGCTTTGCCTGCGCCGCCTCGCCGGGATTGTTGACGATGAAGGGATAGATCACCGGCATCGGGCCGAGGATGATTTCCGGCGCGCAGGCGCTCGAAAGCGCGACCGATTTGCCGGGCAGCCATTCGAGCGTGCCGTGGGTTCCCAGATGGATCATCGCATCGATTTTTTCAACGCGGCGAAGCCACAGGTAGAAAGCGAAATAGGCGTGACGCGGAGCCAGTGTCGCATCGTGATATTCGGACTTGCGGGTGAGCGCGCGGCCGCGATCGGGCTGTACCGCGATGATAAGATTGCCGGCTCGGACGACGCGAAATCGGAACGCGCCTTCGTGCACAGCCGGATCATCGGCGCTTGCGCCCCGCTGCGCGTCCAACGCCGCAACAAATCCCTCTGGAGCCTGCGCAAGCGCGCGATCGTATTCGGCGAGCGTCAACACCGCTTCCGTCTCGCCTTGCGATAAATGCGCGATGAGTGCGGCGGCGTCTGGCAACGCGCCAATCGTATATCCGGCCTCGCGCAAATCGTCGGCGATCGCGACGACGCTGGCGGGCGAATCGAGGCCGACGGCACAGCCGACGCGCCCGCCTTTGGCCGGATAGTCCGAGAGCACGCAGGCGAGCCGGCGTTCGCCAACTTGCTTGCGCCGTAGTTGCGCCCAGGCCAAAGCGAGATCGGCGACATAGTCGACGCGATCGGCTTGCGGACGATGAACGACGCGCGAGAATTCAAGCCGCTCGCTGCGCTGCTCCTCGCCCTTGAACGAAATCGCGCGGCTGAGGATACGTCCGTCAAACTCCGGCAACACGACATGCATCGCAAGATCGGCGGGACCAAGCCCTCGCGCCGATGCCGTCCACTGTTCAAGCGCGGCGCCAGCCAATATGACTTGCAACACCGGGGCATTCGCCTCGTCGAGCACGCCGCCGCCACCGTCGAGCCGCGCCGAAAATGCCGTGGCGTTGAGAATGATGTCGAATGCGCTCGCGGCGATCAGGTTCGCCAAAGGCGCGCGCGCGTCAGCGTCCTTGAGGCTCGTGACAAACACGCTTTCCACGCACATTCCGCGCGCCGCGAGCGCGTCGGAGAGCGCATCGATCGGCGCCGTGTCGCCAGCCATGAAGATGGAGCGGTAGAATACGATCAGCGCGCGCGGCGCGGCGCCGTTTGTTGTGTGGCATCCGCGGTCGTATGCGCCGAAAGCCGCGACCGCACGCGGCTCGGGCGGCCGTTCCAACGCTCCCAATTTGTAAGCAACCATGTGCAGGCAGGCGGCCATGTTGTCGGGACCACCGGCTTCAAAATAGCGCCAGATGTGCTTGAGCTCCGCGATGTCCAATGTCGAGGCTTGTTCGAGCCGCAGATCCTCGAAGCGATCCCCCGGAACGATCGCCAGATGGAAGCCCCGCGCTCTGGCGGACGCGGCGAGTTCATCGACGCCATAGCGCCAGTAGTCCATGCCCCCAAGCAGCCGCACCAGCACGAAGCGCGCGTTGGCGCAGACTTTCTCGACGTAGAGATCGACTGAGAATGGGTGCTTCAGCTGCGCCAGATTGGCGAGGCGCAGACTTGGCCAGCGATCGGGCGCGGCTTCCCAGGCGGCGGCAAAGCACGCAAGATCGCTATCGGTGAACGACAGAAACACGATGTCCGCGGGCGATTGATCGAGGTCGACCGCGGGCGCGGCCTCGTCGAGCGATCTTGTTTCCACCAGTACGATATGCATGGCGCGGCTTTATTGCCCCAAGGCGGTGAGAATAGCGGATTTGTCGATGCCCTTCTCGCCGATGACGACGAGGCGGCTCTGGCGCGTTTCGCCAGGATTCCATGGCCGGTCGAAATCGCGGCGGAAGCGCTGGCCGACGCCCTGCACAAGCAGACGCATCGGCTTGCCGGTCACCGCGATATAGCCCTTCATGCGCAGGATATCGTGGCCCTGCGCCAGCTTGGCCAGATGCGCGACGAACGCGTCGGGATCGTTGATGCCAGGCAGATCGACGACGAACGTGTCGAAATCATCGTGGTCGTGCCCGGCCTCATTGTCGTGATGCGACGGGCGCTGCGCCAGATCGTTTTCCGCTGCCGCCTTGACGCCGAGCAGTACGTCGGGATCGACGCGGCCTTCCTGCGTCTCGATGATTTTCACGGCGCGCGGAATGGTTTTGGCGATCTCGGCGCGCACCATGGCAAGCTCGCTGGCGCTCAACAGATCGCTCTTGTTGAGCACGACCATGTCGGCGCACAGCAACTGGTCCTCGTAGACTTCTTCAAGCGGATTATCGTGTTCGAGCGACGGGTCGGCGAGGCGCTGGCGCGCGACTTCCTCGGGATCATCGGCAAAGCGGCCGTCAGCGACGGCGCTGGCATCGACGACCGCGATGACGCCATCGACGGTCAGTTTCGAGCGCAGCTCCGGCCATTCGAACGCCTTGATCAGCGGTTTTGGCAGCGCGAGGCCGGAAGTTTCGATGACGATATGTTCGGGCCTGGGCTCGCGCGCCAGCAGCGTTGCGATCGCGGGCGCGAAATCGTCCGCTACCGTGCAGCAGATGCAGCCATTTGCGAGCTCGACAATGTTTTCCTCCGGGCACGAGGTCGCGCCGCAGGACTTCAGGATGTCGCCATCAACGCCGACATCGCCGAACTCATTGATGATGAGCGCCAATCGGCGGCCATGCGCGTGCGACAGGACGTGACGGATCAGCGTTGTTTTGCCCGAGCCGAGGAAGCCTGTGATGATGGTGACGGGAATTTTGGCGAGCATGGATCAGGCTCCGATCGGCGGCGCTGGGAGCGGCGGCGTGCGCGAAATGATGCCTCTGCGAAAAGACTTTGGCCGCTCGCGCCACGGCACGATGCCATCCGTCGTCGCGGCAAAGCGCGTCGCGGCCTCCACAATGTCCTCGATCTGGCTTTGCCAGTCGAGATCGCCAACGACGTAGGTCCATTTTCCGGGTCCGACGAGGGCGAGCGTGCACGGTCGCTTGCAGACAGACAGGCATTCGACCGGCGCCAGCGCGATTGCCTCGAGGCCGGCGGATGCGAGACGGGCTTGCAGCGTTTCGAACAGCAACTGGCCGGGGCGTGGCCCCTCGGCTTCGCCATTACGGCAGGTGACGCAGACCAGGATCGTGGCGGCAGGCTGCGAGGCGCGCGGCAGTACCTGCCGCTCAGCGGCGTCAGGTGCATGAAGACGAACGAGTGTATCGGTCAAGCGCAGCTCCCTGGGCCGCCCCTCCGGCAGCCCTCTGAGAAAACTCTTGCCCGGCAGGTCTCCTGGCTTGCAGCTCCAAGGCCGGCGCCGCCTTCCCGGACCAATTGTCCAGTGGCGTTCGGCGCCGACTCGCTGCTCACAGTCGCGGGGGCGGCCGCGGATCGGGATTTCCCCTACCGCGTTCCCTTTTCACCTTCGATTAGGAAGGACCGAGCAATGCTTGTCTCCCAGCTTGGCCGCCCCTTGTCAAATGCCGGTGCATGCGACACTTCTGCCGTTGCGCAGACGGGAACCCATGACGCAATGACCAGCGACGACGACCGACACAAGGCCAAGATGGCGCGCCGCAAGGCGGTGCAGGACGCGGAAGTCGCGGGTAAGACAATCGCCAGCAAAGGGCTGTTGATCGTCCATACCGGAGCGGGGAAAGGCAAATCCACTGCGGCCTTCGGCCTCGCGCTGCGCGCGCTGGGGCGCGGCTGGCGGGTCGGCGTGGTGCAATTCATCAAGGGCGCGCGGGAAACTGGGGAGCGCAAGGCGTTCGAGCGCTTCGCCGACCAGATGGCCTGGCACACGATGGGCGAGGGCTTTACGTGGGAAACGCAGGACCGCGCCCGCGATGTCGCCGCCGCCGGCGCGGCGTGGAGCAAGGCGCGGGAATTGATGGCGGACCCGACAATCCGCATGCTGATTCTCGACGAGCTTAACATCGCTCTGCGCTACGATTATCTGCCGCTGCACGATGTCGTCGAAGCGCTGAAGGCGCGGCGCGGCGATCTGACGATCGTCGTCACCGGACGCAACGCCAAGCCAGAGCTGATCGAAGCCGCCGATCTGGTGACCGAAATGACGCTGGTCAAACATCATTTCGCCGCTGGCGTTCGCGCTCAGGAAGGCATCGAATTCTGATGGCTCGCGTGCTGATGTTTCAGGGAACCGGCTCGGATGTCGGCAAATCGCTGATCGTCGCGGGCCTTTGCCGCGCCTTCGCGTTGCGCGGCCTCGCCGTGCGCCCGTTCAAGCCGCAGAACATGTCGAACAACGCGGCGGTGACGCCCGACGGGGGCGAGATCGGCCGCGCCCAGGCCTTGCAAGCGCGCGCCTGCAATGTCGCGCCAAGCGTTCATATGAACCCGGTCCTGCTGAAGCCGCAAAGCGAAATCGGCTCGCAGGTCATTGTGCGAGGGAAGATCCACGGCAACGCGCCGGCCCGCGAATACCAGGCGATGAAGCCGCGCCTGATGGGCGCGGTGATGGAAAGCTTTCGCCACATCAAAGGCGAGGCGGACCTCGTGCTGATCGAAGGCGCGGGCAGCCCGGCGGAAGTCAATCTGCGCGAGGGCGACATCGCCAATATGGGATTTGCGCGCGCCGCCGAAGCGCCTGTCGTGCTGATTGGCGATATCGGCCGCGGCGGCGTCATCGCCCAGATCGTCGGCACGAAAGCGGTGCTCGATCGCGAGGATGCCGCGATGATCGCCGGCTTTCTGGTCAACAAGTTTCGCGGCGATCCTACGCTGTTCGACTCCGGCCTGCGCATCATCGAGCAACATACGGGCTGGCCCAGCCTCGGGTTGATTCCGCATTTCGCCGACGCCGACCGTCTGCCGGCGGAGGACGCGGTGGCGCTTGAGACCGAATTCGTCAGCAAGGGCGAGGGCGTCACCATCGCTGTGCCGGTGCTGCCGAGCATCTCCAATTTCGACGATTTCGACCCGCTGAAACAGGAACCGCGCGTCAAGCTCATCATGGTCAAGCGCGGCCGGCCGCTGCCGGTCGACGCCGATCTCATCATCCTGCCGGGCAGCAAGGCGACGATCGCCGATCTCGCCGCGTTTCGCGCGCAAGGTTGGGACATCGATCTTTTCGCCCATGCCCGGCGCGGCGGGCGCGTGCTTGGGCTTTGCGGCGGCTTCCAGATGCTTGGGTGCCAAATTTCCGACCCAGATGGCGTCGAAGGTCCCGCCGGTTCGGTGAAGGGATTGGGCCTGCTCGATATCGCGACGGAAATGACCGGGCAGAAAATGCTGAAGGCGATCTCCGGCCTTTGTCTCATCAACAACCGGCGTTTCCGCGGCTACGAAATGCACATAGGACGCACCGACGGACCCGATTGCGAGCGTCCGTTGTTGCGCACCAGCGATGGCCGCGTGGACGGCGCGATATCCGCCGACGGGCGCATCATGGGCGCCTATGTCCACGGATTGTTTTCCGACGATGCGCAACGCGCGGCGTGGCTGGCGCGCATCGGCGCCTATTCCGATCTGGCCTATGAATTGCGGATCGAGCGCACGCTCGACGCGTTGGCGGCGCATCTCGAAAGCCACGTCGATTGCGACGCGCTGCTTAATCTGGCGCGATGAGCATTAGCGCGCAGAGCGCAAGCCCCTGCAGCAGGCAGGCAACGCGATAGAGCCAGAGCCCGCGCCGGATGTCGCCGGCATTGGCTTGAGTGCGGCCCTCCCCCATAAAGACGTCATCGACGAGCGTGTCGCCATAGACGCGCGGCCCCGCCAGCTTCAGTCCGAGCGCGCCGGCGAGCGCCGCTTCGGGCCAGCCGGCGTTGGGCGAGCGATGGCGCTTCGCATCGCGCCGCACCGCCTCAAACGCCGCGCCGGCGCTGGCGCCGGGGAGGAGCGCGGCGGCGCAGATGAGCCAGAGCGCCGAGAGCCGCGATGCCGGCCAATTGACCCAATCGTCGAGCCGCGCCGCCGCGCGGCCAAAATCGAGATAGCGCGCGTTCTTGTGGCCGATCATGCTGTCGGCGGTGTTGATCGCCTTGTAGAGCGCGCCGCCGCCGAGGCCGCCGAGCGCGATCCAGAACAGCGGCGCGACGATGCCGTCGGAGAAGTTTTCCGCCAGACTCTCCAGCGCCGCGCGCGCCACGCCCGCCTCGTCGAGCGCTTGCGTGTTGCGGCCGACGATCATTGCGACCGCGTCGCGGCCGGCCTGGACGCCCCCCTTCGTGAGGCCGGCGGCAACGGCGCGGACATGCTTGTCGAGGCTGCGCAGCGCCGGCAGGCTCGAAGCGAGGATCGCGAGGACGAAGAAGCCGAACAGATTGGCGGGCGCGCCCCATGTGACCAGCGCCGTAACGACAAGCACCGGCGCGAGCAGCAGCCCCAGCGCCACCACCCCCCGTGCGCGGCGGCGCTCCGGCGGCAGGGTCGGCGTATTCAGCCGCGTTTCAAGCCAGCCGAGCCACGCGCCCATCCAGGTGACGGGATGGCCAATAGCGCGGTAGACAGGCGCTGGATATCCCACGATCGCTTCGATAATAAGCGCTGCGGCGGCGAGCGGAATGGACCAGGCAAGATTCATGACGGATGCTGCGCGCTCCAAAGCCGCCGTTGATTCCTTCACCTATCACGGCGGCAATCTTGGCGCCGCCCGCCGGTTGTTTCCCGATGCGCCGCAGCCGTGGATCGATCTTTCGACAGGCATCAATCCGCACGCCTATCCCTTGCCGGCCTTGCATGCTGAAAGCTGGACGCGGCTGCCCGAGTGCGTTGACCTGACGAGGCTCGAAGCCGTCGCCGCCAATCGCTATGGCGTCGCGGAGCCGGGCAACGTCATCGCCGCGCCGGGCACGCAAATGCTGATCCAGATGATTGCGCGCCTGCTCGCTCCAGCGCGCGTTGGCATTCTGGGCCATACATATGGCGGCCATAGCGAGGCGTGGCGGGGGACGGGCGCGCAGTTCGACAGCGTCTCGACGATTGGCGCGCTGGCGGCTTTCGAAGTCGCCGTTATCGTCAACCCGAACAATCCTGACGGGCGGCTTGTGGCGCGCGCCGACTTGCTTGAGCTGGTTCTGGCGCTCGCCCGCAACAATGGCGTGCTGATCGTCGACGAAGCGTTCATCGATCTCATCGAGGGCGAAGCAAGCCTCGCGCCCGCCCTGCCCGCAAGCCGAACGATCGTGCTGCGCTCGTTCGGCAAGACCTATGGGCTGGCCGGCTTGCGCCTTGGTTTCGCCATCGCTTCGCCAGACCTTGCCGAGCCACTGCGCGCCGCGCTGGGCGCTTGGCCGGTCAGCGGCCCCGCGCTGGCGATCGGCGCAGCGGCGCTGGCCGACGAGGGTTGGCTCGGGGGAACGCGCGGTCTGCTGAAAGCCGAGGCGCAGCGGCTTGACGCGATCCTCGCGGCGGCTGGGGCAAGCGTGCTCGGCGGGACAAGCCTGTTCCGCCTGATCGACCACCCCCGCGCGCTGGAGCTTTTCGCGCAGCTATTGCAGCGCGGCATCCTCGCGCGGCCGTTCGCCGGGCGGCCAAGCCGGTTGCGATTTGGGCTCCCCGGGGGCTCGGAGGCATGGGCGCGGCTGGAGCAGGCGCTGGCGGAGTTTGGCCGCTGAGGGAAGCCGCACTTTGGCCGGGTCTCGAACGATTTCAATGCGCTGGACGCCGCACGGGGCACGTTTTCAATTAGGCAGTTATATAACATAATATATAAGTATTAATACTGACGCTTGCGGCCGCGCCTCCCCTCTCCCGTTCGGGAGAGGGGCAGGGGTGAGGGTCCCCACGACACGCAACGCCCCAACAGCGGCGCCTTCACCCTGCCCTCTCCCGAACGGGAGAGGGTTCCGCCATTGCCTTGTACAATCTGCTACCCTCACGCTCCCGCGACTCGAAAGCCCCGCTTGCCCCACCCCCTCCGCCTCTTCTCCATCCCCTCCGGCGCGCCGTTCCTGCCGACGTTGAGCCGCGCCTTGCTCGGCGGAGAGCTCGTGAAGGGCTTTCCCGGCGACGCGGGTCCGCTGGCGCTGGCGGGGGCGACGATCTATGTGCCGACGCACCGCGCCGCGAGCGCGCTGGCGCGGGCGCTGGTGCAGGCGAGCGGCGGCACGAGCCTGATCCTGCCTGACATCCGCCCGCTTGGCGCGTTCGAGGCGAGCGAGGAGCGCTTGTTTCTCGACGACCGATCGACCGACGCGCCGCCCGGCGTCGACGATCTCACCCGTCGCATGATTCTGGCGACGCTGACGCGCCAGTGGGCGCAGTCGCTGCAAGGCGCCATCGGCGGCGGCGATTCGGCTAGGCTTGTCGCCGGGGGTCCGGCGCAGGCCTTCGCGCTGGCGGGCGATCTTGCCGCGTTGATCGACGACATGATCATCGAGGGCGTCGACTGGGCGCGGCTCGAAACGCTCGCGCCGGAGAATTTCGACGCTTACTGGCGCATCACGCTGAACTTTCTCAAAATCGCCATTGCCGCGTGGCCGCAATGGCTCGCCGAACAAAACCTCATCGACGGCTCGAAGCGCGGCGCGCTGCTGGTCGACGAGGAAATCACGCGGCTGCAAGCGGGCGCGCGCGGCCCCGTCATCATCGCCGGCTCCACCGGCACCAACAGCGCCACCGCGCGGCTGATCGGCGCGATCGCGGCCGCGCCGCAGGGCGCCGTCGTGCTGCCCGATGTGGATATCCATCTCGACGATGCCTCGTGGAACATGATCGGCAACAGGGACGATGGCAGTCTCGGCCTCGCCGGACATCCGCAAGCCGCGCTATCGCGGCTGCTGGCGACGATGGGCGCCGCGCGAGCCGACGTGAAAACGCTCAGCGAAGCCGCGCCGCCCCTGCGCGCCCGCGCCAACTTCCTCAGCGAGGCCCTTCGCCCCGCCGATTCCACGCATTTCTGGCGCAGGCGCCGCGACGCCTTGAACGATGACAATATCGCAACGGCGCTCGAGAAAATCGGCGTCATCGAGGCCGACAGCGAAGCGGAGGAAGCGCTGGCGTTGGCCATCGCGATGCGCGCCGCACTGGAGATTCCCGGCAAGACGGCGGCGCTGATAACGCCCGACAGATCAATCGCGCGGCGCGTCAAGGCGGAACTGACGCGCTGGGGCGTCGAAGTCGCCGACAGCGCCGGCCAGACGCTGGCGGAGACGCCCGCCGGCGCACTGGCGCGCCTCATCCTCGCCGCCGCGCATTCGCATTCCGCGCTCGACATCGCTGCCCTCCTCGCGCATCCGCTGACGTTGCTGTCGCGCCCGCGCGGTGAAGTCGAACGGCAAGCGCAAGCGCTGGAGCTTGGCGTGTTGCGCGGCGCGCTCGCGGCAGATTCGTTTGACGATGTCGATGCGCTGCTTGTGCGCGCGCGAAAGCTGGCGGGCGATAAATACGCGCATGAGGCGATCAAGCGCCTGAGCGAAGCTGACTGGCTCGCGGCGCAGGCGTTGCTGCGCGATGCGCTCGCGGCCCTGGCGCCGTTGCGCGCGCTGAGGGATGGAGCGCCGCTGGCTCACTTTGTCGAGGCGCTCGGCGCGGCGACGCAGAGCTTTATGCGCAATGCTGAAGAAGCTCCCTCCGACCCCAGCGTCGAAGCGCTGGCTGACCTGATCGAGCAGTGGGGCGCGGCGGCGGGGGGCGCGTTCGATCTCGATCTCACAGATTTCGTCGCGCTGTTCGACGCCGTCGCGATGCAACAGCGCGCGCCGGACGCGACGCATGAACATCCCCGTCTGCATATCATCGGCCTGCTTGAAGCGCGGTTGCTGTCGTTCGATCTTACGCTGCTCGCCGGGCTCGATGAGGCGATCTGGCCGCCGCAGGCGCAGACGGACGCGTTTCTCAACCGCCCGATGCGCGCCCAGCTTGGCCTCTCCGCGCCGGAGCGCCGCATCGGCCAGACCGCGCATGATTTCGTCGCCGCGCTCGGCGCGGAAGAAGCGATCCTGACGCGCTCACGCAAACGCGGCGACGCGCCGACCGTCGCTTCGCGCTTCCTGCAACGCATCCGCGCCGTCGCCGGAGAAACCGCTTTCGCCGGCGTGCTGGCGCGCGGCGAGCGCTGGGTGAAACTGGCGCGCGGCCTCGACAAGCCAGCGCAGACGATTGCGATTCTGCGGCCCGAGCCGCGCCCGCCCGTAGCGCTGCGGCCCCGGACGCTCAGCGTCACCCGCATCGAGACGCTGCGCCGCGATCCCTACGCTGTCTATGCCGAGCGCATTCTCAAGCTGAAGCCGCTCGATCCGATTGGAATCGTCGAAGGGTTTCGCGAGATCGGCAATTTGTGGCACGAGGCGCTGCGCCAATTCATCGAGGCGTTTCCTTCGGGCGCGCTGCCCGCCAACGCCTGGGAGACGTTGCGCGCCGTCGCTCGCGAGCGCTTCGCGCCGATGCTGCAAGATGCCTCGTTCGCCGCGCTGGATTGGCCGCGCATCGAGGGCGGCCTGAAGTATTTTTTCGACTTCGAGGCCAAGGCCCGCGCCGACATCCGGCAGATCGTCGTCGAGGTCGGGGGCGTACTGACCTTCTCGCTTGCCGACGGCGCCGAGTTTCGTCTTACGGCAAAGGCCGACCGCATCGATGTTCTCAACAACGGCGCGGCGCGGCTGATCGATTACAAGACCGGCGCGATGCCCGGCGCCGACGAAGTCAAAGTCGGCCTCGCCCCGCAGTTGACGCTTGAAGCCGCGATGCTGAAACGCGGCGGCTTTCGCGCCGCGCCCGACGTGCGCGAAGTGGGCGCGCTGTATCTCAAACTCGGCGGCGCGAAGGGCGGCGACAAGCGCGATTTGTCGGAGATCAAGGATGTCGTCTTCGACGAAATGGTCGAGCGGCATTTCAACGGCATGATGGAATTGCTGAACCAGTTTAACGATGCCGAGACGCCCTACCTTTCGCGCCCGGCGCCGAAATTCGCCAAGAGTTTTGGCGCCTACGACCATCTGGCGCGCGTCAAGGAATGGTCGGCGACCGGGGGATTGACGGAAAGCAACGGCGGGGACGCGGCATGAGGGGGCGGGCAAACCTCGCAGGACAAGCTCCCCCTTCTCCAGCGCAGCTGGGGAAGGTGGCGCGAAGCGCCAGATGGGGTGTGGAACGCAACCACGACGCGATAGGGTCGAGCGCCTTTATCTGCGCGACCGACCGGGCAGTCGTGCAGCGGCCCACACCCCATCCGTCTCGCGTCGCGAGCCCCCTTCCCCAGCGAAGCTGGGGAAGGGGGAACCGCCGCCCATGAGCATTCGCCCCACCGTCGACGACGCCATCCTGTTGCCGACGCGCATCGAGCAGGCGCGCGCTTCCGATCCGCTCGCCTCCGCCTGGGTCACCGCCAACGCAGGGTCGGGCAAGACGCATGTGCTGGTGCAGCGCGTCGTGCGGCTGCTGCTCAACGGCGTTTTACCCTCGCGCATTCTTTGTCTGACTTTCACCAAGGCGGCGGCGGCCAACATGGCCGGGCGCGTCTTCAAGATGTTGGCGGAATGGACGGGCCTCGACGACGCGCAACTCGCCAATGCGATCGAGGCGACAGGCGCGCCGCCGCCCGACAAGCCGCAGCTTGAATTCGCGCGCCGGTTGTTTGCGCGCACAATCGAGACGCCGGGCGGGCTGAAGATACAAACCATCCACGCTTTTTGCGAACGCCTGCTGCATCTCTTCCCGTTCGAGGCTGAGGTCGCGGCAGGCTTTCGCGTCGCCGAGGAGCGCGACGCGGCGCGGATGCTGGAGCGCGCGCGCGAGCAAGCGTTGACGCGCACGATGGAGCAGCCGGACGGCGCGGCGGCGCTCGCCGATCTTGCGCGCGAAGCGGGTCCCGACGGCTTCGATCAATTGCTGCGCGAGGCGCTGAATATGCGCGCGGAGATCGCCGAAGGCGTTGCGGCGCATATGGGCATCGACGGTTATCGCGACGCGCTCGCCCGTCGCCTCGAACTCGCGCCCGGAGAGGATGTCGCCTCGATCGAAGCGGCAATGCTGAACGGTCTGGGCGGGCGAGCGCGCTGGCCAGATTTCGCCGCGCAATTGTTATTGGGCGGCAAGACCGACGGCGAACGCGCCGCTGATTTTCTGGCCGCGCACGAAACTTTTGATCGCGCCGAAGCCTTGTCGTTTTTTCTCCCGATGTTTTTCAACAAGGACGAAACGCCGAGCGGGCGCGGCAAGCAGAAGCTGATTTCGGCGCCCTTGCAGAACCGCTTTCCCGATCTGCTGCCGGCGCTCGAAGCCGAACAGGATCGGCTCATCGCCTTGCGCGAAAAACACAAGGCTGCGCGCACATTGCAGCGCAGCGCGTTGCTGATCGGAATCGCGCGAGAGATTCTCACCGCCTACAGCCGCGAAAAAGCGCTGCGTGGCGTGCTGGATTTCGACGATCTGATCGAGCGCACGCTGGCGCTGTTGCAGGGTCCCGGCGCGGCCTGGGTCTTGTACAAGCTCGATTACGGCATCGATCATATTCTTGTCGACGAGGCGCAGGACACTTCGAAAGAGCAGTGGCAAATCCTGACGCAGCTCGCCGCTGAATTCACCGCCGGTCACGGCGCGCGCGGCGGCCCGAGAACCTTCTTCGCAGTCGGCGACGAGAAACAATCGATCTATTCGTTTCAGGGCGCGGCGCCCGACATGTTCGCGGCCAAGCGCCGCGAACTGGCGAGAAAACACGGGCGCGCGAATCTCGATTTCGCCGAAGTCGGCTTGACCCTGTCGTTCCGCTCGGCGCCTTTCGTGCTGCAAGCGGTCGACGCGATCTATCGCGTGCCCGAGACGTGGCGCGGCGTCGCGGCGGGCGAAGATTCGCCGCCGCCGCATCAGGCGTTTCATGTCGATTTGCCCGGCCTGATCGAAGTCTGGGAGCCGATCGCCGGCACGACCGAGAAGGCGAAAGACGATTGGCGGATGCCGCTCGACGCCGCACTGGGAACCGATCCGCCGGTCGCGTTGGCGCGCCGCATGGCGCGGGTCATAAGAGACTGGTTGGCGCCGGGCGCGCCCGAACGCGTGCAGTCGGGCAAGGCGGGGCTGCGGCCGATCCGCGCCGGCGACATCATGATCCTCGTGCGCTCGCGCGGGCCGTTCTTCGAGGCGATGATCCGCGCGCTCAAGAGCGACGGCGTGCGCGCGGCGGGCACCGACCGGTTGAAACTGCACGACCATATCGCCGTGATGGACCTTGTCGCGGCGGGGCGCGCCGCGCTGGCCCCTGCCGACGATCTGGCGCTCGCCTGCGTGCTCAAATCGCCACTAATCGGCCTCGACGACGACGATCTGATGCAGCTCGCGCCCGAGCGCGCGGCCTCGCTTTCGCAAGCGCTGGCGCAAACGACGGATGCAAAATTTGCCGAGGCGCGACAACGCATCGAGGTCTGGCGCGAGCGGGCGAAAACCCTGACGCCGTTTGCCTTCTACGCGCAATTGCTGGGCGAGGATGGCGGCCGCAAGGCGTTGCTGTCGCGCCTTGGCGCCGAGGCGGGCGAGGCAATCGATGAGTTTCTCTCCGCGGCTCTGAAGTTCGAGCAGCACGGGCCGCCGTCGCTGACGCTGTTCCTGGCCGAGATCGAGAACGCCGAGATCGAGGTAAAGCGCGATATGGAGAGCCAGGGCGACAGCGTGCGCGTCATGACCATCCACGCCGCCAAGGGCCTCGAGGCGAGCGTCGTGTTTCTCCCCGACACCTGCTTTTCGCTGAGCGCCCGCCACGATCCGAAATTGTTCGAGCTGAGCGACGCGGCGAAAGGCGAGGCGCCGCTGATCGCCTGGTCGCCGCGTATGGGCGACGACCCGCAAGCCATCGCCAACGCCCGGGCCGCCGTCAGCGAGGCGGCCGCGGGCGAGCATCGCCGCCTGCTGTATGTCGCGATGACCCGCGCGGCGGAGCGGCTGATAATCTGCGGCTTTCACGGCTCGCGCGGCCGCGGGCGCGATTGCTGGTACGAGATGGCGCGCGCTGGCCTCGAACAATCGCTGGTTGAAGCGCCGGCGCCGTGGGACCCGGCCGAGAAGGTTTGGCGTATGGGCGCGGCCTCGCATGGCGAGCCAGGCGCCCCCACAGCCAATCGCGCCGGCGCGGAGGCGGCCCCGGCCTGGCTCAATACTCGTCTGGAGCCGGAAAGGGCCGCCCCCAGAGTGCGGGCGACGCGCACGGCGGCGCGGCAAACCGGCGCCCCGGACCCCGGAGCACAGGAAAAGCGGCTTGAGGCCGGCCGTCTGGCACACGCGTTGCTGCAATATCTGCCAGAGATTTCGCCTGACGATCGCGCCAGCGCCGCCCAGCGTTTTCTTGACGCGCGCGGCCCGGCCTTTCGTTCCGAACAACGTGACGCGATAGCGCATCAGATCCTGGCGGTCATCGGGCATCCCGATCTCGGCGTTCTGTTTGGTCCGGGGGCGCGCGCCGAAGTCGCCATAGGCGGCGACATCCCGACGCCAGACGGTGGAATCGCGCCGTTTTCCGGGCGAATCGACCGCATCGCGGTGGAACCTGAGCGCGTCACGATCGCCGATTTCAAGAGCGGCGCGTCCGCTCACTCATGCGATCGGGCGACCTATGCGGCGCAATTAACGTTATACCGCGCCGTGCTCGCGCCGCTTTATCCCGGCCGGAAATTTCGCTGCCTGCTGGTGTGGCTTGAGGGGCCGGAGATCGTCGAAATTAACCAAGAATCGTCGGACCCGAGCTAGCGCCTGGCGCTGTGCGAATCTGAAATAACGGTTGCTGTTCAGCACCTTCCGGGTAAAAAATCCAATCGTCCTGCCTTGATGAGGTCGCATTTTCCAGCGAAGCATGCCTCCATGACATCGAGAGTACCGCGTACTGAAGCCCGCCAAAACGGCTGGCGAATGGCCGCATCGCGATGGCGCAAAGCCTCGCGAACCGGTCGATTTGGGGAGGCCCTGGGCGTCGCAACTCTTGCGACGGCGCTTGGATTCGTGTTCGCGGCGGCGATATCCGGAGCGAGCGCCCAGCAAGTCCCCGCCGGAATGACCCCCTACGACAAGCCGGTATTTCGCAACGGCCATCGCGTGCTCTGGCACGGCCCCAGCCATGGCCCCGGCGCCCACAGCCATGCTTCGACCGCCGCTGGCGCGGCATCCGCGGGCAATCACGATTATTCCATCCTGATCGATTCCAGCGAGCCGAGCGAGGCCCGCATCGCCACCGAGTTAACGGCGCAAGCGCAGGCCAATGGTGTGCGGCTGCACGCTATCGCCGGCAAGACCACTCTCGCCGCGATCGGCAAAGCAGTAACCAGCGCCTCGGCCGATTTCGCGATTGCGCCGGTGGACGTCCTGCTGGCGGCGCACAACAACCCGCCCGACTGGAAGGAGCGCGCGCCCTATGTCGCGCGGCTGATCAACGAGCCGATCGAAATCATAACGCCGCGCTCCATCAATGATGTGAGCCAGCTCAATGGGCGCCGCGTCAACGTCGAAACGGGCGACAGCGCGAGCGCGGCAAGCGCCGCGGTGCTGTTTTCGCGCCTTAATGTGACGCCGAAGTTCAGCAATGGGTTTCTCGCCGATGCGCTCGGCGATATGTCGGACGGCAAGCTCGACGCCGTGTTGGTAATCGGCGGCAAGGCTTCGAAAAGTCTGGCCGATTTTGGTCGCGATGGCCGCTTCCATGTCCTGAGTTTGCCTTGGTCCCCGGCGGTGCAGGCGCTTTACAGCCCGGCCCGGCTGACCAGTTCCGATCACCCCAATCTGATTCGTCCGAATGAAACCGTCGACACGCTCAGCGTCGGCATGGCGCTGGTTGCGCTGGACGCGGCGCCATCAAGTCCCCGCGTCGGGAAGCTCGGCCCGTTCGTCACGCAATTTCTCGATCATTTCGCGACCCTCGCGAGCGCGGGCAATTCGTCTGGCTGGAAGGACGTCAATCTGGCCGCCAATATCGACGGCTGGCCGCGACTGGCCGCCGCTCAAGGCTGGGTCGAACAGAGCAAGAGCGACGCCGGCCACGCGCTCGACAATTTCAAAACGCTTGCACAATCGGCGATCGCCTCGGATCAAGGTCCGAGCGGGAGTGACTCGGATAGGCTTTACGACAGCTTGATGAAGTGGCGTGCGGCGCAATGAAGGGAGGCCGAAAATGTCCAGTCTAATCAAGATCAGCGCAGGCGTTTGCGCCTCATTGGCCGCGGTTGCGCTAGGCATTGTCCTCGTGCCGCAATTCCAGGATGCGCCCACCGCCGGGAAACTGGCTGTCGCCAAGCCGGTGTTTGTGGCAAAGCCCGCGCTGGCGTCGTCGGTCACAAAGTCGGCATCGACAACAGCGTCCGCGACGGCCACGTTAAGCGATCCCGACAAGAGCGCGGCGTTGGTCAAGCTGGCGGAGGCGCTGCGGGTTACTCCGGCGATCAATACCCCAGGTGCGCAAGCTCCGACCCGCTCGCTTGCATTCGCCAGCGCAGACGCCAGAGCATTCGCGGATATCGCGAAACCTGCGGTTGCGCCGGCGCCGGCGCCTGTGAGCGACAAGGCGCGGCAGCTTTGCGCCCAAGGCCTTGTCGCCCTGGCGAACGGCGATATCGCCGGGGCGCGCGCGGTGCTGCTGCGCGCCGCCGATGAAGGCGATGCGCGCGCGCTCATGGCGCTCGGCGAGACCTATGAACCCGCCACGCTCGCGGGCCTCGGCGCCATCGGCGTCAAGGGCGATCCCGTCCGCGCCCGCGATTATTACAACAAGGCGCTTGCCGCCGGCGTCGGCGCGGCGCGCGAGCGGCTCGCGGCGCTCGAATCGAATTAGCGCGACCAATCCTCGGTCTGAGTAGTTTCCGACCCTTTCTTGCGACGTCGCGCCATGTGACGTTCGGCATGTCGGTCGCTCGCGCCGATCGGCGAAAATTGATCGCTCTTTCGGATCCAGATTTTTCGCGCCGCGGTTACGACAGCGCGGGAGCGGCGGCGTCGCACTGAACCATCGCAGGAGTTTTAACAATGGCGAATGTCAAACGGCTTGAAACAAGCGATACGCAGCGCTCGGCGTTGAACACCCCGTCGGATTTATCCAAACAGGCGACAACGGCGATCGCGGCGGCGCTGAACCCGCTCGTCGCCGACGCGTTCGCATTGTATCTCAAGACCAAGAATTTTCACTGGCACATGAGCGGGCCGAATTTTCGCGACTATCACTTGATGCTCGACGAACAATCGGACCAGATTTTCGCGACGATCGATCCGCTTGCCGAACGCGTGCGCAAACTCGGTCACACGACGCTGCGCTCGATCGCGCACGTCGCGAGACTGGCGCGCATCAAGGATAGCGACGCTGATTTCGTCGCGCCGTTCGATATGCTGTGCGCGCTGCTCGACGACAACAAGGCGATGGCGGCGGCCATGCGCAAGGCGCACGAACTTTGCGATCAGCATCACGACTCGGGCAGCGCCAGTCTGCTCGAAGTTTATATCGATGAAACAGAACGCCGAACCTGGTTCCTGTTCGAGGCTGCGCGAGGCGCGGACCCGACAGGTCATTGATTGCGAGCCTGCCGTGAGGGCGACAACACCGCCGCTGACGGCAGGCTGTCACGCAACGAACCAAGTTCAATTTTAGTGCAGCCTCACCTTGACGTCGCACAAACCCCGGAGGACTCATCATGGGACGCGGAATTTTACTTTGGCTGATCGGCGTGCCGATCCCGATCATTATCCTGCTGGCGATATTCTTCCATCACTAGAGGCTGATTGCCTTGGAGCGCGATTGATCCGCGTGGGATCATCGTCGCGCTCTACCGCGAAACTCTTGAAAGCACATCGCGCAACGGATCGCTGGTCCACGCGAGATTGACGAAATCCTCGTGCCGGACGTCTCCGGCGTCGATGAACGCGACCGTACCGCCGTGCAGGTGGTCCGGCATCGCGCTCATCGACTCGATGCCTTCTTGCGCCAGGCGCTGACGCAGGCCCTCATTCTCGTCATGCGAGGATTTCGAATAGGCGCTGACGAAGAAAGCGCGGCTATGGGCGCGCTCGATCCAATCGACGAACTTGTCTTCCTCGCCATACAGCGCATCGAACAGCACGACGCCGCGCACGCGCTCGCTCGCCCCGCCATGCGCCAGCGCATAGGCCGCCGGCAGGTAGCCGCCGCTATAGGCGACGATGATGACGGGCATGCGATGGAAGACGCCGCGCGGCGCATCGGGATACAGTTTGGCGAGTTTATTGGCGGCTTCGTCGAGGAACTCCGCTAGCGCGCCGGGTTGCCAGAACCGCCCGGCGCTTGAATCGAGCGCGTCGAGAGCGAGTTGCGGCGCGATCAGCACGCCGTTCAGATTGGAATCGGCGAACTGGCGCACCGTCTGTTGGCGATCGACGACATCGCGCGACAGCGTCGCCTGATTGCCGTGGAAGAACACCACCATCGCGGCGGCGCGATGCGCGTCGAAATCGGCTGGCGCGGCGAGCAGCACGCTGCGGTTGTTGTAGGTCGTATCCTCGAAATAGACGCCGCCGCGCGCCGAATTGTGCCCGAGCCGGCCGTCGTAATTGGCATCGATGAACGGCTTGTCGCCCTCGGGCTTGTCCTTGGTGGGAATCAGCCCGCGATAGGGAAATGCTGAAGTGCGGAAGTCGGCATAGGCGATGTTGACGTTGCCGCTCTGCGAGAATCTCGGCGCTCCGGGCGCGGCGGTAGGCGATGGCGCGGAAATATGCGGACTCACATTCGGCGCCCCGGCGCAGCCCGCGAGCGACAGCGCCGTCGCCGCCACAAGAAACAGCAGACGATTCATGTCGCGCGTACCTTCATTCATCGCTGACGTCCCCGCAGATCACGCGGCGCTTGCCTATGCGATTCGACGCGGCGCGCCCGAGGATATTACGCCGAAGAATGCTGGCAAGGCCAGAAGGTAGGCAGCGCCGGCAATCTCAATCACCGCCCCCAGCCCGAAATTCGTGGCGATCACCGGCGCGGCGGCGGCGCCGATCACCGAGAAGCAGCCGTTGACGCCCCACGCCCAGATGAACATGTGATCCTTGCCGAGACGTCCCAGTGTCGTCATCGCGGTGGGCATGGGGAAGCCCATCAGGAATGCCGGCGGCGCGATGATGGCGAACGCCAGCAGCAAGCGCACGCCATAAGGATAAGCGCCGATCGCATCGAGCGCGACGTTGAGATACAGCGCGTAGCCCACAAGGATCGCCGCGATCGCGATGAACAGCACCGGCATCACGACGCGCATGTTGGGCAGGATGCGCTCGGACAGCAGCGCGCCAAGACCGGAGAACACCAGCATGCCGGTAATCAGCACCGAGGCGGAAACTGTCGGGTTGCCGAGCGCCATGACGAAATGCGCGATCAGACCGACCTCGACCATGATGTAGCCAGCGCCAAGACAGGCAAAATAAACGATGGTGAGAAACTTGCCAGGCGATTTCGAGAACACCGTCCGCCAGCCGAACACTACAGGGATGGCGAGCAGCGCCGCCGCGGTGAGGGAGGCGACGCAAAGCGTCGCCCAGATCAGGAGATAGCCCCACTCGTCCTGCAGCAGTTCAAGTCGGTCGAGAATGCGCGGCAGGTCGGCGGTTTTGACATAGGCGGCGAAATACGGCGCGTCGTTGGTCAGCTCCCGCGTATTGAAGACATAGCGCTTGGCGATATCAGGCCATTCATCGTTGATGAGCGCATGCCAGGTCAGGCGGCCCATGACGGTCGCGGGAACAACGCCATTGTCGGCATTGTCGGCGCCGGGTCCGGTGGGATCGGCGGGTCCTGTCGGGTCGGCCGGCGCGGTCGGATCGGCGGCGGCGGTTGCGTCGGTGGCCGGGATTGGGGCGGCGGGACCGCCGGCAGCGCCCGAGAAAATCTGCTCGACGTAACCCTGAAGCGTGCGATCCGTTTGCGAGCCATCGTAGAAAATGCCGGGCGAGTAGATCTCGTCGAACGACATGGCGTGCGTATGCTTGCGCAGCGCGTCGATTTCGTCAGCGCTAAAACCGCCGCGCTTGAACAGCACGGTCGCCGTCGACAGATACGACGAGGCGACGAAGAATGAATCCGCCAGATGCGGCGCGTCGATCTTCCGCGCCCCCGCCGCCATCGTCGCATAGAGTTTCAGCACCGATTTGGGCGGCTCTTCCTTGTTCCATAGCGTCACCGACAATACGCCGCCGTCATTCAGCGCGCGCATGTAGGTTTCCATCGCCTCTTGCGTGTAGGCGAATTTCTCGACGACAGAGAAGCCGCCGGGATTGGACAGGCCGATGGAATCGGCAAGGCTCAGGTCGACGATATCGAAGCGCTCGTCGGTATGGGCGAGGAAGTGGCGGCCCTCGTAATCGATGACGCGCACCTTGCTGAGGATGTCGCCGGTGAAATCGCGAATGACCGGATCGCGGAAGGCTTCGAGCACCGCGCGGTTGCCCTCGGCGACAGTGACGTTCGACGCGCCCGAACGCAGCGCCAGCGCGGTGGAAATGCCGCCGCCAAATTGCGTCACGAAGGTCTTGGGATTCTTCTTGATGACGTAAGGGTAGTACATCGGCAGGAACCGGAAATACGCGGTGTCCTTATCCGGCAGATTGCGGATGATGCCGATGGGCCCATCGCTATCGATATACAGCGCGAGATAGGCGTTGGCCGGCATTTCCGGCAGATTGAACCCGGCGTTGTCGGAGAGGCCCGGCGCAAAATGCAAGTACGAGCTCGAATAGGCCTCGAGATAGCCGAACGGCGAGACGCTCTCGAAGACGCGCTTGGCGTCGGGGAATTTGCGGGCGTAGGCGACGCCCTTGTAGTCGTTGACCGCGAGGCGGCTAATTCCATAAGCCGGCGCGGCGACGAAGTGCGCGCCGAATGCCAGCGCCGCCATGACGACGATCGGCGCGGCAAAGCGTAGACCGCCCGGCCCGATGGCCCAGGCAAGACCAGCGGCGAGCCACAGCGCCAGCGGCGCGGCGATCAGGTTTTCCGGCTTGAACAGATACATCGCCGCGAGGAAGACGAGGCCGCAGAGGCCAGAGCCCGCCAGATCCGCGAAATAGACGCGCCCAAAAGTGCGATTGCTCTTGAGGAAGACGCAGCCCAGAAACACCGCGCCGGCCAGAAACGGCGTCAGCGCGGATAGGAAGATCGCCAGCAGTTTCCATTTCTGCGCGGGATCGGAGATGAGAAAAATCGCGTTGAAGCCGAGCTGCTGGATGTAGAGATTGGCGCCGACGGCGAGCGGCCCGAACAGCGCCAGAGCGACGCTGGCGGCGATGCGCCAGTTGCGTGCGAACCAATCCTTGGCGACGCACATGACGGCGCTGGTGAGGCCAAAGCCGAGCATCGCGAGGGAGACGACGAGCGAGCCGAAATGCGCCCAACTGCCGACCGAGAACACCCGCATGATGTCGATCTGCAGCGCGATGACCGCGCCGGCGGCAAGGCCGACCGCGAGGTAGAGCGCGAGCCGCTGGCGACCATCGAGGATGAGATCGCTGTTCGGAACGGGCGCATATGCGGCAATCGACAGGCCGTCCATTCCAACTACAGCGCGGTCATTCAATTCGAAGACTCCTGCGACGAAGCTGCGCCATATCCTCTCACGCCCTTCTCCCGCTTGCGGGAGAAGGTGGCGCGAAGCGCTGGATGAGGGGCGGCGTCGATCCTTCGTTGTTCCAGTCGCGAACGCAAATGCCTCGGGCCATCAGCGGGTCGCAAACGCTCACGCCGCCCTCATCCGTCTGCCTTCGCCCTGCGGGCTGCGGCGGACACCTTCTCCCGCAAGCGGGAGAAGGGATTGGACGCCTCAGTTATTATGCGTCCCCTTGATCGCATCGCCTTCGAGCTTGGTGAAGGGAACGAAAGGAACGATCTTGCCGCCGTAGATGTCGGATCGGGCGACGGTGATAGAGCCGTCGGCGCCCTGCGATTTCACGACTTTCAGCACGCGCTGCGCGCCGGGAGGCCCAACCGGGATGACCATCGTGCCGCCGACCTTGAGCTGCTGCAGCAAGGGCGGCGGAATGTGGTCGATGCCGCAGGTGACGATGATCTTGTCGAACGGCCCGGATTCTTCCCAACCGTAATAGCCGTCGGCGTTCTTGCTGCTGATCGACGCGAACTCGTTGTAACCGTCAGCGATCAATTCGTCGTAAGTCTTGCGCGTGCGCTCGGCCAGCGGCTTGATGATCTCGATCGTGTAGACGTTGTTGGTGAGGTGCGACAGATAGGCCGACTGATAGCCCGAGCCGGTGCCGATTTCGAGCACGCGCTCGCCGGGCTTGGGATCGATCGTGCTAGTCATGCGCCCGACGATATGCGGGCCTGAAATGGTGACGCCAAAACCGATGTCGAGGAAGGCGTGTTCATAGGCGCGACCGAGATTTTGCGGCAGCACGAATTTCTCGCGCGGCGTCATCAGGAAGGCGCGCTTGTGACGATCGTCGAGCAAATCCTCGTTGCGCGCCATCGCGCCGAAACGGTCGAAGCGCTCGCCAAGAAACTTCGGCTCCTCGCCGCGGTTGGCGACGCCCCATGCAATGAACTTCTCACGGCTGTCCATCGGCGGCGCCATGTCGAAAGTGTACGCCGAGGGCACGTTGGCGAACGCGCCGCGCGCGGCGAAACCGCTGCCGATGAGACCGGCCGCAGCGGCCAAAAATTTACGTCGATGCAAAACCAGCCTCCTGACGAATCACTGCCGTCGTCAAACCGGACAGCCCGTCGCGCCCGGCTGATAGCGCAATTCCCAAGAAGGCGCGACAAAAGAATTGTGGCTTTGCGCCGCAATTTGGGCTGATTCGGCCGATGTGGCGTAGGCTCTTGGGGTTCGCTTGTGGAGGACCAAGCCTGGCGATACGCGGCGGAGTCGGCGATAAACGGCGCGGGAATCGAAAAATACTTGCCGCCGACCTTGGTCGAAAGCCGATGAATGACGTCATATTGGTCGATGGCGGTCGAGCGCCGGAACGTGCCGATCAAGGAGGCGCGTAGCGATGCAATGGAAAGGTCCGCCATGAACGAACCGTTAGCCCTCGGCATAGACATCGGCATTTCGGGCGTTCGCTCCGTCGCGACCGATGCGGCCCACATGACCACCGCCGCCGCTTCGACCGCGATGGCGGCTCCAGAACGCGACGGCGACCGGGCGATTCAGGACCCCGCGGTCTGGTGGAATGCCGTTTGTTCGGTTCTCGACGCGCTTCGCGCAAAGGTCGATTTCTCACGCATCGGCGCATTGAGCGTCGACGGCACCTCCGGCACGATCCTCGCCGTCGATGCGGCGGGCCGCGCGCTGGCGCCGGCAAGCCTGTACAACGACAGTTCGGCCAAAGCTGCCGCCGAAATGATCGCGAAAGTCGCCCCTCCCGAAACCGCGGCGCATGGGGCCACTTCGCCGCTCGGCCGCGCGTTGGCTTTCACGAATCTTGCGGGCGTCGCGCACGTTCTGCATCAGGCGGATTGGATTCTCGCGCAATTTTCTGGTCGCTTTGGGGTCAGCGACGAGAACAATGCTTTGAAGACGGGCTACGATCCGGTACGGCGGAAATGGCCAGACTGGCTCGAAGCGCTGGCGATTCCGCGAAATTGGCTGCCCGAAGTCGTCCCGGCGGGGACGGCCGTAGCAGCGGTTTCCGCCTCCATGCAAGAGCGATTCGGCTTCAACACTTCGGTCAAGGCCGTTGCCGGCACGACGGACGGATGCGCGGCGTTTCTCGCAACCGGCGCGCACGAAATTGGTGATGGGGTGACCTCGCTTGGCACGACGCTCGTGGTGAAACTCCTGTCCGACAGGCCGATATTCGCGCCGCAATATGGGCTCTATAGCCATCGCATCGGCGATCTTTGGCTGGCGGGCGGGGCCTCGAATTCTGGCGGAGCGGCGTTGCTCAAATTTTTTACCACTGCGCAAATGGTCGCGCTCGAGCCGCAAATGGCCGTCGATAAACCGACCGGGCTCGACTATTACCCGCTTTCGGGCGTCGGCGAACGCTTCCCGATATACGACCCGAAAATGCAATCGCGTGTCAGCCCTCGGCCGTCGGACGATGCGCGGTTTCTGCAAGCTCTGCTGGAAGGCATCTCCAATGTGGAGGCTCTGGCCTACCAACGCATGACCGAGCTTGGCGGCCCCGCGCTCGCTAATGTGTTTACAGTTGGCGGCGGCGCAAGGAATAGGTCTTGGGCCAACTTGCGCGCGCGGGTGCTTGGCGTGCCGCTCCGCGAACCCGCCAGCGAGGAGGCAGCGGTGGGGGCGGCGCTGCTGGCGTGGCGCGGGTTGAGGGAGCGCTAAGATGACACAGCCGCCTATGATTTCCGGCCTTAGCGTAATCGACGAGTGTTTCGACGCGTATTTCCTCGATCAATTCGGCGTCTTGCACGATGGCGAGCGACCCTATGACGGCGTCATCGACGCTCTTCAAAGGCTTCACGCCGCAGGCAAAAAATTGATCGTTTTGACCAACTCGGGCAAGCGCGCCGCGCCCAATATGCGGCGCCTGGCCGATGTCGGCGTTCCCGAGCGTTGGCTTCATGCAGTGGTCAGCTCCGGCGAGGTAGCGTGGAGGGGAATCCGGGCGGGGACTTTTGACGCGCCGTTCAAATTGGGGCGCAGCGCCTATGTCGTCGGCCGCGCTGGCGAAGACTATGGCCTTGACGATCTCGATTTGCGCTTTACCGACGCTCCCGAGTCCGCCGACTTTCTCTTGATTGCGGGAAGCGATGCGCCGGCGACTTCCTTGGTCGAATACGCGGCGCTGCTGGGCGAGGCGGCCAGACGCGGCGTCCCCGCGCTCTGCGTCAACCCGGACATCTGGATGCTGATTGGCGGCGGTCAGGCCCCCGCCCCCGGGGCCATCGCGCAGATCTATCAAACCTTGGGCGGCCAAGTCACGCAAATCGGCAAGCCGCATTCCGCAATTTATGAACGCGCCTTGCAAGCTTGCGAAGGCATCCCCAAAAACCGCATCCTCGCCGTTGGCGATAGCATTGCGCATGATGTGCGTGGCGCGTCCGACTTCGGCATCGCAAGCGTTCTCGTTCGGACGGGCGTGTTGGCTGGGGCGACATTGGAAGAGCTCGGCGCCCTTTGGCGGCAGGAGGGGTTATGCCCGGACTATCTCATGCCGAAATTCGCTTGGTGACGGCCGCGACGGAGTAGCGCGTGCTTCGCTCGACCGCCATTCGCAGGTTGTAGAACAACCGCGCTTGCGAACCGAAACTTGCCGGTTGGCGTCAGCGCGCGCTTGCGGCCATTAGCGCGAACATCCCGGTGAACGATTTGGCGATCGGCGCGGCGTAAGGGCCGACTTTCGACGTCGCAAGGCCCAGGGCCACCAAGCTTTCAGCGAGTTTGACGGCGGCGACGACGCCGTCGATCACCGGCAGTCCATGCTCGCGCGAGAGGGACCCCGCGAGGTCGGCCATGCCGGCGCAGCCCAGCACGATCGCGTCGCAATGATCGTTTTGCCTGGCCTGTTGTATTTCCTTCGAAAGTTTGTCGCGGGCGCCGGAAGCGGGATCGTCGAGCGCCAGAACCGCGATGTCGCAGGCGCGCACGCGAGCGCAGCGCCGCTGAAGTCCGTATTTCAGCAAATTGGTTTCGATCGGCGCGATCGAGCGCGCCAGGGTCGTGATGACGCTGAAGCGATAGGCGACGAGCGAGGCCAGATGGAAGGCCGCTTCGCCGATGCCGATCACCGGACCACGCGCGCAGCAGCGGGCGGCCTCAAGACCGGTATCGTCGAAACAGGCGACGACAAACGCCTGTGCGCCCGCGGCTTCCGCCTTCAACACTTCCTCAAGCAAACCGGGGACCGAAAACGCCTCGTCGTAATAGCCCTCGATCGACACCGGCCCGCTGCCCGGATTTGACGCGGCGATCTCTGTTCCCGCCGCCGCCGCGGCGCGCGCCGCCGCGCCAATGCGCATCGTCATGCTGGCGCTGGTGTTGGGATTGATGACGCTGATTTTCATGCACGATCGCCCTCAAGCCTGGCCGGCGTCGGAGCCATGACGCGCCTGACGCGCGCGCAGCAGCGCAATCGCCGCCAGGGCGACCGCGATCACCATAAACGACACGCCGGTCGTCGCGGTGCCGAGGGCGTAAATGTCGGGAGTCGTCACCGTCGTGGTCAAGGCTTGCAGCTCCATCGGTAAGGTGTTGTGTTCGCCAATGGCCTGGCTCGAACGCGCGATTTCGTCCCATGACAGCGTAAAGCCAAACAGGCCGACGCCGATCACCGAAGGCAGGATGATCGGCAGCACAACGAAGCGGAAGGTTTGCCAGGGCGTGGCGCCCAGATCGCGCGCCGCCTCCTCGTAACGCGCATCGAATCGATTGAAGATGGCGAACATCACCAGCAGGCCAAACGGCAGCGACCAGGTGAGATGGGCGCCGAGCCCGGACGTGTACAGGCCCATCGTCGTGTTCAAGCCATCCGTCATCCAGGCGGGGCCATGGTTTTTGAGAAAATCATCAAGCAGACGAAATTCGAGCGCTATCCCCAGAGATGTCACGATCGAGGGAACAATGAGGCTCGCGACGGCGACGAAGAACAGCGCGTCGGAGCCGAAAAATCGTTTGCGGAAGGCAAGCCCCGCTGACAGCGATAGCAATACCGTCAGCACCATCACCACGCCGCCAAGGGCAAGCGAACGTTTGAAAGCGCCTGAAATATCGACGATGCCGCCGCCGTGCCAAAGCCGCTCGAACCAGTGCAGGGAAACACCGTTCAACGGAAAGGTCAGACCGCCCTGCGGCCCCTGGAACGACAGCACCACGATGACGATCATCGGCCCGTAAAGAAACGCCACGAAAGCGGCGAAAAACGCCGCGAGCCAATAGAACGATGCGCTGCGCCCCTCACCCATCGCTCAGAGCTCCTTGCGCACATCGACGATGCGATTGAGGCCGATAATGATCAGCAAGGTCACCGCGAGCAGAATAACCGCGTTGGCCGCCGCCGGCGGAAACTGCGAGGCATTCAGCCGCGTTTCCACAACCTTGCCGGCGGAGGCGATTTGCTGGCCGCCCATCACGCCGAAGGTGATGAAATCGCCCATCACGATCGTCACGACAAAGATCGAGCCGATGACAATGCCGGGCTTCGACAGCGGAATAATGAGGTTCCACAGCGTCTGCGCCGCGTTGGCGCCGGCGTCTGTGGCCGCTTCAAGCAAGCTGCGGTCGATGCGCATCATCGAATTGAAAATCGGGACGACCATGAAGAACGTAAACAAATGGACGAACGCCAGGGCGACGGAGAATTGCGAATAGAGCAGCCACTCAAGCGGCTGCTCGATCACATGGGCGCCAATCAGCGTCTGGTTGACCAACCCGTTGCGGCCAAGCAGCGGTATCCATGAAATCATCCGGATGACGTTGGATGTCCAGAACGGGATAGTGCAAACGAGAAACAGGACCATCTGCGTGGTGACGCTCCTGAGGTGAAACGCGAGAAAATAGGCAATCGTGAACCCGACGATCAGCGTCGCCAGCCAGACGATGAAACAGAATTTCGCGGTGGAGACATAAGTTTTGAGGATCGTGCATAGATCCGGCAGTTGCGTCAGACAGCCCTCGAAGCTCTCGCTGTAGCTGCGCGTCGTGAACGCCGGCAACATCCCGTAATCGTTGTAGTCCCAGAAGCTGACGATCGCGACGAAGGCCAGCGGGAGAACGAAAAAAACGAGGAACACGAGCGCGAACGGCGCCGCCCGAATCCAGGCGGGCACCCCGGGCTTTGCGATGAGTTCGTTTGAAGCCGGCATGGAAGCGCGCGCTTTCCTTAACTGGAATATCGGCCGGAGCGCGCATGCCCCGACCGAGTGCGTGAAGCCGGACGATCAGGCCGCGATGAACTCGTTCCATTTGCGAACCATGTAATCGTTCTCGTCCATCACCGCGTTCCAGCACGCGACACTGCCCATGCGGTCGTCATACGACCCGCCGTCGCGTGTTGCGCCCGCCTTCTCCAGCAACGAGCCGTCGGGGCCCTTGATGTCCTTTTCGGCAGGCTTGCCCTCCATCCAGTACGCCCATTCATAAGGCTCCATATTGGCCTTCGCGGTGGAAAGAACCGCGGAATAATAGCCCTGCCGATTGAGATAGGCGCCCGCCCAGCCCGACAGGAACCAATTGACAAATTCATAGGCCCATTCGGCCTTCTTGTCGGTGACGCCCTTGGACAGGCAAAAGCCGGAGGCCCATGAGCGATAGCCCTCCTTAAGGGGCTGGAAGACGCAAGGAATGCCCTTGGTGCGAACCGCCGTCACCGCTGGCGACCACATCGACTGAATCACCGTCTCGCCCGACGCCATGAGATTGACGCTCTCGTTGAAATCCTTCCAGAAAGCCCGGAACTGGCCGGATTTCTTGGCTTCGGTGAGCACCGCCATCGTCATGTCGATTTCGGGCCTTCGTCATATTGCCCTTGTCGGGATATTTATATTTGCCGGTCGCCTCGACCACCATCGCCGCGTCCATGATGCCGATCGAGGGGATGTTGAGTATCGCAGCCTTGCCCTTGAATTCCGGGTTCAGCAGCTCGGCCCAGGACGTGATGGGACGCTTGATCAGGTCGGGTCGGATGCCGAGCGTGTCGGCGTTATAGACGGTCGGAATCAACGTCACCCATTGCGTCACTTCCGTCGCGAATTTCGTCGAATTGGCGCCCTCGACGAACATCACCTTCTTGGGCGCGGTGCCTTGATCGCCAATCACTTTGCCATTGGGCAACTGGCCCTTGTTGAAGACGGGCGTGATGTTGTCGAATTCCTTGATCAGCTTGGCGTTCATCGGCAGGATGTTGCCCGACGGCACCAGCTTCTTGAGGCTGAAATATTCGGTGTCGAGCACGTCGAACGAGTTAGGCTGCGTGATGACGCGCTTGGTCACGTCGTCGGTCGTGGCCGAGATGTATTCGATCGTGATGCCGGTATCGGCCTTGACCTTCTTGGTGATGTCGTCGGCCTGGTTCACAGCCGTGCCGAGATAG
>JAYUFK010000067.1:0-2383 GCA_043739325.1 Methylocapsa sp. | reverse complement strand
TCGGACGAGCCGCCGCCGATATCGAACAAGACGGTCGCCTCGGCGCTGTCGTCGATCAGCTCGCCGCAGCCGGCGGCGGCCAGATGCGCCTCCGTCTCCCGATCGACGATTTCGAGATGCAGCCCAAGCCGGTCGCGCACGTCGAGCAGGAATTGCGCGCCGTTGCTGGCCGAGCGACACGCCTCGGTGGCGACGAGGCGCGCGCGCGTAACCCCTCGGTTTCGCATCTTGTCGCGGCAGACCTTGAGCGCCTCGATGGTGCGCTCGATCGCCGCGTCGGACAGCCGGCCGCTCTGGGTGAGGCCCTCTCCCAGCCGCACGATGCGCGAGAAGGCGTCGATCACCCGAAAACCGCCATAGGCGGGCCGCGCGATTAAGAGCCTGCAATTGTTCGTGCCCAGGTCCAGGGCTGCATAGACCCTTGACGAGGGCGGACGAACCTCCGCCTGCGTCGGTCCGCTGACGCCCGGGCTCAACGTCTGCGTTGAAGCCAAAATTAAAACTCCCGGCGGGCGGCGTCGGCGCGCCCCGCTCTATTCGCCTGCGACCGTAGCACGGCGGGCGCGGGATGCAATTGCCGCGGCGCGACGCTTTAGAGCCGTTTCCGCCCGAGTTGAATCGGTTGGGATTCTCGACGCCTTGAAAATGTGATTCTTGGAGTTCTCCGATTCGGAGGGGGCGCGCGATGGGTCCTTTGTCGTTGGATTTGAGCAAGCGAACGGTTGCTGCGGTTCGTGTAGAGGGCATGAGTTGCCGGGCGGCGGCGCATCGTTTCGGCGTGAGCTTCGCCAGCGCGATCCGGTGGGTGGCGGTGCTGCATGAACGGGGAAGCTGCGCGCCGTTGCCGATGGGCGGCGACACGCGTTCCCGGCGCGTCGAGACGCATGCCGATTACCTTTTGCGGCTTCACCGACGCAAACCGGACCTGACCCTCAACGAAATCCGCGGTCGTCTGGAACGCATGCGAGGCGAGAAGGCGTCGCCCTCGATGATCTGGCGCTTTTTCGACCGCCACGACATCACGTTCAAAAAAAGTCGGCGCACGCCAGCGAACAGGTCCGCTCGGAAGTAATCGAACGGCCAGCGGAGACGATAGGCGGGCAGACCGCGACGGATGGAAGGGGAAGGCCGAGCGGCTTCTGGCAGCCCCGCCATCGCAGCCGTGGTTGAAACGCCTTTGTAGAGCTTACGTCGCAAAGACGGTAAGTGGAACTTCTGCCGGATGGTTGCGAGAACTCCCCGCACTGGGTAAAAACACGGGAATTACGGCCCAATCATTCATCATCGTCGGTATGATGATGATGATGATGCCCGTAATTATGATGATAGTCATGGTGATGATCATAATCATAGTGATGATCTTCGTCTCCGTGCTCATGATAACCATGCGCATGGGGAATACCAAAGTCATGGAAGAAGTGATTAAGTCCGTCGTCATCAGCTATAGCTGGGGTAACTGTCAAAGTGAAGGCAGAAAAAGCCCCTATGACAAGATATTTCAGCATCTTCTACTCCTTATCTATAGTACCCCGACCAGAGTGCGCCCTTGGACCAAGCGCTTTAAAAGAGCACCAAGTTTATCAATTAATTGCGGCGGGAAATTGGTGCTGGCCGCCGCCGCAGGGGCATTCATTGGGATTACCGCGCGGCATCTGCTCGCTTCGTCGTGCTTCTCAAGATCATGAAAGGAAACGGCTTTGCGGTCATTCCATTCGTCATCCCGCGAAAGCTGGCGGCGGCAGGTGCCGGTTTCATCGCCTTCCTGGAGGGCTGCGTAGGTCTCTTCAAGCCCCCTCGAATGCTGGCACTACTTCCAGGCCGCGAGATATGACCCCGCCGAACTCCCCGCCCTCGACACAACCTGAACGGATTCCGCTTTAAGCCGCCATACGCAGCGCCTGAGCGGCGGTCTTATGCCGCCGCCGCGTCAACCGGTGGCGGCCGCCGTCGCGATGCGCCATCACCACCGCGTGCTTGAGCGCGTCCAGCGTCTCGCGCATGTCGATCAGCGTTTGTTCGAGCGCCAGAATCGTCGGTTCGTCCTGCCGGTCGGCCTGAAACAGGCGCATCGCGCCGACGGTCGCCGAAAGAGCGGCGTCGGCGCGCTTGGCGGTGGGCAACAGCGCGGGGAAGTAGAAACTGATCAGCATCCGCGCCCGCGCGGACTCCTGCATGAGTTTCGACCAGTTGGCGTCGCCGTTCGAGGTGTAGGCGTAGCCCTCGGCGATCATCGAACATGTCTTGGAGAAATAGGCGCTGAGACCCTGATCGAACGCTTCGACCAGCGTGTACAGTTCCTCGGCCTTGGCGGAGGTGAACTGGCGCAGCTCGCGCTTCTCCATCATAAGGTAGGTCGTCACCGCCGCCGCGGTAGCGCAGGCCA
>JAYUFK010000066.1:0-17975 GCA_043739325.1 Methylocapsa sp. | reverse complement strand
CCGGGCGCGGCATTCGAACGTGGCGTCGCAGCGAAACCTAGTGGCCGATGCCGCCATAGGCAAGGCGGCGGCGCGTCAGGCCGGGCGGCTCCTTGCGTATTGGCCGGTCTTGCGGAAACGATAGAGATAGGACGGCGCGATCGCCTCGACGCCCTGCGGGGTGATGCCGAGCCCTTGCAAAGTGCGCCCTTCCGCGACCGCGGCGGCTGTAACGACATTGTCGGCGCGCAGCAACTCGACCTGATCGCGCGTCGTCGTCAGCTCCTTCGGGAAGAGGCCCAGCGTCAGCGAACTGGCAATCTCCGTTCCCTGTGCGAGAACCCGGGACACGCCGAACGGCAGCGGAATCAGAGCGCGCCGGCGATCTGTCGTCTGCAAGACATATTCGACGATCTGGCGCAGCGTCATCACCTCCGGGCCGCCGAGTTCATAAGTCGCGCCTGGCTTCGCCCCGCCCGCCAGCGCGATTGCCGCGGCCTTGGCGACGTCGCCGACGAAAACCGGCTGCATCTTCGCTTCGCCGCCGCCAAACAGCGGCAGCGCCGGCATGAAGCGGGCCAACGCGGCGAAACGGTTGAAGAAATCGTCCTCGGGCCCGAAAACGACCGATGGCCGCAGGATGATCGCGGCGGCAAGCGCCTCGCGAACCGCCGCCTCGCCGCGCCCCTTGCTGGCGATATAGGCGTTGGCCGAGTCCGCGTCGGCGCCGATGCCGGAGACATGGACGAAGTTGGAAATGCCGGCCTTGGCCGCTGCTCGCGCCATCTCGCGCGGCCCGAACACGTGCACCGCCTCGAAATTCTGCCGCCCGCTGGCGCGCTGGATGCCGGTCGCGTTGACGACGGCGTCGGCGCCAGCCAGCGCCGCAAGAATCGATTGAGGATAGCGCAGATTGGCCTGAACGGCGACAATCTGGCCGACGTCGCCGAGCGGCTGCAGGAAATTGGCGAGATCGGGACGGCGCACCCCGACCCTTACGCGCCAGCCCTGCTTCGCCAAAGCCCGCACGATGTGGCGCCCGACAAAACCGGACCCGCCAAACACCGTCACAAGGCGGTTCGCATTGGTTCCGGCTTCGGCCATAGGGATCGGCTCCTCGGCATTGATTGAGAGAACGCCTGAATAGGCGAAGCGGGCGCGTCTGTACAGGCGTGGGAGGGAGCGAATCGTCGCGGCGACGGCGCGGAGACAGCGGCCGCTGCGCGGCGGCCAGACCCGAGGCCGCTACTGCGAAATGCTGGAGGTCGGGATCAGCGTGTACTGGCAGAGTTCGATCAGCGCCCCGGCGGTCGCATCGGCGGGCGGGTCGTTGGCGCCGCGCTGCGACTTGGCGGACGTATCGTTCCGGGCGACGACCATATTCGGCGCGACCGGCTGGATGTTGGCGCCAATGCCGCGTCCCATTCCCAACAAGTTGTCGCGCAGCGCCAATTGCTTGCCCAGATCGCGCCGCTCGCCAGCGCTTGCGACAAGCGCTTTTTTGACGCCTTCGAAATACGGCGCGGGCTCGCGCGACGACGCGAGCAGCACGGTTTCATTGTCCGGGCCGCCAGCGATAGGAATGTTGACATTGTTGACGATCGCCAGGTCACGGATCGCGCCGGGCCTCGTCTCGTCGAAGGCATAAAGATGCGATTGCAGCAATCCCGTGTGGCCAACGCGAAATGTCGCGGCGGAGCTGACCGGCAATCTGTCGAACGGCGCGAGCGGCACGCTGACCGCGGTCTCGCCCCGCGAAGGGAATTCGGGATCGGAAACCCAGACCTGCCACGAACAGGCTTGCCCGGACTGCGCCTGGCCGATCATAGGGGACATCGTCGCGACGGGCTCGCCCGCCCCACGCGGCAAATCCGGATCTTCGTCAAAGGATCGACCGGTGGTTCGCGCCAGCAGGAAGCGATCGGATGGGTCGAGTTGCAGGCCGATGCGCGCGATCACAGCCTCGGCCTCGCTGCGCGTCTGGGCCAGAATGTCCCAACGCACGCGGGTGGCGCCAGAAAAGGCTTTCAGCCGCCCGGCAAAAGCCGCGACGTCGGAATCGCTCGACAGCTTCGCTGGCGCGCTATCCGCTTGCTGGCTCATAGCGGCGAGTGCGAAGCCAATCGCTACCGCCGCCGCCGATTTCAATGTCCTTCTGAACATGGCGCTCTTTTCAGGTCGGGCAAGCATTCGCATCGTTGGTCACCTTGAACTGCCAGGCGATTTCCGCGCCGAGACGATCCTGCAGAAATGTCGCCGTCGTCGTCAACACCGCGGCGCCAGACAGTCCCTTCAAACGCTGGCGCAACTCGTCCTGCACCGCCGAAATTTCGAGCGTAGGATCACGCGTCGCGACGACGAACAGGCGCACTTCGTCCTCGACCGGCTCGATCGGCACGGCCATCATCAGATCCAGCGGCGCGTTCGCCGTAGTCGGGGCGCTATTCAGCGAGCGAAAATGGTTGGCGTCAAGGATCACGGGATCGGCAGCGCGCGACACTGACGCGATGAAAACACGCGGCGGGCGCAGCGCGCTCGCAAACGGCACGCGATCACGGGCAGTAACGCGCATCACCAACGTTTCGCCGCCAAGCGCCAGCGGCTGGCGTTGTGCGTCGAAGCACGGTCCGAGCAATTGCAACTTGTCGGTCGCCTGATCGTAGCGCGCCCGCTGCGGCAGGCTTTCGGGCGGGCTCGTCTCAAGGCCGCGCGTCAGGGTCTGCGGCGTCACGACGCCCCAGGCGAGATCGACCGGCGCATGGGTGAGCGTGGCCCAGCCGGCCCACGCCAACGCGGCGATCGCCAGCCCTGAAACCATGCTGATCGTCCGCTTGGGCGTAATGATTTCGCGCATCGCGAACGGCCCCAGCGCTGGTTCCACAGCATCGAGCGTATCGGCGTAAATGAATTCGAGCTTCGCGCCCGCTTCGCGCGCGGCCGCCTGAAGCCGCGCGATTGTCGGCGCTTCCGCCTCGGTGAGCGGGCGTCCATCAATGGCGTTACACGGCAGGACAACGAGCATTTGCGTGTCCTGCAGGATGGTCCGATGCTGGACGATATAGTCGCCGACAAGCATCAATTTGCCGCGAACGCCGCCAACGGGACCGATCGCGACGACCGGGGCGCCGGGCTGTGTCGGCAAAAGGATTTCTCCAGTTGCGAACACGACGCCGGGATCGCGGCCGAACGCCTGGCAGATTGCCGCGAGCGCCAGGCCGAGGCCGGCGGAGCGCGCGTTCTCATCGGAAAGCCGCCCGACCTGCAGATCGGAAATTCGCAGGTTCCAGGCATTGACGCGGCCGTTGCTGCGCGCCAGCCACAATTTGGCGCGGCGCGCATCAACGAACCGCGCCACCGCCTCGCGAACGGTCTGGCCGATTCCATAAAGGCCGAAATCGAACAGCTCCGAGATCTGCGGGAGGAGGCGCGCGGGGTGCGCATCGGGCGCAACATCGCCCGCGATAGCTTCAAACATCTGCGCCGCCTCGCCATTCGCGCCAACCAGCGGCACGAAGACGCGAGCGGTCATTTTGATGCGTCCAGCAGCTCAAGATCAAAGGCTGAAAGATCGGCTTCGCTCAGCGCCGCCTCGTCGACGACGAGGTGCAACCGGCCATCGCGATCAAACATGCCGTCCAGGGTCAGATTTTCGCCGAAATGCACACGAGCGGCGCGATCAGCGTAAGTGGCGAGACCCGCCAAGCCCTGAGCTTGAAGCTGGACGACGCGGGCCCCCTCATTCTCATGCAGGAGGCTGGCCAGCACCAGACCGTCGGAGCTCAACAGGCCCGCTGCGGGAAAGCGCCATTCCTGTGGTCCCTTCGCGGCGAGCGCCATGAATCCGGCGGTAGGCCGTTCGTTGAGCCGGCCGTGGCGAAGATCGTCGAGCGCCAGCGCGGTCTGCGTCGTTACTCGAATGGTCCGCAAAAAGCGAGCCGACTCGCGATTAATTGAATTTCCAGACATGAATGCTCCTCAAAATCTCCTCGCGCCAACCCGGCGCACAATTTCAGCCAGCGGTACTTTCCGGCTCGTTCGGCTCTTACGGTCTGACTATTTGCGCCGCCGAAATAAAGCGCGCCGTTCTTGTGGAAAGGTCCTCGATGAAGGCGGCAAGGTCGTTGTCAAAGTCGTTCTTCAGACGCCGCCGCAGCGCCAAATTCGAGCCCATCGCCTCCGCCAGTGACTTGCCACCCATGATCGCGGCCAGCAGATCGCGTTCCTGCGCATCGATGACCTTGGCCGCAACGGCGTCCGCCAGGAACGGCTGCGCCTCATCGGGGCTCATCAGCGGCTCATCCGGCTCCTCGGTCGGCAGGGCGCTCTGAGTTGCCTCAAGCAGGTCGAAGGACGTGAGCCAGGTCTGGTCCTGCCCCGCGATGCGGGTCAGAATGGCCGAGCCCAGCAAGCCGGCGGCAAACGCCGCGGCGTCCTTGTAGCCGGGGACCGGCGCATGGGCGAAGGCGGCGGCCAGCTCCTGCGCGGTCGGGCGGCGGCCAAATTGTTCGTTCATCTTCAACTTCAGCGATTTAAGGAATGCGTTGGCGCCCTTCAATGTGTTGACGCCGACCGCCTCGTCGCCGTCCAGCCATTCCTTCGGGCAAAGCCCCAGCCGCAGGACCTCCGCGTAAGGTCGGTTGGCCGCGTCGAGACACTTCAGAATACGGTTTGAAAGTTCGAACAGATCGGCCTTCTCGTTGAAGCGCCGCAGTTTCGTCGGGCCAGCGACCAACGCCTTCCAAGTCGACAGCGTTCCCGGCTTGCCGGGCGCGGGACATGGCCCGATCGCCCGCGCGACGATGAGGGCCGCCAGCTTATCGGCCGATGAGGGCCCTTCGCCGCGCGCCCCGATCGGCCGATCGAGAACATGATCGAAGTAAAAATCCGCCGCGTCTTCGGCATCGTTTGGCGGCGGATAGGCCCATACGCCGACCAGGACACTGGAATACTTGCGATTGGCGATCAACGCCCGGCGCACGCGCTCGTAAAGCGAGAACGGCCTGATCGCAACCGCTTCCTCGGCGTCGCTCAAATGATCGTTGCCATTGACGAGATTGGCAAGGTAGCCGGCGAAGTAAGCGACGATATCGCGTCCGCCCTTGGGGGCGCCCCCATGATTCATACCGACCCCCTAACACAAGACGCCGCTGCGCGACGCCAACGCCAGCCGCCGCTCACGTATCCGTCTTCAAGCCCTCACGTCTATCGCGTAAACCCCCGTGCTGGCGAGCGTCCCGTAATACACGTCCGGCGCTGCTTGAGAGAGTTTACCGACAAACCAATCGTCGGTTCGCCGCTGTTGCGATATCCGCCATTTGGAATATGCTCAAGATTAGTCTCTGTATAAAGTTTCTAGAAGGGAGATCGGAATCATGGCTTCCAACAGCAACTCAGGGCAAAAATTCATCTCACGAAATCGAAAGCCGCGGGTTCATATAACCTACGAAGACCCATACGACGCGGAGCAACTTGTTGAGTTGCCGTTCGTGATGGGGGTGATGGCGGATCTTTCGGGCAACAGTTCGGCTGTCGTCAAGCCGGACATGGCTGACCGCAATTTCCTGGACATCGATATGGACAATTTCGACAACCGCATGGCGGCGATCGAACCCGGCCTGTCGATGAAAGTGGGCAACAAGCTCGGCGACGGCGCAAGCGGCGACAAGCTCTCGGTTAACATCAAGTTCAAGAAGATGGAAGATTTCTCGCCCGCGGCGATCGCACGCCAGGTGCCCGCCACCGCGAAGCTGCTGCAGGCGCGCGAGCAATTGCAGAATCTATTGCGCTACATGGACGGCAAGGTCGCCGCCGAAGACACGCTAAAGAAACTCCTCGCCGACCCGCAATTGATGGCCGCGATGAAAGACAAGCTGGCGGAAAAGCCGAAGACTGACGACACAGCGGAATAACAGGGGTGCGGAAATGGCTACGCAACAGGAAAAGAAAGACGTCGCCTCGGCTGGCGTCGTAGAATCCGACGATTTTGCAGCGCTGCTCAAGCAAAATTTCAAACCGCGCAGCGAACGCGCGGCGACGGAAGTCGAGAACGCCGTTCAGACGCTGGTCACGCAGGCGCTTGCCGACTCCAGCCTCGTCAAGGGCGACGTCATCGACACGATCGAGGAAATGATCGCCCGGCTCGACGAGAAGCTTTCGGCCCAGATGAACGAGATCCTCCACGCCGAGGAGTTCCAGCAGCTCGAGAGCGCATGGCGCGGGCTGCACTATCTCGTCTACAATTCGGAGACCGACGCGACGCTCAAGATACGCGTCATGAATGTCGGCAAGAGCGAACTTTATCGCAATATGAAACTCTTTCCCGGCGCGCGTTGGGACCAGAGTCCACTGTTCAAGAAAGTTTACGAGCAGGAATTTGGCCAGCTCGGCGGTCAGCCCTATGGCGCCTTGGTCGCGGACTATCATTTCTCCCATACGCCGACCGACATTCAATTGCTGCGCGATCTGTCGAAGGTCGCTTCGGCGGCGCTTGCCCCGTTGGTCACGGGGGCGCACCCGAACTTGCTGGGAATGGATTCGTGGACTGAATTGAGCAACCCGCGCGATCTGAGCAAAGTGTTCGATACGCCCGAATATGCAGCGTGGAAGGGGCTGCGCGACTCGGTCGACAGCCGCTACGTCGCCTTGTGCATGCCGCGCGTTCTCTCGCGACTGCCCTATGGCGCGAAGTCCGAGCCGGTCGAAGAGTTCGCGTTCGAAGAAGACACCGACGGGCACAAGGGCGAGAAATACGGCTGGATGAATGCGGCCTACGCGATGGCCGCCAACATCAATCGCGCCTACAAGGAATATGGCTGGACGGTTCGCATCCGCGGCGTCCAGTCCGGCGGCGAAGTCATCAACTTGCCAACGCATACATTTCCTACAGACGACGGCGGCGTGGATCTGAAATGCCCGACGGAAATCGCCGTCACCGATCGGCGCGAGGGCGAACTATCGAAGTCGGGACTGATCTCGATCGTTCACCGCAAGAACACCGACAAGGCGGCGTTCATCGGCGCGCAATCGCTTTACCGGCCGAAGGTCTATGACAAGGTGGAGGCGACAGCGTCCGACAATCTTTCCGCGCGCATTCCCTACATGTTCGCGGTCTCGCGCTTCGCGCATTATCTCAAGTGTATGGTGCGCGACAAGATCGGATCGACCAAGGAAAAGGAACAGCTCGAGCGCTGGCTGAACCAATGGATCGCCCTTTACGTCGATGGCGACCCGAAGAATTCCAGCGAAGAGACCAAGGCGCGCAGACCGCTCGCAGCGGCGAAAGTCACGGTCGTCGAAAACCCGGAAAATCCCGGCTACTACTCGGCCAATTTCTATCTGCGTCCGCATTTCCAGCTTGAGGGCATGGACATCGGCATGAGCCTCGTGTCCAGCCTGCCCGCCGACGTCAAATAAGAAGCGAAAAATATCGCCTGGATCGGTCCGCAACATTGCGAAAGGTGATTTTGCGGACCGTAAGACAAGAGCATCGGGCGATGAGGCCCGTGACAAGTCAAACGCGAAGATCCGCATTCGTAACTGCTCAACTCTTATCTGGAGGATAGATCATGGCTGGTAACATTATTCTTGAACTCGAAGGTGTCGAAGGCGAATCGGAGGATTCGGTGCTGAAAGCAAAAATCGACATTTCGAGCTTTTCGTGGGGTCTTTCCAATATGGCTGCTGGCAGTTTGGGCAAAGGCTCATCGGCGGGCACGGCCGACCTGGCGGACATAAGTTTACAGAAGACAATGGACAAATCGTCGACAATGCTGTTCATCAATTGCGCCAAAGGGCAGCATCATCCCACGGCGACGCTGCATATTCGCAAGACCGGCGGCGACGACACACCGAAGGATTATTTGAAATACACTTTGAATGAGGTTTACATCACCTCATACAGCACTGGCGGATCTGAGGGCGGCGGTTTGCCGTCAGAAAGCTTCAGCCTGAACTACGCCAAGATTAAGATGGAATACTTCATTCAGGACGCAGATGGCATAATGCAGCCGGCTGGCGAGCAGACTTACGACGTCAAGCAGAACAAGAAGGTCTAGGATAACGCGATGCGGTCGGCTCATCTGCGTGAGCCGGCCGTCGTCGGGGTCGCGGAGGCGCCCTTCGTTGCAGTGCAATCCCGGTGACGCCGATGGCTATTTCAACCAATGACCGCCTCGCGCCGCCCCTAATGTATGCGTTTCGCGCCGCGCATGAAAAACGCGACGCCAAACAAAAACTCGATTTGCACGATGAAGGCGGCGACCGCATCATCGCAGCGCGCCGCGTAACCACACGCGGACCGATTTCCGAATCCGGTCTTCGACGAGAAGTGATGATCGATCTTGTCGGTCTCCTGAATTCCACCAATCTCAACTCCGCCGAAGATCTGTCATCGACGCCCGCGGTGAAGCGTTCGATCCTGAACCACGGCTTTCCCGATCTAAGCTCACGCACGCTCGACGAAAATCGCGTCCACGATATCGCCCGCGAAATCGAAATCGCGCTGGGCGATTTCGAGCCCCGGCTGGCGCGCGAGACGATAAGCGCCAAACGCGACACAAGCATCGGCGTCGACGAACTGAAAGTCCGCTTTGTCGTCAAGGCGGATTTGCGCACGCGCCCCGTCAATGTGCCGGTCGAATTCATCGCCGAAGTTGAAGTCGACACCGGCAAGATCAAGATCGACCGGAAGTAAGCGCGCATGAATCTCGAGTTTCGCGAATTCTACAATCGGGAACTTACGCTTCTCAAGGAGCAGGCAGCCGAGTTTGCCGAGGAATATCCCGGCATCGCCGAGCGTCTGGGTGGGCTGATCGGCGATCGGCTCGATCCGATGATCGGCGGTCTGCTTGAGGGCTCGGCGTTTCTGGCGGCGCGGGTGCAGCTCAAAATCAAGCACGAGTTTTCGGAGTTCACAACCAACCTTCTGGAGCAACTCGTCCCGCATTACATCGCGCCGACGCCTTCCGCGTTGTTGGCGCAGATCAGGCCAAAATTCGGCGACCCAGCATTGCGCGAAGGCCGGGCGATTCCGCGCGGCGCCTATCTCGATGCCGCCTACCGCGAGCTGGAGCGCAATGTCGCGTGCCGGTTTGCGCTCGCGGCGCCGATAACGCTTTGGCCGTTTGAGATCGCCAAGGCGGAATATTTTTCCGCGCCCGGCCCGCTGCAGGCGCTTGGTCTGCCTGTCGGATCGGATTGCGCGGCGGGACTACGGCTGCAACTGATGGTGCGCGCCACTGAAGACCCAGAAGCCGAGCCGCCGGATTCCGAATCTCAGACCAAGCCGGAGTTGCGCTTCTCGGCGTGTCGCGTCAAGAACCTGACGGTTCACCTGCTCGGCCAGGAAGCCGACGCCGTTGCGATGTACGAGCAGATCTTCGCGCATTGTCGCGGCGTGTATTTTCGTTATCTCGATTCGTTCGGCGATCCGGTTGTCGTGCCCAGCAATGCCGACATGCTCCGGCAGATCGGCTTTGCCGAGGAAGAAGCGCTTGTCACAAACGACAAGCGCGTGTTCCGCGGCTTTGACTTCCTGCGCGAATATTTCACCTTCCCGCGGCGCTTTCTTGGGTTCTCGCTTGAGGGGCTCGGCGCGATCGCGCCGAAGCTCGCGGCGAAAAGCATCGATATCGTTCTGGCGTTCGATGAGGCGAATACGCGGCTTCCCGCCGCCGTGCGCAAGGAGTTCTTCGCGCTGTATGCCGCGCCGGCCGTTAATCTGTTCGAAAAAACGCTCGACCGAATTCCGATCAAGTCCAACCAGCACGAATATCAGGTTGTCCCGGACCGAACACGCTCGCTCGATTTCGAGCCCAATCGCATCGTCAATGTTTTCGCCCATATTCCTGGACAGCCGCAAAAGATTCCGGTCGAGGCGCTGTACACGGCGGCGGCGGGGCGAAGCCAGTTTGGCCTCTGCTACACCGTGCGCCGACTCCCACGCCGCCGCACGGCGGAGGAGCGCAAATACGGACAAAAATCCGACTACACCGGGACGGACCTGTTTCTCTCGCTCGGCGAGCGATCTGACGCCGATGAAGTCAGCCGCGTCGCCGAACTCAGCCTGAGCGCGCTCTGCACCAACCGGCATCTGACCGAACACCTGCCCATCGGCGAAGGTGGCGCGGATTTTCGTTTTCTCGACGACGTGCAACTCGACGTGCGCTGCGTTGCCGGCCCGACGCGACCGCTCGAGCCGGTGCTCACATCGATGATCGGCAAAGCCGACGCCGCCTCGACCGGCGATGTCGCGTGGCGCATCGTCAACATGTTGAGCCTCAACCATCTTGGTATCGTGCGCCGCGCCGGCGGCGAGAGCGCCAAGGCGCTGAAGGAAATGCTCGGCCTGTTCGCCGACATGTCGGACAGCGCCACCGAACGCAAGATTCGAGGCATTCGCAGCGTTGACGCCGAGCCTGTCGTGCGCCGCATCCAGCAGCGAAGCGGCGTAGGCGCGGCGCGCGGCACGCGCATCACGGTCGTCATCGACGACAAATCCTACGAAGGCTCTGGCGCATTCCTGATCGGCGCTATTCTCGACCGGTTCTTCAGCGAATATGTCGGCGTCAATCATTTCACCCAGACCGTCATCCGCACAACCGAGCGCGGCGAAATCATGCGCTGGCCGCCGCGACTGGGATCGCGGAGCGACCTATGACCAAGACCGACGCGCTTCTCGCCGAGCCCTGGCGGTTCGATCTCTTCAACGCGTTGCGCTGCGCCGAACGCGAACATCCCGACAAGCCGCGCGTCGGCGACGCCCGCACACTCGCCGACGAATTCGTTATCATCGCGCAGAATCCCTACATGGAATTTCCCGCCTCGACGCTTGAAGGCGCGGAGATCGATTCGGCTGGACGCCTGCGGCTGATCGCGCGGTTCCTTGGCATGTTCGGGCCGCAAGGCGCCCTGCCGCTGACGACGACGGAAGAAAACTACCTATGGCTGCGCGAACGCGACGATGCGTTCACGCGCTTCGTTGATATTTTCCAACGACGTTTTCTCAGCCTGTTCTTTCGCGCCTGGGCCGATCCGCGACCTATCGCGCAGAACGACCGGCCGCTCGAAGATCGATTCAGAACCTATATTGGCGCGATGATCGGCGTTGGCACGCCGCCGTTTCGCGACGCCGATTCGCTCTCCGATTTCGCCAAGATGGAATTTGCCGGCCTCATCGCGCCCAAGGCCAAAAGCGCCTCGCGCCTGCGCAGCCTGATCGCCGGGCTCTTCAACGTGAAGGTAGAGATCGATGAGTTTGTCGGCTCGTGGCTGAAGTTCGAGGCGGACGAGTGCACGCGCCTGGGCGCCGCGCAGAGCCGGCTTGGGGCTGACTGTATCCTCGGCGCGAGTTCGTTCAGCGTTAACGACAAGTTTCGCATTCGGGTCTTCGTGCAAGATTTCGCGCAATATGAGCGCTTCCTGCCGGGATCCGATCTGGCGCGCCAGATCGGCGACGCGGTTTTTCTTTATCTCGGCGACGAATTCGACTGGGACATGGAGCTCGCCATTCCCGCGGGGGAAATCACTGCGGTCCGGCTCGGTCAGGGCGTCAAGCTCGGCTGGACGAGTTGGATGGCGCCCAATTGGTCACGGACGGATCAAACCATGCGAACGGACGCGCGGTTTCATGTGATTAGCCGCATGACGCTTGAACGCGCCGCCAACGAGCGACAATAGACGTTTTGGAGGATGCATCATGGGCGCGGACATCAGCGTTGAATCGGTCACCGGCAAACTCAACCGGGTCGGCTATGACGCCTTCATCCAGGCGCTGCGCCAGGCCAAAGGCGCCGGCAATCGAAATATCGAGCTTGGCCACTGGATGCTGCACCTGCTGCAGAAAGACCGCACCGATCTTTCGCTGACGGCCGATCATTTCAAACTCAATCGCTCCAAGATGCTCGCGGACGCCACCAATCTCGTCAACGGCTTCCGCAAGAATGAAACGGAGATGCCCGGCATTTCCAATCAGATCTCGGATGCGTTGGATCGCGGTTGGCATTACGCGACGCTGCTGTTCGGCGAGACGCAAATCCGCACCGGGCATCTGCTCGTCGCCATGCTCAAATCGCTTGAGCTGAAACGGGCGCTCACCAATGTCTCCGCCGAGTTCGCCAAGATCAACGTCGATGAAGTTGCAGGCGGCCATCGCTCAATGTGGGCGGAATCGGAGGAAGGCAATCTGCGGCCGATGGATGGCTCGGGCCTTGCCGCCGCCGGCAGCGAAGGGACGACCGCCGCGCCCGGCGCGAAAGGCACCACCGCCCTCGATCGTTTCAGTCAGGATCTCACCGCCAAAGCCAAATCGGGAACCATGGATCCGATCCTCGGCCGCGATGACGAAATCCGCCAGATCGTCGACGTGCTGATGCGCCGGCGCCAGAACAATCCGATTCTCACCGGCGAGGCCGGCGTCGGCAAGACCGCCGTCGTCGAGGGTTTCGCGCAACGTATCGCGTCTGGCGACGTGCCGCCGCCCTTGCGCGGCGTGAAGCTGTGCGCGCTTGATATCGGCCTGATGCAGGCAGGCGCTTCGATGAAGGGCGAATTTGAGCAACGGCTGCGCTCGGTCATCGACGAAGTACAATCTTCGCCAACGCCAATCATCCTGTTCATCGACGAGGCGCACACGTTGATCGGCGCGGGCGGCGCGGCTGGCACCGGCGATGCGGCCAATCTGCTCAAGCCAGCTCTGGCGCGCGGCACCTTGCGCACCATCGCGGCGACGACTTTCGCCGAGTATCGTCTGTATTTCGAAAAGGACCCGGCGCTGACCCGGCGCTTCCAGCCGGTGCAAATCGACGAACCGAGCGTGACCAAGGCGGCTATCATGCTGCGCGGCCTGATCGGCCCGATGGAGAAGCACCACAAAGTGCGCGTCTCCGACGCAGCGATTGTTTGCGCCGTGCAATTCTCGCATCGCTATATTCCCGCCCGGCAATTGCCGGACAAGGCGGTGAGCCTGCTCGATACCGCCTGCGCGCGCGTCGCGATCAGCCAGACCGCCAAGCCCGCCGCGGTCGAGGACGCGCAAGTTCATATCGAAGCGCTGGAGAGCGAACGCGAGGCGCTGAAGCGCGAGCGCGACCTTGGCGCAGCGGATGAAGAGCGCATTGGGGAAATCGAAACGTCGCTGACCAGCGAACGCGAGGCGCTCGCCAAACTCGAATCCGAATGGGCGGACGAGCGCAAGCTTGTCGAAGAGATCCACGCATTGCGCGCCAAACTGGCGGGCAAGCCGGAAGGCGAGGAGGCGGACAAGACGCCGCCGACGCCTGAAGAAATCGAAGCCGAGCGCACCGCGCTGCGCGCCAAGGTTGGCGAACTCGAAGCCATCGTCCCTGACAAGCGCATGATCTACGCGCATGTCGATGAGCAGGCGGTGGCGTCCGTCGTCTCCGACTGGACCGGCATTCCGGTGGGGCGCATGGTCGCCGACGAAGTCGAGACCGTGCTGAAACTGCCGGAGATCCTCAATCGCCGCATCGTCGGCCAGTCGCACGGCCTCGCCGCGATCGCCAAGCGCATCGAGACAAACCGCGCCAAACTCGACAACCCGAACAAACCGATTGGCGTGTTCATGCTGGTAGGGCCGTCCGGTGTCGGCAAAACCGAGACTGCGCTGGCGCTCGCCGAGACGCTTTACGGCGGCGAGCAGAACATGATCACCATCAACATGTCGGAATTCCAGGAGGCGCACACGGTCTCGACGCTCAAGGGCGCGCCTCCCGGTTATGTCGGTTACGGCGAGGGCGGACGCCTCACCGAGGCCGTGCGCCGACGTCCCTACAGCGTCATCCTGCTTGACGAAGTCGAGAAGGCGCATCCCGACGTCCACGAAATTTTCTTCCAGGTGTTCGATAAGGGCGTGATGGAAGACGGCACGGGGAGGCGCATCGATTTCAAAAACACGCTGATCATCCTCACCTCGAACGTCGGCACCGATGTCATCATGGCCGCCGCCGACGGCCCGTTGAAAGACGATCCCGACGCGCTCGCAGTGAAACTGCGCCCGTCGCTGCTCGAAGTGTTTCCGCCAGCATTGCTCGGGCGCATCGTTACGATTCCCTACTTCCCGCTTTCTCCGGAAATACTCGGCGGCATCGTGCGGCTGCAGCTTGGCCGCATCGGCAAGCGCATCGAAGAAAACCACGGCGCGAAGTTCGCCTACGATCAGGCGGTCGTCAACCATATCATTTCGCAATGCAACGACCCGGATTCGGGCGGCCGCGTCATCGATAACATCATTACCAATACGATCCTGCCCGCCCTGTCGCGCGAAATCCTCAAGCGCTCGCTGGCGCGCGAGGAAATGCACGAAGCGAAAGTCAGCGTGGCGGATGGAGCGTTCGCCTATGAAGTGAGCTGAAATCCGGAGGAATGCGTCATGGCCAACCGATTTGAACAAGTCGATGAAGTCGCGAACGACGCGATCAGTGTAATTCTCGAGCAGCGCGGCGATGGGCAATGGGCGCGGATATTTTGTCCAGCGAGCGCCGGCGAGGGCGTCCAACAGAACCGCATGAGCGCGCGCGCCGCGCCCAAGGACGCGTTGTCGAGCACCGTCAAATTCGCCAACGAAATGAAGTTGGCGATCGTTGTTGTCGATCCCGACAATGTCTGGAAGAAAGAATGGGGCGAGCTTTATCGCTGGAGCGGAGACGACGAGGCCCGGTGACTGCATTTTTCGACAAGCTATGCCCGTTGAAATTGAAAGCGACCTTCGTCGGCGTATGCGCGGCCGGCGCGCTGGCCGTCTCCAGCAACGCGGCGCAGGCGGATTTGCGCGTCTGCAATAAGACGAAATACCTGATCAATCTCGCGGTCGGCTACAGCGCTGGCGAGCATTTCGCCACGGAAGGCTGGTGGACTGTGACGCCAGGGTCTTGCGCCACACCGATTCGCGGCGCGTTGACCGGTCGCTTTATATACCTTTACGGCGTCGATATTGACGCTACCGACGTCCTGAAAGGCACAGTGTCGATGTGCATCGATCGCGGGCGCTTCAAGGTATTTGGCATCGCCGATTGCTGGCGGCGTGGTCTACAAGCCGTCAATTTCTCGGAGATCGATACGCTCTCCGCGCCCGACTGGACAACTTTTCTGTCCGACCCTTCGAAGTAGGCGCTAACTTTTTTCACTTCCCGCCTTCATCTCCGTAATCGCTTTTTCGGTCAGCACGTCTTTCAGCAGGCCGAGGAAATCGCGCGGCGCCAGCGTTTTGGCGCGTTCGAGCAGCCACGGCAGCGGGCTCGACGGCTCCGCACGACGCAAATGCGCCGCAACGCTGTCGATTAGGGCGATCGCCCCCGCACGCGTGGCGGCTGGCTCCGATACGGTCTGTTCAAACGAGCCCGCCAGGGACGCCTTGCCTGCGATCGCGCTAACCGGAATGATAAAGCTCGCATCCGCGCCAACATGAATACGCGCCTTTTCGGCGTGGGCTGGAACAAGAATCTTCATCACTTCATAGAGATTGCGACCGAGTAAGTGGCGCGCCTGGCCGATCAACAACACGGCGGCGCTGGACGGCTCCCTGGTCTCGAAATAGCCCAGCGCCGCGCCAAGCGCGGCATCCACATCCGCCAAGGTCGCAAACTGTGACGGAGCCGCGCTAGCGGCTGGTTCTCCCGGCGCTTGCGGATCCTCTGCCGGGGCGGGCTCCAAAGCGCTCGGGTCGCGCGCCGCGACCGCCGTCTGGATAAACGTCAGGATACGATCGACCAGCAGCGTCAAGGCGTCAAAACTTGGCGCATTGTCAAATCCGGCGCGCTCCAGCCAAACACTGCGAATCTGCGTAGTGGAGGCTTTCACACTCTGCAGAATCGCCAGAGTCTGCATCAAATGCGGTATCTCGCAGTTGGAGAGGATTTTCTCGATCGTCGAGCTGTTCGGCGCTGTTTCGCCTTCCCGCGGTTTGTTTTCGCCAAGCACGATCAATTGCGAGCGAAACGTCACAGCGCCGTCGCGGGTTTCCGCCAGTGGCGTATTCTGCAACGGCAGCAACACGACTGGCGCGTCTTCGAGCGTCGCGAGCTGGGCGCCGCGCGAAGCGAAATCACCGCCCTCGCCGCGCGGATGGGCGTCGTCCCAATGGTCCTCGAGCAGCGTCGCCGTCACGACCAGCCAATGCGCGAATCCATCAAGATCACGGTTTAGAATGGCGAGCTTGGCCATCAGCACGAGAAGCCTGAGATCGTGCGTGCGCGCCAGTAACTTGGTCGCGCTATTGAAGACCGCCGGAAAATCGATCGATTTGCGGTCAAACGTATAGAATGCGGCGGGAAGCTGCCCCTCGGTCCCCGCCATGAAATTCATGTATTCGGCATCGCCCTCGGCATCGAGGTCGGGTCCGCATGGGGCTTCCGCGGACACAGGCGGCAAAGTGTTGTCTTCAGACGTCTCGACCATGTTTGGATCGGGCTCCTTCGTCCGCCCGGATGTCGAGCAGACCGCGACGCTCGCATATTAGCCAAACGCGCCCCGCTCGAAAGCCCTAAATCGGCTAGCGGTAAACGGCTGGCGCAACCTTCGATGATTCGAGATCGACCCGCTGGCGCAGCGCAGCGTTCAAATAAGTTTGACTCTGGCGCTGACCCGCGGCCGCGAATATTGTAAACTCGCGCTCGAAGCCGCGAGGGATTCGTCATGATGAGATCGATACGATTTGCGTCGTCGCCTGTGGCCGCCCTGAGACCACGATTCGAGCGTTTCACGCTCGCCGGCGCAGGGCTTTCCGGCGCAATGGCGCTCTTCCTGGCGATCGCAGCAACGCAGCCTGCTCGCGCCGAATGGATCGACAGTGGCGAACGCGCCTATGCGCGCCAAGACTATACGCGTTCCGCCGCCGCCTTCATGCGAAGGGCGTTGCTTGGTCAGGCGAAGGCGCAAACTTATCTTGGATATATGTACGCCAACGGTCGCGGCGTGCCGCAAGACTATGTTGCCGCGGCGCAGTGGCTGCGCCGAGCGGCGGATCAGGGCTTTCCGACCGCACAGTTTCTACTCGGGCTGCTCTACGACAAGGGCCACGGCGTCAGACAGGACTTCGTCGAGGCGGAAGTCTGGCTCAATTTGGCGGCGGGCAATGCGGACACGAAGCAGCGCGACTACTGGACGCGCATTCGCAATTCCGTCGCCAGCAAGCTGACGTTGGCCGAGCTTGCCGACGCGCAAAGACGCGCGCTGGAATGGGCTCCGCTACAGGAACGCAGATGACTAAGGCTGTGTCGCAATGTTGGCGCTTCCGATAGACCTATCGCCACGCCCTATTGAGAAACCAGCAGATCCAGATCGCCGGCGCAAGGAAGGCGCCGAATGGCAGTTTGGAAAATTGATCGACCGGTTGCGCCCTGCGAAGCCGTTGCGTCAGGACAAACGCGAGCGCAGAGAGCGCAGCGATCTCGACTGCGATCGGTAGGCTTGTCCAGTCAAGCCAGACTCCAGCGACGCCTGCTAGTTTGACATCGCCGAGCCCCATCCCCTCGCGCCCGCGCAATTGTTGGTAACCAACGCGGAAGAGAAGAAATACAGCCGCCATAGCGCCACAGCGCGCCAAGGCGTCCGATGCAGGCCCGGGCATCTCGTTCCAGCGCTCGTATGACAAAGCCGCGAAGCCCAATGCCAACGTCATGGCGCTCAGTTCATTCGGAATGATGAGGAGACGCCAGTCGATGGCGGCGATTGCCAACATCATCAAGGCCAGCGCGGCGCCCGCGAGACCGGGAACACCGGGAGCGGCGATTACGCTCGCCGCAACGGCGGCCAATCCCGGTATGGCAAGCCAAGCAACCTTATAAACCTCAGCCCGCGCCACGTGGTCCGCGCCTTGCTCGAAGCCCCGTATTGCGTGTCACTGCAACGCTCGAGCGCCGACATTGAGGGCGGCGGGGAGGGAGGTGGCGCCGATCTTGCCGCCGCGCATTTTCGAGCGCAACTCCTCGGCGACCATCGAGGCGTCGGCGCCGTCGCGGATGATTTGCGGGCGGATGAAGATG
>JAYUFK010000065.1:0-2389 GCA_043739325.1 Methylocapsa sp. | reverse complement strand
GGGAAGGTGGCCGAAGGCCGGATGGGGTGTGGGACATTGACGCGACGCCGAGTGGGTTGCACGAACCTTTGGATTCCGCCCGCGCAAGCTCAATACGGCTTTCCGCACCCCATCCGGCGCTGCGCGCCACCTTCCCCGCTTCGCGAAGAAGGGTTCAGGCCAGCGCTCCGTGACAATGTTTGAACTTCTTGCCGGAGCCGCAGGGGCACGCCTCGTTGCGGCCGACCCTGCCCCAGGTTTCCGGATCGGCCGGGTTGCGCGCGACCGCTTCGGCGACGTCGGCGCCGACCGAGGGCTCGACGGCGTTGGCCGCAAAACCTCCCAGCCCGAACGGTTCGCTCAGCGCCGGGAACGGCTCTTCGTTCTGGCCGGTCATGGGATCGAGATGCTGGAACTGCATTGGCGGCGGCGCCGGCTCTTGCGGCTGGAACCGCACTTCGATCCGCATCATCTGGGCGATCACCGCCTCATGCCATTTGTCGATCAGCGTTTTGAACAGATCGAACGCTTCCGACTTGTATTCGTTGAGCGGATCGCGTTGGGCGAGGCCGCGCCAGCCGATGACCTGGCGCAGATGATCGAGCGTCACCAGATGGTCGCGCCAGAGATGATCGAGCGCCTGCAGGATGACCTGCTTTTCAACATAGCGCATCGCGTCGGGCGTGTTGCGGCTGACGCGCTCCGCATAGGCGGCGTCGGCGGCCTTGTGCAGGCGCTCGGCCATCTCCTCCTCGGCGATGCCTTCTTCCTTGGCCCAGTCGGCGACGGGCGGCGAAACATTGAGCATCGACTGCACCGACGCCTCAAGGCCGGCGATGTCCCACGCCTCAGGATAGGCGTCGACGGGAATGTGCTTGGCGACGAGATCGTCGACCACGTTGGCGCGGAAGTCGGCGATCGTCGGCTCCAGCGATTCCTGGCCCATCATCTTGCGCCGGTCCTCGAAGATGACCTTGCGCTGGTCGTTCATCACATTGTCGAACTTCAGCACGTTCTTGCGCATATCGAAGTTGCGCGCCTCGACCTTCTGCTGCGCCTTCTCCAGCGCCTTGTTGATCCACGGATGGACGATCGCCTCGTCGTCCTTCAGGCCGAGCCGCTTGAGCATCGCGTCCATGCGCTCGGAGCCGAAAATGCGCATGAGATCGTCTTGCAGGGAGAGGAAGAATTTCGAGCGGCCGGGGTCGCCCTGCCGGCCCGCGCGACCGCGCAACTGATTGTCGATGCGCCGGCTCTCGTGGCGCTCGGTGCCGATGATGTAGAGGCCGCCGGCGGCGATCGCCTTCTGCTTGAAGTCCTCGACCTCGGCGCGGATTTCAGTTTCCTTCGCGACGCGCTCTTCGTCGGGCGCGCCGGCCAGTTCCTGCGTCACGCGCATCTCGACATTGCCGCCCAATTGAATGTCGGTGCCGCGCCCCGCCATATTGGTGGCGATGGTGATCGCGCCGGGCACGCCGGCTTCGGCGACGATGAACGCCTCCTGCTCATGGAAGCGCGCGTTGAGCACGGCGAAATGTTTGGACGGCTTGCCCGCGCGGGCGGACGCGTAGAGGGCCGACATCGCGTTGGGCTGCGAAAAGTCGATCTTCGTGTAGCCGTTCTGCTCCATGAATTCGGCGAGCTGCTCGGATTTCTCGATCGAGGTCGTGCCGACCAGCATCGGCTGCATCTTGGCGTTGGCGGCTTCGATCTCGCGCACCACGGATTTGAGCTTCTCGGCGCCGGTGCGGTAAACTTCATCGTCCTCGTCGAGCCGGTTGACGGTGCGGTTGGTGGGAATTTCGACGACTGACAATTTGTAGATTTCGGCGAATTCGTCGGCCTCGGTCGCCGCCGTGCCGGTCATGCCGGCGAGCTTGCCGTAGAGGCGGAAATAATTCTGGAAGGTGATCGAGGCTAGCGTCACGTTCTCCGGCTGAACCTGCACATGCTCCTTGGCTTCGAGCGCCTGGTGCAGCCCTTCCGAATAGCGCCGGCCCGGCATCATGCGGCCGGTGAATTCGTCGACGATGACGACCTCGCCGTTGCGCACGATATAGTCCTTGTCGAGCTGGAACAGCTTGTGCGCGCGCAAGGCCTGGTTGACGTGATGCACCAGCGTGACGCTGGACGCCTCATACAGCGAGCCTTCCTTCATCAGGCCGGCGGCGCGCAGCAGTTCCTCGACATGTTCATTGCCGGCTTCCGTCAGATTGACGGTGCGCTGCTTCTCGTCGAGTTCGAAATCCTCGCGCTTGAGGCTGGGGATCAGAATATCGACGCTCTTGTAGAGGTCGGAGCGGTCTTCGGACGGGCCGGAAATGATCAGCGGCGTGCGCGCCTCATCGACCAGGATTGAATCGACTTCGTCGACGATGGCGAAGAAATGGCCGCGCTGGACCATCTCCTC
>JAYUFK010000064.1:0-6679 GCA_043739325.1 Methylocapsa sp. | reverse complement strand
GGGACCGTAGCCGTTTGAATAGCTCCACAGACCCAGCACTTCGTAAGCCGTCCAGATCGGCACGCCGGTGCCGAAGGTGCGGATCATGTTGTCGATGTTCTGGTTCTTAAACATGAATACGTCGCTCTTGTTGTCGACGGGCCATTTGGGATTGTATTTGAAGCTCGCGCCTTGACGCCGGCGCATATAGAGACGCAATTCGAGGGTGCCGTAGAGCAGGAACACCGCCAGACCGTTGCGTACGAGCAGATAGGCGACCCAGCCCACCGACAGCGTCTTCATCGTCTCGACGCTCGGCGTGAGGTAGAACCAATAAATCGCGCCAAGCGCCATGAACACGACGTTCCACGGCAGGAAATAGCTCGGCAGCCATTTCAGGAAATTCAGCGGCTGCACCGGCCACGCGAAAATTGGGGCGATTTGCAGCGCCCCTTTCGGCGTCCAATCGCCGCGCTTGTTGCGCGTTCCAAATTGAAGGTCGTCCATGTTGTGCCTCTTAGGGTTCAAGCGCCGATGGCGCTGAATTCCTTTTGCAAGTCTTTCATCTCAACGCCGCCCGCTATCAGGCGGCGAATGTCACGACGGTCAGACGACCGGTGGCGGATGACCCTCATGGGCCGCCTGGTAGGCCTCGATCTCAGCTTCGAGCTCGGCCATGTGCTCGCCGCCGGCCATGAGGTCGGTGATCTCCTCGCGGCTCTTCTCGCCCTTGCGGAAATCGGCGGCTTTTGCGCCTCTGATAAGGACCGCGAAGTGGTCTCCGACAGTGAGAGCGTGAACGACAATATGCGTGATGAAGATGACCGCGATGCCCTTCTGGCGCGTTTGCAGGACGATGCGCAGGACGTGCGCCGCCTCCTTGACGCCAAGCGCCGCTGTCGGCTCGTCGAGGATAAGCACCCGGGCGCCGAAGTGGACCGCGCGGGCGATCGCCAGGGCTTGCCGTTCACCCCCGGACAGACCGCCAACGAGGCGATCGCCGTCGTCGATGCGCGTGATCCCGAGCTCGCGCACCGCCTTTACGGCGATTTCGTTGGCGCGTTTGCGGTCGAAGACCTTGAGCGGTCCCCAACCCCTCGTTGGCTCCTCGCCGACAAAGAAAGAGCGTCCGATGCTCATAAGCGCGAACGTTCCGCCAAACTGGTGGACGGTCGCAATTCCATTGACGCCGGCGTCACGCGGGCTGCTGAAATCGACGACCTTGCCGTCCATCTCCATCGTGCCGGATGTCGGCTTGTGGACTCCGGAAAGGATCTTGATAAGGGTCGATTTCCCGGCGCCGTTGTCGCCGAGCAGGCACAACACCTCGCCTGGATTCACCTCAAGCGAGATATCGTGGAGAACGTCGATCGGCCCGAACGACTTATTGACGTTGGTCAGATTGAGCAGCGGCGTCGTCATTTTGCGGCCTTCCCTTTTGCAGGGGTGTAGGTCAACGCCAATTTCCGGAATGTGTTGTTCATCAGCACAGCCAGGAGCAGCAGGATGCCGATGATCAGGCTGGCCCAATTGGCGTCAAAGCCGGTGTAGAAGATGCCCTGGTTCACGATGGCAAAGGTGATCGTGCCGAAGACGATGCCTGCCACCGAACCGAACCCGCCTGTCAAAAGCACGCCGCCGATGACGACGGAGATGATGGAGTTGAAGATGAAGGACTGCCCCGTCGAAACCTGCGCCGAGTTGTAAAGGATGGCCTGCGAAACGCCGACGAAAGCCGCGCTGAGGCTGCTGAGCATGAACAGAAACACCGTCAGTCGCTCGGTCGGGATGCCAGCATTGCGGGCCGACACCTTGTCGCCGCCCGTGGCGAGGATCCAATTGCCGTAGGGCGAATAGTGCAGAAGGAAACCAACGATCGCGACGGCTCCGGCCCACCAGAAGATGGCGACTTCGAATTTGCCCCCGACAAATTGGCCTAGGATGGCCTTTGCAATTGGATCCGCCTTGATCGCAACGCCCGTGCTGCCCGCGAGGAGGACAGTCAGACCAAGGGTCAGTCCGGCCACGGCAAAGAGGCTGCCCAGAGTGACGATCAGCGAGGGCACGGCTGTGCGAAGAACAAGAAGCCCATTGACGAGACCGACAATAAGACCGAGGCAGAGCGCTGCCAGCACGCCGAGGTAAACTGGGGCGCCATAGTGGCCTGATATGACCGCAACAGTCATCGAGGCCGCCGGAATGACGGAGCCAATCGATATATCCATCTCACCCGCGATCATCAGCAGACCGATCGGCAGCGCCACAATTCCAATCTCGGACGCCACGTTCAGCCAGCTCGCCACACCGCCAGCGGATACGAAATTCGTCCCGCCAAAAATGGCGAAAAAAGTGAAGACGATGACCATGCCAAGAAAAGCGCCCGTCTCAGGGCGGCGCAGCAGGTGGCCAATCGATGCCCTGCTGGCGGGCGGCTCTATCATCTCAACTACTGGTTTGGCTTGTGCAGTGGAATTCATGAAAGCGCCCTAGCGTTTGATCGGAACCTCCGTTGGCCGGGACGATCCCATATAAGCCGCAGTCTTGCTGCCATGTCCGGCCTCAATTGGAGACGTGAGGCCGGACACAACATTCAGTAGTTATCCACGCGTGCGGATGTTAGCGCGCGCCCGCTGCCACGCCCTTCAGCGTAGTGTCAACGTTTGAAGCATCGACGACCCCCGGACCGGTCAGGATCTCACGGGTTGGGACGGTCAGGCCGAAGTTGACGTTGCCATTGAGCATCGACACCGCCAAATAGCCCTGCAAATAGCCCTGCTGGTCGATGGCGAAGAGCTGCTTGCCGGCCTTGATGTTGTCCAGAATGGTCTGGTCCATATTCATGCCGCCCAGTTTAACCTTGTCACCGACGCCAGCCTGCATGATCGCGTTTGCTGCGCTGTTGGCGTCCACGTTGCCGATCGTATAAAGGCCGACGACATCGGGGTGTTGCAGCAGATACGCCTTGACCGCTTGGGAGACAGCCGTTGGGTTGCCGAAGTTGGACATCGGCAGAGGCAGTTTATCGCCGGCGCCGCCTTCCTTGGTGATGCCATCGACCATGCCTTTGCATTGAGCTTCAAGGTTCGCGGCGCCCGGCAGCGTGTTAACGCAAACGATCTTCTTCAAGTTGTGCGTGCCGAAATATTTACCGGCCGCGACGCCAGCCTGGTAGTCATCTCCGCCGACATAGTTCATGGCGCCAAGCCGATCGGCCGCAGGCAGGCCGCCTGCATTATAAATGATGAGCGGGATATGAGCCGCGCCAACGGCCTTGAAGGCTTCGTCCATGGCTTCCGGCACCCAGTCAGGACCAACGATGGCGTCAGCCTTCTGCGCGATCGCAGTGCGAATCAGGTCCGCCGCGTCTCGGCCGAGGTTGTCGTAGTTCTGCGGGCCGAGCCAGGTCACCGAACCGCCCTGCGCCGTGACGACCTTGCCTGCGTCTTCGGCTCCGCGCTTGACGATCGACCAGAACGGGTCATCCGCCTTGCCGCCAATAACAAAAATCTTGGCTCCCGCGGCCAAGACGGTCGAGGCGCTCGTCGCCATGATGGCCGTCGCGATGACCGCTCCCAAAACGTGCTTCATTCGTGTCATTTTCTTCTCCTCCCAATTGCCGTCATCTGACGGATTCAAAAATCCATTGGTTGTGCTGCAGACGCTTGGAGCCGAGGTATCTCGGCGTGGCCCACGTCCCGCAATATTTTCGAAATTGGAGACCCCATCGCCATCGCTCCCCTGGTGATCCTATCGGATTTCAGCATCCCGACGATGGGCCGGCGCCGATGGCAACGGGCTCGGGGCGGGTCAAACAAGCCGCGAAGCCAATCTTCTGAGGACGTTTGTAGCCGATCTGCCCAGCTGCGGGAGCGCTGCAGTCTCCAATCGCCGGCGCCGGTTGAGGCGCGCTCGCATCCTTATTGGCGATGGCCACGGGTCGCTCCTCCTAAGCTGCTATTTGTCTCGACGCGTCGAGTTATTTTCTGATTGAGTTAAAGCACATCAAAATTAGCCAAGAAAGCATCTAATTGATGCAATGACATCAATTCTAGGATATTTTTCATCGTCCAGAGTGGTTTGACATCAAAAGAAACAAATGCTCATAGTCTATGATGTAAAAGGCATCAGAATGATTGCGAGCGGAGAATCTTGGGCATGGGCGTCGTCATCGGGCCAGATCTGGGCATTTGGAAAGGCCCGACCATTCGCGAGATCGCCCGGCTTTCTGGCGTCGGGACCGCAACTGTCGACCGCGTTCTCAATGGGCGGGCCGGCGTGCGTGAAAAAACCCAGCAGAAAGTGCTTGCGACGCTTGCACAGCTTAACAATGGCGCACAGGCAGAGGCGCCGCAGGGCGTTCGGACGGTCGCCTTCCTCACTGACTCCGGGCGCAGCTTCAATCAATCATTGCAGGACGCAGTTGAGCGCTACACCGCGTCAGACCCAGGCGTGGTCTGTTCGTTCACCAGCATTCTCACGGCGGATGTCAATCCGGTCACGCTCGCGCAGCTCATCGAGAGGACGGCCGAGACATCACAGGGCTTGGTGCTGGTCGCGCGCGAAGACGTAACGGTCAACCGGGCGGTGAGGGCGGTCACCTCGCGCGGCGTTCCGGTCGTCTGCATCACCAGCGACCTGCCGGGATCATCGAGAATTGCCTACGTTGGCAGCGACCAGGTTGCCGCCGGATCGACTGCCGCCTATTTGATGGGACGCATGCTCGGTAAAATCGGCGGAAAGATTCTGCTGGTCGTCAGCGCGTCCTACCGCGCTCAGGCCGAACGCGAGATGGGCTTTCGCTCGGTGCTGCGCGCCGAATTTCAGCGCCTCGAAGTCGACGAGCGCGCCAATTCGCACGACGATTTTGATTTCGTCTACACGGGCGTGCGCAAGTATCTTGACGACCACGGCGCCCCGGTCGGTATTTACAATGTTTCGGCCGGCAACTTGGGCATTGCGAGCGCGCTCGGCGACAGCGGGTTGAAGGGCAAAGTCGTGTTCATCGGTCACGAACTGAACTCGAACTCGCGCATGCTGCTGGAGACTGACGCGATGGAGTTTGTAATCGGCCACGACCTTGATGTCGAAGTCGCGAAGAGCATCGGCGCGATCGAAGCCTATTTCAAAGGCTCGCCACCGACACCCCCGCCGCTAACGCCGGTCCGCGTCTACACAAAGTATTCATGCCGATATTAGACTGCGCGCCGGGTTCGCCGAGCCGTAATTCCGCTGGCGCCGGGATTGAAACATTCTGGTTCGTCCACCAACTGACACAAATCAAATCCCAATCGCGGTATAAAGAACTCTGCGTAAGTCAAATGAAACGGAACCAGCCGCGCAAGTCAGCAAGTTTCAATGCGCGACACCAGGGAATTTAACAGCGACATTGTTGGGCCCCTAACGGTCTCAAACGACACTAAAGCCCTTGTGCGCCAATTCTGCCGCTGTGAACGGACGCTTCGGCTCTTGTCCGCGATGTGACCTACCATCGTGCGCCGGGGTCGTCTTGAAATGACAGATCGGGCACTCCGCATCCCGATGACTTCGCTTGGGAGCGCCGCCTGCCGACGACTTGGGTGCCTTCGACGTCGCTGCCCGGGCGCCTTCCGCCAACGTGTACTTAAAACCCAGTTCATTTAGTTCCGCGACCGCCTTATGCGCTTTTTCCAGCGCGGCGCCCTTTGCATCTTCAATAAGTTTAGCGCGCTGATCGTCCAGCGCCTTTAATTGATCAATTAGTCCCATAATATCCCTACCGAATCAATGCCAGGGACTGGTTTGCCCCTCGGCGCGTCAATGTTTATAGCGCCTTATACTGGCTGTAAATGCACAATCGCCATTAATCACAAGGGATTCTATGATCACAATAACGTTACGTTCAACAACGAACTCGCATCGGAGGATTCAAGAATTAGACATCGCGCAGCTAGCGGAAATTGCGGACCTTTAAAAAAGCGCGAGGGTCTCAGTCGCGACCTAACTAAGACTCGAGCAGCGACCAAAGAGACCGCATTGCCTGCAGTTCAAACGCGGAGCGATGAGACCGTGCGCGATTTGGCCGTAGCCGCCTGCGCCGCAGCAAGACTTTCCTCGCGCTGCTCCAGTCGCGCGACGCCGAATAGTTCTTCGCGGACGGTAATTGCGCAACGATTGCCTCGAAACAATCAAGCCCGGCCGACACTTTCAAAAGCCGCCATCAAGCCGCCCTGACGACTTTCTTAAATGCTGCCTTTCCTTCGCCGTCCAGGGCGGAAAACTCAGCGTCGGATAGTTCGATGTCCGCCGCCGCGACGTTCTCCTTCAGATGTTCTAGCCGCGAAGTGCCTGGAATGGGCAACAGGACCGGGCTCCGCTTCAGAACCCAGGCGAGCGCGATCTGACCCGGCGCTGCTTTATGCTTCTTGGGAATACCCTCGAGGATTGACCCGGGCTTGGCCAGATCGCCCGAAGCTAGGGGGAACCAGGGGATGAAGCCGATGCCTTCATTCGTGCAATAGTCCACGACGGCCTCGCTCGTGCGGTCGATCAAGTTGTAGCGGTTCTGCACGGTCGCAACCGGAAAGACTTTTCTGGCAGCTTTAATTTCGGCCACCGAAACTTCGCTTAGTGCCTGACTCGAAATTCAATCATGTTTGGCATTTCCTGGCGAGTCTTCGCATAATGAGGAATGCGAGAGCGGTTAGCAGCCAGGCGAGCGAAG
>JAYUFK010000063.1:0-6683 GCA_043739325.1 Methylocapsa sp. | reverse complement strand
GCCAGACGCCGAGGCGTCCACGCCCTACAGGCAATCCGCCTAACTCTCGCCGATATCCCGCTGCCCCTCACGGCCTGAGCAATTACGGTTCGCCCGCTCGCTATAGGACGTAGAGACGTGCGCCATGTCTGGCTTGCCAGTGATCCGCTCCTTCTTTGCCCCGATGCACTCGGCGGGGCTGTAGCGACCCTTGGCGCTGTCTGACGAGGCCCCGTAAATCTTGTTCAGCATTGCGTAATCGACGTCAGCGCCGAACGCGCCCTCGACGGCCTCAAGGTATGCCTTGTGACCGTCCGAGGTAAGCTGGATACGATTGGCGACGCGCTCGGCAACGTCATTCATAAACCACGCTGCGCATTCGCCGTCACGGCCGCCGACGAAATGCGAAATGATGAGCTTCGTATCGGCTTCAATCGCCGTCCAAGTCCAAACGCTGCCCGCGCCATCAACGGGCGCTTTCATCTCTGCGACGTTCTTGTCCTTGGCGGCGACGAATGACCAAATCTCGTCAACCTGAACGCGCTTGGCCTTCACGCCGCGAACCTTGGCGTCATGATAGCCGGCGCAGGACTTGCCGGCGTCCGCCAGTAGCTTCGCCACTGTGTTGATGCTCACATCAGCCAGCCGCGAGACGCTGCGCATCGAAGCGCCTTCGCATAGCATAGCGAGGATTGCGGCGCGCCGAGCGACGGGGATCTTGTTCATGGATATTGAATATGAACTTTTTGCTTGTTTGTCAAGCATATATTTCACCACGAAATTATCTACAACTCTGCGTTTGCCGAAAGGGAGGCATTAAGCGAGTGTAGAAATGACTTTCCCGGGGTGGTGATTCGTCGCCTATCATTTGTTGACTTAAATGGCAACATTGCATATACTCATAGGGCGTTCGCCGGCGGCGCTTCACAAAATCGAAGTGCCGTTGGGCCGTGGTGAACAGCCAGAGCGTCTAGTCTATGGGTTTCCAGAGTTCGTCCGATGGATCAAAGAAGATTTGCCAGCGCTTGAGACGGGACGCCTCAAAGCTGCCGACAAGCCCGAAGAGCAGTTGGACAACATTCTGTATCGCTGGATCGCCGGCAAGGAAGTGTCTTATGGTCGAATGTTCAAAGATCTGATGCCTGGGCCAGAAGAAATCTGGGAATTAAAAACTGCTGATCTTCGGGTTTTTGGTTGGATGTATAAGCCGAGAGTATTTATCGCAGTTTTTGGAGACTATGCTGATTTGTATAAAGGCCGAAACCCGGTAGCAAGTTACACATCCGCTAGGACGAAAGTAAAAAACGCTCGGAATATCCTTGATATAGATGAGCCAAAGTTCGCGACAGGAAGCTTTGATGACCTCGTTTGTCTTTGATATAGGAGAAACGCCAAGAAAAGTCGCGCGGGCAATTGGTCATGTCAGGGCTGAATTGCAAAAGGCGTTCGTTGCCGAGAAAAAGGCTAGAAAGCTTACGCAACAAGCAATAGCGACGAAGCGCGGAGTTAACCGTTCGGTTATTAATCGTCAACTGACAGGAGTTGATGATTTAACATACCGTAGTATAGTAGAAAACGCGCTAGCTATGGGGTACGAGCCCGATTTCTCACTCAGGAAATCGGAAACCGCGCAAGGCCAGAATGAGTATGAACCAGCAGTGTTTTCAGTGCTTAAAAACGTTTCTCCCGTTGGGACGGGAACTAGCAATTTAACCCTTGTCTCAATTCCAACTAGGCAGCCCGGAACTGCTACTTTTACAATTACACAAACTAAGCAAGAAATTATAGGGACTAGAAAATGACGGAACAAGCTAATCAGCCGACGTTAGTATTGCGCGTCCGAGACCCGCAATTTCGCGAAATCTACGCAAACTCAAGTCAAACCCACGTTGGGCCTTTCGATATATCGCTGCTTTTCCAAAAAAGCTCTGAGATAGCGCCGGGGCAAATGGGCGCGACTGATCTTGTCAATGTAACTTTGTCGCCCCAACACTTCAAAGCGTTCGTTAGTTCGGTTTCTGTCACATTGGCGGCATATGAATCGACTTTTGGTAAGTTGTCTATCGCGGAGACTGATACAGCCCCGCTTAGAAGTGCGGAAGAAATTAGCTCAGCACTAGAAAAATCAAGGGCAGAGTCGAAGGCCGCTATGTCTGCGTCCTTCAGTCCTTCTTCCACCGAGCCAAAGCCGCGCGTGAAGCGATCTCGCGGCGGCGCTCAAGAGTAAGGGCACTCGCTCTCGCTTTGCCACCCTTTTGGCCACCCGCGCGGTGAAGCTCTCTTGACGGGTCACTGACCGTTTCTTCTTCCTCACCCGTGGCGATACGCATGACCTTCACGGCGTTGCCGATGACATCGGCGGGGCGGCGCTCGCCTTTAGGTCCGGTGGGCATCAGCCTTCTCCCGGTAGGCTTCAATCGCCTTCATCAAACGCCCTTCCATCTTGCGAAGATCGTCCTTGGCATACTCGGCTTCCTCTTGAAGGGCGGATCGAGTCGACGTCAACAAATCTTCCAAGAGTGCGACTAGCGCGAGATATTCTTGTCTATCCATTGGGTGCATCCGCTCCTGCTTTCCGCTAAGCATACCACGGATGCAGGGGCGTCGCGAGCGGCGTCAAGCCCCTCAAATTTCAAACTGAGACACTACCCGCCGTTGACTTTGCTGGCGAACCGCTTCAAATCTCGCGCGGCGTCTTCGCGGGAAACGGAAGCCGGTGCAAATCCGGAACGGTCGCGCCACTGTAATCGGCTCGTTGCCGAAAGTCAGACCCGTCCCGCATTCAGGCCGCTCGCACGGGGACGCGCATTCCCCAGGGGTGATTTTCATGTCCGCTGCAACTCTTGCGCCCGCCGACATCCGCCCTGTCCCCATTCCGCTCGACCAAGCGCTTCCGTGGGCGATTTTCGCCGGCCTGATCTTGATGCTCGCGATCTATTTCGTCGGCGCGGAACAAGGCGCGACGTCGATTGTCAAAGGCATGTACGTGCACGAATTTGTGCACGACGGCCGGCATTTGCTCGGCTTCCCCTGCCACTGAGCGCCGGGGGTTTTCTTTCCCTTTCCATATATTCGAGCCACGGGACCGCGCTGCTCATCGATGAGCGGCGTTCGCCGGATGGCTAAGGGATTGTCTCATGGTGGTCGCAAACCTGTTGATGCGCGGCATGCTCGTTGGCCTCGTCGCTGCGGCGCTCAGTTTCTGCTTTCTCAAGATCGTCGGCGAACCCACGGTGGATCGGGCGATAGCGTTCGAATCCAAGATGGAGGAAGCCAAGGCCAAGGCGGCGCGCGACGAGGCGACCACGAAAGGCTTGCCTTCGCCTGCCGGGGAAGCAGAGCCGGAACTTGTCAGCCGAACGGTGCAAGCCGGTGTCGGGCTTTTCACCGGCGTGACAGTTTACAACGTTGCCTTCGGCGGCTTGTTCGCACTGGCCTACGCGCTCGCCTATGGCCGTATGGGTCGGTTTGGCCCGCGCTCGACGGCGGCGCTGTTGGCGATCTCCGGATTTGTCGCGATCACTCTCGTTCCCACTCTCAAATACCCCGCCAATCCCCCGTCGGTGGGCGATAGCGAAACGATCGGGTTGCGGACGGGTCTGTATTTCTCGGCAATCGCCTTCTCGTTGGCGGCGATGATCGCCGCCTGGATGCTGCGCAATCGCCTCGTGCGACGGCTCGGCGCTTGGGACGCGGCCGTCGCGGCGAGCGCGGCCTATCTCGTCGCGGTGCTCATCCTCTGCCTTGCAATGCCTGGCGTGAACGGAGTTCCCGAGGGATTTCCCGCCGTCGTGCTTTGGCGGTTCCGGATGGCGTCGCTCGGCGCGCAGGCGATCATGTGGGCGACACTTGGCATCGCCTTCGGCGCCCTGGCGGAGCGCGCGGATGCGGTCCGCGTTGGCGCCGGATTGAAAACGATCTAGGTTGCCTGGCCCCGATGACTTCGCAACTCAGGCTCCTGGCGCATGCGGCGACCGTCGGGATGCGAACGGCGGTATTTCCTGGCGACGACGAAACGCTCGATCCCCGGGCGGCCGCCGAGCTTGCCGGCTGGTGCGGCAAGTTGGCTTATTCGGACCGTCAATGGGTCAGTCCCGCCTCGCCCGCCCGGCAAACGGCGGCCGTGTTAGGCCTGTCGGCGCAGGTCGAGCCCGCGCTCGCGGAATGCGACTTCGGGCGCTGGCGCGGCCAATCGCTGCAATCGGTTCAGGCGCGTGAACCGCACGCCGCGGCGCAATGGATGCTGGACCCCGCCAAAGCGCCCCACGGCGGCGAATCTTTCGAAAGTGTGATCGGTCGGGTCCGCCGCTGGATGGAGGATCAGTCGTCCGCGCGCGGGATCACGCTCGCCATCACCCACGCCTCGGTGGTTCGCGCCGCTGTCATCGTCGCGATCGAGGCCGAGCCAAGCTCCTTCCGGCGCATCGACATCGCGCCGGGCACGCTGCTAAGGCTTTCCGGCCACGCCGGCCGTTGGAACCTCGTCGGCCTTGGCGGGCTCGAAAACGCAGCCTGACTCGGCCACCGCCGCCGCCAGCCTAACCCTCAAGCCTGCGACCCCCGCTGCGTCCCGCCGCGCGAGGCCGTCTCGGCGTCGATCGCTTCCCTTGCCCGCCGCAGTCGGCCTCATAGAAAGAGCGACGCCCCGTCCTTCTGGGTCTGAAATTCCCCCTTCATCGCGGCGATTTTCGTCGGCTGATATTTTAGCGTGTTGAGACCATGCGCGTCGCCGGCCAGGATCTGGCTCGGCGCGACGACAGCTGCCATCCAGATCGGCATGGAGAACATCATCCTCGAACCTTCGCCGCCGCCTGACCGGGCGCGGCGGGCGGCGACCAGATGATAGGCGCCGACCGCGCCGACTACGAGCGCCGTAGTGAGATAGGCGGCCAGCATCCTATCGACGAGACGGTAGCGAAAGGAGGGATTGAAGATCACCTCTCCCCAGTCGAGCGGCACGAATCGGACACGACGCCCATGCCGAAGGCGATGGCGAAAATCTTCAGCCGGTAGCGGAACAGGTCGATGAATTCGGGTCGCCCCGTTCCCAACCACAACGCTTCGAGCGCCGCCAGAAAGCTCGCCAGTCCAATCGAGAAGGCGGGAAAGGCAATCTGGAACGCGACGGTGAAGCCGAATTGCGCGCGCGCCAGAAGGAGAGCGTTTAGGTCGGACACTATTGGTTTTTTCGCTTCCCCTCGAACGCGGCGCCGCGCGCCGCGGCGCTGAGGGCGACCTTCCTGCTGTTAGAAAGTTCCAACGCCACCCGGGTCAACGGCGTGGCGCGTTGCCGCGAGGCTGAATGGGACGATCAACGCCGCAGTCGGTGCTGAAGTCGCACGATATGCGCGTTGATGCGGGAGGTGTGAGACCGCCGCCGAAAATAAAAACCCCGTCCGGCCCTTGGGGCCGGACGGGGCTGCTAGTTTTTCGCCGCGCCGAAGCGCCCGAGATTACGCCCCCTTGGCGCGTCGCTCGTTCATGAACCGATCGAATTCCTCGCGGTCCTTGGCCTTGCGGACGTTGTCGAGCCAATCCGCGAATTCGCGGTGGGCGTCTTCGAGGCGGCGGCGCTCCTGTTCCAGACGGGAAAGCTCGGCGCTCTTCCAGTCGTCGAACGCGGCGTTGCCGGTCGAGGTGGTGAACCCGCGCGCCCAGCCCTGCGGCGCCCAGTTGCGTGGCGCGGCGCTCTGGAAATCGCCCATCGCCGAGCGTACGTTGCGGAACGCGCCGGTCGCGACGGTCTGAAGGTCAGCCCCGCCGGTCTTGCGCTGCCAATATTTGAAACCGAGGATCGCCAGTCCAATCGGCCAATACACCATAAAGCCGAGCACCATGGCGATCAGTTCCACCGGCGTCCAACGGCTGCCCAAGCATCCGCGCGTCCAGGCGGACCCCGGGTTATTGTCGAACGCGCCCTGCGTGTTGCTCATTGAGAGCCTCCAGATAAACCGCCCTGCGCGCATCAAGGCGCTTGGGCCGGCGTGGAGAACATTGTCGCAAGCTCGCGTGCGCGCAAGGGGGGCGAAACATTAAATCGGCGCGGGCGGAGGTCACGCACGTCTTGGCGAGCCGGCCCGGCCCGGCCTATAGGGGCGTTTTCGCGCGTGGGGAGGGAAACCCGCTTGACCCGTCTGTGCTTCGCCCTTTTGGCTCTCGTTCTCGTCGCCGCGCCGGTGCCCGCGCAGGAGCGCAAAATCCCTGCGAGCCCGCAGGAAGTGCATCTCTCCTTCGCGCCGATCGTCGCCAGAGTGCGACCCTCGGTGGTCAACGTCTATGCCTCGCGGGTCGAGACGATGCCGCGCAATCCGATGTTCGACGATCCGTTCTTCCGCCATTTCTTCGGCGGTCAGCCCGAGGGACAGAAGAGCCGGGTCGCGCAGTCGCTCGGCTCCGGCGTGATCGTCGATCCCAGCGGGCTGGTGGTGACCAACCACCACGTGATCGAGGGCATGACGGAGGTGAAGGTCGCGCTGTCGGACAAACACGAATACGAGGCCGAGATCGTGCTGCGCGATCCGCGCACGGATCTGGCGGTGCTCAAGATCAAGAACCCCGACAAGTTTCCCGCGCTCGAATTGGGCGATTCCGACGCCATCGAGGTCGGCGATTTCGTCATCGCGATCGGCAATCCGTTCGGCGTCGGCCAGAGCGTCACGCAGGGCATCGTCTCGGCGCTGGCGCGCACGCAGGTCGGCGTCAAC
>JAYUFK010000062.1:0-18092 GCA_043739325.1 Methylocapsa sp. | reverse complement strand
CCAAGGAACGCGAGCCATTTGGCGTGGCGCACGACGAGGTCGAATTCATCGCCATGCATGACGAGAAAGCGCCTGCCGTCGGCTGTCGTGTGCATCGTGTTGCGCACGATCTCGATGCCGCCAAACGTCAGGCCGAGGAATTGGCGGGCGAACTCGTCGTGATTGCCCGGCACGAACACCATCCGCGCGCCGCGCCGCACCTTGCGCAGCAGTTTCTGGATGACGTCGTTATGCGCTTGCGGCCAGTACCAGCCCGAACGCAGCCGCCAGCCGTCAATGATGTCGCCGACCAGAAAGATCGTGTCCGCGTCGTGGTAGCGCAGAAAATCCAACGCCAGCTCAGCCTGGCAACCGCGCGTGCCCAGATGCAGATCCGACATGAAAATCGTTCTGTAGCGGGTGACTTCGTCAGCAGGATTGGCCAAGGGGCGCCTCGCGATGAGAGGGTTGGGTTCCTTTGGACAGATTCTGATGTCGGGGTTGTGACAGTGAGGGCGGGGCATCAGCCTGCGGACCGACCAGAGTTCGCGACGGCGCCGCGCGACAACACTTGCGACGCGACCGCAACTGGCAAACGAGGCGCGCCACAAAGAGTTGTCGAGTGCCTTTTACTGCGCAGATTGCCGCTACGTTATAACGTCTGCGGCTTGGCGGCGGGGGTCGAAACCCCGCCGCGGTTGCCTCACTGAACGGGCAACATCAGGTGTTCGTAGGGCGTGCCCGCCCACATGACATAGGGTTTGTGCGGACCGCCCTTGGCGTCGTGCGGGTAGCCGGCCAGCATGCCCTTGGCTTCGGCGCCGACGATCATCACGTGCGAGCCGGTCTTGATCCAGTTGTTGTCCGGTGTTTCCCCCTTCGCGTAGGGATCGGTGTTGCTGGCGCCGTTGTCGCCGCGCAACATGTAGATGAAGCCGAGTTTCTGCGGCGCGGCGCCCTTGCTCATATAGGCTCCGCCCCATTCCAGGCCGCCGGCGTCGGCGCACATTGGATCTGTGCCGGTGGGATCCATGCACGTCCAGCCGTTGGTTCCCTTCTTGATCGGCTTCATGCTTCCGTCATCCCCCGTGTTGAGGACGGTGGCGTTCTCGAGAACCGCGGGCGGGGCGGCGCCTTTAAGCTTCTCCATCAACTCCGCGTCGGTGGCGTGTTTCATCTGCGCCAAGGCCGGGCTGCTCGCGAGGGCGAGTGCCGCAAGCGTCAGGCCGATTCGCGCCGAAGAAATGCGTTGCATGGTCATTTTTTCCTCCTATGCGATATAACGTCTCGTGTTTTCAGGCTGGTTTTCGCCAGCCTGTCGCGGACCGGATATTACCACGGATTGGACGGAAAACGGGGCGGCGCGCAACAATCTTTTGCGGCGCCGGGCGTCCTTGGGGCGGCGGCGGCCGCGCCGATCTTGCCCCGCGCCGCTCTTTAACTCGCGCGGTAAACAAGATATCATCACAGCGATCGACACTTCAGCCGGTCTGCCGGTTGTATCATGGTTCGCGCGGCGACAAGCGCACGCTTGGACAACCACTAAGCTGGACCCTGATCATGCGAAAGCTCAACAGAACTTTCGATTTCCGAATGCGCGCGGTCGTGGCGCTGCTGTCGTTGGGCCTCGTTTCTCCTGCGCTCGCGCACGCCCGTCTCGTCTTTGCGGCTCCAGCGGAAAACGCCACCGTAACGCCCGCGCCGACCGAGTTGCGCCTGAAGTTCTCCGAGGGCGTCGAACTCAAATTCACCAAGGCGAGGCTGACCGGACCACAGATGAAAGTGATCGAGATTGGCGCGGCCCGGCTCGACCCGGACGACAACTCGTTGCTCATTGTCCCGATCGCCGCGCCTCTTCCGGACGGCAAATACACGGTCGACTGGCAGGCGGTGTCGAGCGACGGTCACAAGACCAACGGCGCCTATGTTTTCGATTCGATGAAGTAGGTCGAAAAGTGGACGAGGCCCTTGTCTTGTGTCGCGCGCTGCACTTCACCGCGGCGATTGCGTTGTTCGGCGTCAGCGTCTTCCAGGCGACAGCGCCGCCAAATGACCTCGCCCAGTTCATTGCACCTACAATGCGCCGGTTGGCCGCGGTCGCGAAAGTGGCCATCTTTCTCACGACTGTTGCCTGGCTGTTGCTTGAGGCCGGAGAGATGGGGGAGGGTTGGGCCGAGGTATCGAGTCCGAATACGGTTTCGACTGTGCTGTTCGAAACGGAATTTGGACGGGTCTGGCAATGGCGCCTGGGTTTCGCGGCAATCCTCCTTGCCGTTCTTGCGACGCGCCGGCGCGACCAATGGCGGGTCACCGCATTCTGGTCGGCGCTTGTCCTTGCGAGCCTGGGCTTCGTCGGCCATGGCGCCATGCAAGCGGGCGCCGTAGGTTGGCTGATTCGCGGCAGTCATGCCCTCCACCTGCTGGCGGCGGGCCTGTGGCTCGGTTCGCTGCTGCCGCTGCTCGCCTGCCTGAGCATGCTCACGCATCCGACGCATGGCGCCGACGCCGCTATCGCTCTTCGCCGGTTTTCCGGTCTCGGCTATGTCGCGGTGACGATGGTCCTGATAACCGGCATGGCGAACACGTGGTTCGTCCTGGAGGTCTGGCCGGTCAACTTCTGGTCGCCTTATCGGGCGTTGCTGCTCGTCAAAATCGGCTTTACCGCCGCCATGATGGGATTGGCGGTCGTAAATCGTTTTGTGCTGACGCCGCGTCTGCGCATCGACCCTCAAGCCCCGCGCCGATTGCGCACAAACACAATCGCCGAAGTCGGTCTCGGTTTTGGAGCAATCATACTGGTCAGCATTCTGGGGACGCTTACGCCCTCGTAGGCGGAAGTGAATTGGCATATAGGTTGACGTTGGCGGTTCGCGACGCGACGCCGATCGGAGAATTGACATGGATCTAGGCATAAAAGGCCGCCGCGCCATCGTCTGCGCGTCGAGCAAGGGGCTAGGTAAAGGCTGCGCCATGGCGCTGGCGGAGGCGGGATGCGAGGTCGTCGTTAACGGGCGCGACCGCGACGTGCTGGAGGCGACGGCGCGGGAAATTCGCGATACGACGGGCGCCAAAGTGACATGCGTCGCGGGCGATGTCGGCGATCCCGCCGTTCGTGAGGCGCTGCTGCGCGCGTGCCCCGAGCCGGACATTCTCGTTAACAACAATGGCGGGCCGCCGCCAAAATTCTTTCGCGCCATCAAACGCGAGGATCTGCTGCTCGGCCTCGAGGCCAACATGCTGACGCCGATCGCGCTGGCGCAGGCAGTCATCGATGGCATGGCGCAGCGCAAGTTCGGGCGCATCGTCAACATCACGTCGTCGTCGGTGCGCGCGCCGATCGCTGGGCTCGATGTTTCCTCAGGCGCGCGGGCCGGGCTCACCGCGTTTCTGGCGTCGAGCGCGCGCGCCTTTGCGAGGGATAACGTCACCATTAATTCGATCCAGCCGGGATCGTTCGACACCGACCGCATTCGCGGCGGCATTCAGCGCCAGGCGAGCGTCAAGGGCATCGACGAAACGAAAGTCCGGGCCGAGCGCGAGGCGGCGATTCCGGCCGGGCGGTTCGGTTCGCCGGCGGAATTCGGCGCGCTCTGCGCTTTTCTCGCCAGCGTTCGCGCAAGCTTTATCACCGGTCAAAATATATTGATCGACGGCGGCGCCTTTCCCGGGGTCTTCTAACCCAAATGATTCTCAAGGGTATTGGCCTCAAGATCGCCGCGACATTCGTGTTCGCGTTGATGGCCGCCGTCATCAAGTCCATGGCGGCGTTCTATCCCGTCGGCGAAGTGGTGCTTTTCCGCTCGCTTTTCGCGGAGGTGGTGCTCGTCGCGTGGCTCTATTCGCGCGGCGAATTTCCGCGCGCATTGCACACGTTGCGCCCGTTCGGCCATATCGGGCGCTCGATTGCGGGATCGGGCGGCATGTTCGCCAATTTCATTGCATTGTCGCTGCTGCCATTGGCCGACGCGACCGCCTTCACCTTCGCCACGCCGTTGATCGTCGTGCCGCTCGCCGCGCTGGTGCTGAGGGAAACGGTGCGGGTGTATCGCTGGAGCGCGGTGGCGCTGGGATTTGTCGGCGTGCTCGTCATGTTGTCGGAACATCTGGGGGAAGAGTTTGCCGCGCCCGGCGCGATGACCGGCGCGACCATCGGCGCCTTTGTTGCGCTTGGCGGCGCCGTGAGTTCGGCTGTTGCGATGATCCAGACGCGCCGCCTCACCAGGACAGAAGCGACCGGCGCGATCGTGTTCTACTTTTCCGCGCTCACGGCGGTTGCCGGCGCGCTGGTGTTGATCGTCGCCGCGCTGTGGCCGGACGGCGCGCCGGGGGCGGCGTTCGCGGCGGGACAGCGTTTCGTCGCGCCTTCGCCGAGCGACATGTTCTGGCTGGCGTCGATAGGCCTGTTCGGCGGCGGCGGCCAGATCATGATGACGCATAGCTACCGCTTCGCCGATGCCTCGATCATCGCCGCCTTCGACTATGTCGCGATGCTATGGGCGGTGATCCTCGGTCTGCTGATCTTCGGCGAGAGCCCGTCGCCGCGCATATTGCTCGGGGCGGTCATCGTCGTCGCCTCCGGCGCCTTCGTCATCTGGCGCGAGCATCGGCTGGCGCTGGTGCGCGTGCGAGTGGCCGAGGTGGCGTGAATTTGAACGGAAATAGATGATAGGACGGTCGAAATCGTTCGATAAACCGAACGATTTGGTTTATCGTTGGAAGATGACTCGAAGCGAGGCGTTTCGACTTAAAGCACTCTCCGTCTGAACGGAAACTTCGCCATGGCCGGGCTTGTCCCGGCCATCCACGCGGTTGGGCCACGCGCCCACACGGCAGGCGAAGATTGCGCGCCACGGCGCGGATGCTTGGAACAAGTCCGGGCATGACGGCGGTTTGCGATAGGTGGAGAGCGCATCAGGTCTAGGCTCGCGCACTCGCGATCTATCCGAGCAGGCATTTCCACTCATGGGCATTGAAGGCAAGGACAGGGCGAGCGCGCTGGATGCGGGGGCGGCGGCGCTTTCGAGCCAGCTCGGACAGGCGGTGCAGCGCCTGCGCAAGGGCTACGGCCTTTCGCTGTCGGAACTCTCGACGCAGTCGGGCGTCGCCAAGTCGATCATTTCGCAGATCGAGCGCAACGAAACCAACCCGACGCTGTCGACGATCTGGCGTCTGGCGCACGCGCTCGATGTTTCGATTGAATCGATCCTGCACGGCGCGGAAGAGGGGCCGTTCATCGAGCGCGCCAGCCGTGGCGACACGCCGTTGCTGCTGTCCGACGACGGCTTGTGCCGGCTCTCGGTCATCGGCTGGATCAAGACCGTGGACTGGCTGCAATGGTACGATTTCCAGGCCGAAGCGGGCGGCGTGCTCGGCTCACAAGCGCATCAGCGCGGCTCGATCGAGTGCCTCTCGGTTCTTGAGGGCGAACTGGAAGTCGAGGTCGGCGAAGTCGTTCGCCGCGCCACGGTCGGGGAAACCTTGCGTTACCGCTGCGACATGCCGCACATCATCCGCAATGTCAGCGCAAGGCCCGCGCATGCTACGATGGTGTGCATTCTCAAGGCGGCGGTGATGGATTGAGCGCAGTCGTTTCCCTGAGCGGACGCGATGTCGCGACGCGCCTGTCGCTGCTCTACGCCGCAATCTTCCTGATTTTCGGCGTCCAGGCGCCATTCCTGTCAGTCTGGTTGCGCGAGCGCGGCCTCGATATCAATGCGATCGGCCTGATCCTCGCGGCGCCGCGCGTGCTGCAATTTCTCGCCCTGCCGGTGTTGACGCGCTGGGCCGATCATCGCGGCCAGATCGTCCGCATGTTGCTGATTTCAGCGGTGCTGATGGCGCTGATCTACTCGGCGCTGATGATCGCCGGCGGAATGGTCGCGATCCTCATTCTGGTGGGATTGCTGTTCTGCGCGCAAGCCGGCGCGATGCCGCTGATCGATGTGCTGACGTTCGCGATCTACCGACCGCACGATCGCGCCCCGCCGCGCCTCGTCGACGAGGCTGACGATGCGCCCTCCGCTCCGTTCGACTATGGCGCCATACGCAAATGGGGATCGGCGGCGTTCATTGCCGCCAATCTGCTGGCCGGCCTGTTTCTGAGCTTGACCTCGCTGGCGACGATCAACCTCGTGCTGACCTGGACCGCGGTCGTGGCCGCCGCTGCCGCGCTCTATGCCGCGCCGCTCGACGCGCTGGCGAAGCCCGCGCCGGCGCAGGACACCGGCTTGGCCGGCGAGCATGCGCCGCGCTTGCTGACGTTGGTGATCGTTGCGGCCGCGATCATTCAGGCAAGCCACGTGCTGGTATTGAGCTTCGGCTCGATCCATTGGGCGCGCGCCGGCTATTCCAATGCTTTCATCGGCGCTGCCTGGGCGATCGGCGTTGGTTCGGAGACGTTGTTCTTTGGCCTGATTGGCCGCTGGCGCGCCGCCAGCGACAGGGCGGCGGGCCTGATGATCCTTGGCGCAAGCGTGGCGCTGGTGCGCTGGATCGTGATGGCGTTCGATCCCGGGCCGCTCGTTCTGGCGCTGGCGCAAGCTGGCCATGGTTTTAGCTTCGCGGCGACGCATGTCGGGACGATGCTGCTGATATCGCAGCTCGCTCCGGCCCATATGCGGGCGCGGGCCCAGGGCTGGATGGTCGCCGCCAACTCGGCGCTCAGCGCCGCCCTCATTGCGGCGTGCGGGCCGCTTTACACGCACCTGGATGAACACGCCTATCTCGTCATGGCGGCGTTTGCGCTGGCCGGATTGGCGCTTTCGTTCATCATCAGCGCGCGCCGCGCGATATGAACAGGCGGCCAAGTTCACATTTGCTTAACCATAAACAACGCTGGCGCGACGCAAGCGCTGATTTCGCTGGCTAAGTTTTCCACAGGACGAGCGAATCGCGGCGGAGCCAATTCGTTCCGCCTTCGTGCGCGCTTTCGTCGGCGGTTCCCGTTTCCGGATGGAATGGCAAGGCCGTCGTTGACGATGCATAAAGCATAACTTCGCGAACCCGGCGGGAGGCTTCGATCGCGCTTGTCCTGGCGCGAATCGCAGGAATCAAAATCGCCAATCGCGATTCGTGCCGTGTTCGTTGCGGGTGCGGCCGCTTATTCCCGAACCGGGAAAGGCCCAAAGTACGCCAGTTAATTCGACATAAACCACGACGCTCGACAGCGCGGACGCGACGCGATAAGAGCCGGAAGCCGCGCAGCCCTGAGCGCCTTGATGTCCTCCGCGCCTACAATCAAATCCGAAACGACTGCCGCCGGAGTCCGTATCGCCTTGCAGGGCGGATGGACGGTTAGCGTGGCCAAGCTGCTGGAAGCGCGCGCCAATGTCCTCATGGTCACCGCCGCCGGCGCCAAGTCGGCGACGATCGATCTGGGCGCCGTCGATCAACTCGATACGGCAGGCGCATGGATCATCGACAGCGCCCGCGCCCGCCTTAACGACGCTGGCGTCCACACCGACTATGTCGGCGTGAGCGCGGACCACGCGATCCTGCTGAAAGAGGCGCACTACCGTCCATACGACCGGCCGGCGCGCCCGCCAACTCCCACGGCGCCCTCGCTGATCGCCGATATGGGCGAGAGCGTCTACGGCGCGGGCAAGGATCTGGCCGCCTCCATTACCTTTCTGGGCCGCCTTGTCAGCGTCGCCCTGTTCGACGCTATTCACCCCTGGCGGTGGCGCTTCACTTCGGTTGTGTTCCACATTGAGGCCTTCGGCCTGCGCAGCGTGCCGATCATTGCCCTCATCAACTTTCTCGTCGGCGCGATCGTGGCGCAGCAGGGCATCTTCCAGCTCCAGCGTTTCGGCGCGACGCCGTTCGTCGTCGACCTGATTGGCATTCTGGTGCTGCGCGAACTCGGCGTGCTGCTGACGTCCATCATGATCGCCGGCCGTTCCGGATCGGCGATCACGGCCGAAATCGGCTCGATGAAAATGCGCGAGGAGATCGACGCGTTGAGCGTGATGGCGCTCGATCCGGTCGAGGTGCTGATCGTGCCGCGCGCGATCGCGCTTGTCATATCATTGCCAATCCTGACCTTTCTGGCCGACATGGCGGCGCTGTTCGGCGGTCTCTGCGTCGCCTGGGTGTATGGCGGAATTTCGCCCGATGTGTTCCTCGCCCGCTTGCAAGACGCCATCGGCGCCAACACATTTGCGGTGGGCCTCATCAAGGCCCCGTTCATGGCGCTGGTGATTGCCTTGATCGCATCGGTCGAGGGATTCGCGGTGCGCGGGTCGGCGGAGTCTCTTGGGCGGCAGGTCACGGATTCAGTGGTCAAATCGATTTTCATGGTCATATTCGTCGACGGTCTTTTCGCTATGTTCTTTGCCGCCATCCATTATTGAAGGGCGCTTGCTTGGTCGCTTCGGTAGAAAATGAGACAAGTGGCAGGCCGCCGTCGCGGACGCCGTCCGCCCAGCCCGAAGTGATCATCCGCGTGCGCGGGCTGAAGGTCGGATTCGGCGACAAACTTGTGATGGACGGTCTCGATCTCGACATTTTTCGCGGCGAGGTTCTGGGTTTCATCGGCGCGTCCGGGTCCGGCAAATCGGTGCTGACTCGCGCCATTCTCGGCCTCGTGCCCAAGCGGGGGGGCAGCATCATCGTCGAGGGCAGGGATGTCGACGCGCTCAGCGGCGTGGAACGCGACCTGCTCGAACAGCGTTGGGGTGTGTTGTTCCAGCAGGGGGCGTTGTTTTCAAGTCTCACCGTGAAGCAGAACGTCCAGGCGCCGATGCGCGAACATCTCGGCATTTCTCCGCGCCTGCGGCATGAGCTGGCGATGCTGAAGATCGAGATGGTCGGGCTTCCATCTGACTCGGCCGACAAATATCCGTCCGAATTGTCAGGCGGCATGATCAAACGCGCCGCGCTGGCGCGCGCTCTGGCGCTGGATCCTGCGATCCTGTTTCTCGATGAGCCGACCTCCGGCCTCGATCCGATCGCAGCCGGGGAGTTCGATGAGCTGATCGCGACGCTGCAGGAGACGCTGGGGCTAACGGTGTTCATGGTCACCCACGATCTCGACAGCTTGTATTCGATCTGCGATCGCGTCGCCGCGCTGGCTCGGGGCAAAGTCATCGCGATAGGCCCGATCAGCGAATTGTTGAAGTCCGACGATCCTTGGCTCAAAGCCTATTTCCATGGGAAAAGGGGCGAAGGGCGGCGAATCGAGCGGTCCGTGAGATAATTGTCGCAGGCCGGCGGTCTGGAATCAGGTACTGAAGGCGGAATGGAAACCAAGGCCAATTTCTTCGTTATCGGCCTTTTCACGTTGGCGACAATCGTCGCCGCGTTTTTCTTTGTGCTGTGGTTTTCCGGTCTGGGCCGCACGAGCGGCCACAAGACCTACCAAGTCATCTTCAGCGGCTCTGTTTCCGGGCTTTCGCGCGGCAGCTCGGTCCTGTTCAACGGCCTCAAGGTTGGCGAGGTCACGTTGATCGACTTTCTCGAAAACGATCCGAGCCGCGTCGCCGCGACGATCGATATTTCCGAGCGCACGCCGATGATGGAAGACACCAAGGCGCGCCTGGAGTTGCAGGGGCTAACAGGCGCCGCCGCGATCGCGCTGACCGGCGGTTCGGTCGACGCCAAGCCGCTGGTCGGCACGAATGGCGCGCCGGCGGTCATCTATGCCGATCGCTCGGATTTCCAGAACCTGCTGGAGAATGTCCAGCGCCTGTCGGCCAAGGCCAACGATGTACTGGGGAAGGTCGACAAGCTCGTCGCCGACAATGGTCCCGCCATCACCGACACGCTCAAGAATGTCGATGAGTTTTCCAAGGTGCTGAGCAACAGTTCGTCCGGCATCAACGAGTTCCTCAAGAGCGCGGGCGATATCGGCCAGAAGATCGGGCCGCTGACGACCCGCTTGCAGGTGCTGTCCGACGATGCCGACAAGCTGGTGAAAGCCGTCGACCCCGACAAGGTGCGCGGGTTCGTCGACAATATTTCGGGTTTCACCGAGACGCTGCGTGACAACAAGGGGCATGTCGATAGCCTGCTGAGCGACGCCGCCACCCTCGCCAAGAATCTCAACGGCACCAACGACAAGCTGAACGCGGCGCTCGGTTCGTTCGGCGATCTCGCCAAATCGCTCGACGGCGCCAAGATCTCCGGCGCCGTCGACAATATCGCCAGCGTCACGCAGGACATCAGCAAGGTTGTCAAAGCGATCGACGCCGACAAGGTGAAGAGCGTTGTCAGCAATATCGACGGCTTCACCGGGACCCTGAACCGCAATCAGGGCCATATCGACAGCCTGCTTTCGGACACCGCGAGCCTGGCCAAGAGCCTCAACGGCACCACAGACAAACTCAACAGCGCGCTGGGCTGGTTTGGCGATCTCTCCAAGTCGATCGACGCCGCCAAGATCAACAGCGTGATCGCTAATGTCGAGACATTCACCGGGACGCTGCGCGACAACAAGGGCAATGTCGACCGCACGCTGAAAGACGCGTCAGAACTTGCCGCCAAACTCAACAATTCCGCCGACAAGCTCGACGGCGTGATGACGAGCCTGCAAGAGTTTCTGGGTTCGCCAGACACCAAGAGCGCGCTGGCGCGAGTAGGCGATGCCGCAAGAGCGGTGCAAAAGCTCGCCGACGATCTCAACGCGAGGACGAAAGATATCGCCTCGGGCCTCAGCAAATTCACCGGTTCCGGCCTGCGCGAATATGAAGCGCTGGCGATCGACGGGCGCCGCGCGATCAATGATCTCGATCGCGCGGTGCGTGATTTCTCGCGCAATCCCAATCAGCTTATCTTTGGCGCCAAGCCGGCCCTGCCCGAATATCGCGGCGGGCAATGATGGCGCTGACGCCGCGTAATGCCCGGCTTGCGACTGCCGTTATCGCCGGCGCCCTGGCGTTGGCATCGTGCGCCAGCGCGCCGCCGCAGACATTCGATCTGAACGCCGCTTTGGGGCCGGGCGGGGCGAACCTGCGCGCTTCGCTGGCCATTCGCGAACCCGTCGCCTCGGCCGACATCGATAGCCAACGCATTCTGGTTCGCACCAGCCGTGACACGGTGGCCAATCTGGCCGGCGCGCAATGGGCGGATCGCTTGCCAGCCCTGCTGCAGGCGCGTTTGGTGCAGTCGTTCCAGAACGCCAGGCAATTGCGCTTCGTCGGGCGCGCCGGCGCGGGCTTCGTTGCCGATTTTGAAATGGAGCTCGACATCCGGGCCTTTGAACTCGATGTGACGAAGTCGCAGGCCAGCGTCGATATCGCCGTCAAGATTGTCGGCGCGCACAGCGGGCGCGTTGTCGCGGCGCAGATATTCACCGCGCGGGTTCCGGCGGCGGGGACGGGGGGCGTGGAAACCGCCGCGGCGCTCAATATGGCGCTCGAGAGCGTCATGCGTCAGATCATGCGGTTCGCGTCGGCGCACGTGTGAGGCGAGCGGAGAGGGCCGCCGCATGAAGCGCCGCGAGTTGCACCTTACCCCAACCGCCCCGACGCATGCGCCAGCATCGTGTAGACCTTGCCGGTATCCGACAGGAGATAGGCGCGGCCCTGCGAGCCGTCGCGGTCGTTCTGGCCGATCTTGGCGAGCAGGCGTTCGAACTCCTGGATATAGCGGGCGACAGTTTCGGCGAATTGCGCATCGGAGCGGCAGCGCCGGCGAATTTCGTCGAACGTCTGCTGGCCCTGCGCGGTGTACAGGCGGCGCGAAACAGCGGTCGCATCGCCCCGGCGCCAGCGGTCCCACATTTCCGCGGCGGCGCCGTTATCGATCAGACTGGCGATATCCGTGGAGATGGCGTCCAGGGTATCGGCGGGCGCACGGGTCTGGGCGGGACCGGGTTGCGGCTCCTCGCGCGACGCCGCCGCCAGAAGGTTGGAGAGCCAGCCCGCCTGCGCACGCTCGGCCTGCGCATTTGCCGGCGCCGGCTGCGGGGTGGGGGCGGGTTGCGCGGGCTGCATGTTGCGGGCGCGCGGCGCTTCATCGGCCGGCAATTGCGAAATCGGCCGGGCGATGTGGGGCAGCGCGGGCAAGTCGATGACGCGTGCCGTTTCAGCAGGCTTCGGGGCGTCGACCGGGGGGGCAGCTACGCTACGCGGCTCAACGATGCGCGCAGGCTCGGCGACGCGGGGCAGCCAGTCGACGACCGCTGTCGGCGCGGCGGGCGTCGGTTCTGCCACGTCGAACGCGCCGCCCGACTTGGCGACGATGTCGGCGAGTTCGTTCAGCGCCTTGATCTGGTCGGACACGACGCGGCGCATGGCGCCGGCGGCCTCGCTGGTTTCGCGCGGCAATTCGAGCACGCCCTTGCGCAATTCCTGCCGCGTCGCATCGAGCTCGCGCTGGATTTCGCTCGCCATCGCCTTGAGCTCGCTCGCCGACTGGCGGAAGCGCTCGGTCGCCTGGTCCATGATGCCGGAAAGATGCGTGTTGGCTTGTTCGTAGGCCGCTTGCAGCGCGGCGGCGGTGCGGTCGCGCTCCTTATTGGCGTTGTCGCGGATGAGTTCGAACTGGCTGCTGACGGTCGCCGCGGCGCCGTTCGTCGTCAACATCAGGCCGGCGTTGATTTCCTGCGCGCGGGTCTGCGCCTTGTTGAAGGAATCCTCGACCGTCGTTGCGAACGAGCGCATCAGCGTCTCGAATTCCTCGCTCTTGCGGCCGATCTGGCCAACGAGGACTTCCAGGCTGCCGCGGCGGCGCTCAAGCGCTTCGTCGACCGCGGCCTGCGACGAAGTCAGATCGTGCGCGACGCCGGACAGCGAATTGGCATGCTCGGCCAGCCGGTCGCTGAGCGCGCCAGCCTCCGTCTGCGTCGTTGCCGCAATGCGGTTGAGCGATGAGACCTGCGATGAGATGGCGCCCAGCGCGCGCTGGAAATCGCCGACGCGATCCGCCAATCCGCCCTGAATCGCCTCAAGATTGGTCCCGGCCGAGCCGACGCTGTTTTCGAGCGCCTTGCTGGTCTCTCCGAGGCGGTTGAGCACCTGGCTCAATTCGTTGCGCAGCTTCTCGCCCGTCTCGTTGAGTGCCTTCAGCGAAGCGGCCGAGCTGTTCTCCAGCGCTTCGCGCAGCACAACGGCTGAGTGTTCCACTTCGCCGCGCAGGTGGCCGGAGAGCCCGGCGATCGCATCGGTCGAACTTGTCGCGGAGTTCAGCGCCGCGGCGTTGAGCGCATTGGTCGAGTTTTCCACTTCTCGCCGCAATGTTTCGGTCAGGCCCACCAGCGCCTGCGTCGCGCCGACTTTCGCGTCGCGCGTCGCCAGGTTCAGGCCCGATGTCGCGCCGCCGACTTCGCGCTTCAGAGTGTCGAGCATTTCGCTGAGCGAGCCTACGGATGAAGTGCTGGCGTCTTTCGCGGCGGCGAGCAACCGCGCGCTGGCGCCGTCGATCTCGGTGCGCAGGGCCTCCGTGAGCGCGCCGAGCGATTGTGTCGACTGGTTCGCCGCGCCAAGCGCCGCCGCAGTGACGATCGCCGAAGACCCTTCGATTTCGCCGCGCAGCTTTTCCGCCATCGCATTCAGCGTCAGCGTCGAGCTGCTCGCGGTCTCGTGCGCCGCGGCGCGCAGGGTCGCGGCGGAGGCCTCAACCTCGTCGTGCAACTGGCCGCGCAGGATGCTCAGCACCTGGGTTGCGCTGGCCGCGCCTTGTTCGGCCGCCGAGCGCAGCCGCGCCGCCGACGCATCGACTTCGGCATTGAGCTGGCTGCGCAACGCGTTGAGCGCTTCGCTGGAACTCGCGGCGGAATCCGCGGCCGCGGCGCGCAAAGCGGCTGTCGAGCTTTCGACTTCCGTGCTGATTTGCCCCGTCAGCGCGCCGAGCGAGCGCACTGACCCTGCGGCGCCGGCGTTGATCGAGGCCAAAAGGTCCTCGGTGCGGCGGGTCATGAGGCCGATGAGGTTCTGCGTCTGCTTGTCGAAAGCCATCGCCGCCTGGTCGCCGACGCTGCTGATTTCCGACGAGATTTCTCCGCCGCGCGACGACAGGTGAGCCACCAGGTCGGCGCCCTTGCCTTCGATCAGCGCGCGCAAATCGTCGATGCGGCCCGACAATGTCCGCGACAAGTCGCCGCCATGCGTAGCCATGGTCGCATCGAGCGCGGCGACCGCATTGGCGACGCTTTCGTTGATTGCCGCCGACCGATCCGACAGCCGCAGGTCGAGATTGGCGACGCTGCCCTCGATCGAACCATTGATCGCATTGGCGTGGCGCTCGATCGTCGTTTCAATCGCGCCCGAGTGTTGGCCGAGCGCCGAGGCGATGCGAGCCGCATGCGACCCGAGCTGCGCCGAATGGTCGTTGAGGCGACCCGCGATGACCGAAAGATTGTTGTCGATGCTGGACGAAATGTCCTGCAGCGGCGCCATCACGCGGTCCTTGAGCTGGGCGACGCCGTCGCTCAAGGCGCCTGTCATTTCGTTGAGGTTGCCACCCAGGGTGGCATTGATTTCCTTGGTCAGACTGGTGAGCGCCAGCGTCAAAGCCTGCGCGCGCGCCTGCAACGTATCGCCGATTTCAGCGGACTTGGCGTCAAGGCCGCTGGCGATTTCGCGCCCGCCTTCGCTCAACGCGCGGGCGGTCTCGATCGTGCTGCGCGCCAGCGTCTCATTGAGGGCGCGCCCGCGGTTCGCCAGCCCGGTGTCGATCTTGTCGAGAAGTTTTTCAAGCGAGCCGTTGATCTCCGCGATCTTCGCGCTCGTGCGCTCGTCCACCGCGCGCATGTTGGCGTCAAGCAGCGCCGCGGTTTCCGTGTTGCGCCGGGCGAGACGTTCGTCCAGCGCCGGGCCGCGCGTCGTAATCGTCTCTTCTATCGCCCCGAGTTTCGCTTCAAGCTGCGCGGCGAGCGCGCCCGAGGAGGCGTCTATCCGCGACACGATGTCGTCGCTGCTGCGCGAGATCGTCGTCTCGAAGCCGCCGATGCCTTCGTTCATCGCCTGCTCGACGCGGCGCGTGTGGCCGCTGAGGGCGCGCTCGACGGCGGCGTGCTGCGCGGCGGACGCCGTCTCGAATTCGGCGAGGCGGGAATTCGTCGTATCGGCCAATCGCGCATTGTGTTCGGCGAGGCGGCGATCCATTTCGCTCTGGCGGTTGCCCATGATCGCGTCGATTGCGCCGATATGCTCCTCGATATGGGAAGCCAGGCCGCTCGCCTGCGCGCCGATGCGTTCGACAACGCTCTCACTGCCCTCGCCGATGAGGCGCTCAAACGAGTCGAGCTGCGAGCCGAGCTTGCCGGTCTGATTGCTGAGATTGGCGACGAGCGCCGAGCCGCGCGCCGATAAAGTGTCCTCAAACATCGCCAATCGCGACGACAGCGTGTCGTTGATGCTGTCGCTGTGGATGGAGATTGCAGCCACGGCTTCGCCGGCGACTGTCGCGAGTTTCTCGCTGAACGCGTTCGTGTGGTCGCTGAGCTCCGCCAGCGATTCGTTCGCCGCATTGCTCCAGCGTTCGTGCATGACGGCGCCGTGCTGCGCCAGCGTCCCGACGGTGCGGCCGGTGGTTTCTTCAAAGCGGGCGCTGAGATCGGCGGCGTGCTGATCGAGCTGGTGGCGAATAAGTTCGTGGCGCGCGTCGAATTGTTCGGCGAGCGTCGCTCCGGCGGACGCGATCAGGTCGTGCGCCTCGTTGGCACGCGCGCTCAACTGGCTGGCGAGGTGCTCATTCGTCGCGGCGAGCCGCTCGTCGAGATCGCGTCCGTGCACGACAACGGTGGCGTGCAGCTTGTCGCTGGTCTCATTGAGGCTGGAAACCAGGGCATCGCCGTGGGTGAGGATCGTATCGGAAATGTGCGCCGAATTCGCCTGCAGGCGGTCGACCAGATCGGCGCTGCGACTGCTGAAATCCTGGCTGATCGCGTCGCTGGTCTGAACCAGGCGCTCGGTGACCGCCTCGCCATGCGAACGGATCGCATCGACGGTTTGCGAGCCGGAAGTGTCGATTCGGCTGACAAGATCGGCGCCATGCGTTTCGAGCGCGCTTGTCAGGCCCGCGCCGGTCAGCGCCAACTGTGCCGCGACGTTGTCGCCGTGCGATCGGATCGCATCGGCCGCCTGCGCGCCGCGCGTGTCGATGCGCGCGACGAGATCCGCGCCGTGCGATTCGAACGTATTGGAAATTCGGGCGCTCGACTGCGAGAGCTGGGTCGCGACAGTGTCGCCGTGGAGACGAATGACGTCGGCCGCGCGCACGCCGCTCGCGTCGATCCGGTCGACCAGTTCCTGGCTCTGAGCCTCGAAGACGCTGTGCAGGGACTCGCGCGACTGCGCGACCTGGTCCGCGATGAGATCGCCATGCGAGCGCAGGGCTTCGACCGTCCTCAGGCCGGCCGTGTCGAGTCGATCCGCGAGGCTATCGCTATGCGATTGGAAATGTTGGGTGAGTTCGCCGGCGCTTTGAGTCAGGCGCGACGTCACATCGTCGCCGTGAGTGACGATGGCGTCGACCGCCGCGGCATGGCTCGCGCCAATCCGGCTGACGATTTCGTCGCCGCGCGAGGTGAATTCCTGAGCCAGCGCGGAGGTCGTTTGCGCCAGTTGGCTCGTCACCGTGTCGCCGTGCAAGCGGATCGCCTGCGTGGCGCTGGCGCTGCTTTCGCCGAGGCGATTGACGAGTTCGTCGCCGCGCGCGCCAAATTCCGAACTGAGCGCCGCGCCAGAGGCGCGCAATTGCTGATCGATGCCGGAAATGCGGCTGAGCAGGTCGTTCGCCGCCTGCTCGCCGGCTCCCGCGAGACGAGCGCTGATATCGAGCCCGAGCGCCGCCAGATTGTCATGCATCTGGGTCGCCTGCGCGGCGATACGGCCTGTCGTGGCGTCGCCGGTGCGCTCGAGCGTAATGGCGATTTCTTCCGAGGAGGAACCGAGCGAAGCAGCGATCCGCTGGCCGGCGCTGGCGATGCGTTCGCTCAGGCGGTCGGAGATCCCTTCGAGGTCGGCGGCGATGCCCTGATGGGCGCCGGCGATGGCGGCGCGCACGCGCCCGCCGTTGGCGACGATCGCTTCGCGCTGGTCGGCCATTTCGGCGATCAGCGAACGCATGCGGCGTTCGTTGTCGGAATACGAGCGCTCCAACGTAGAGACTTCCGAGCGCACAAGCGCCTCAAGCTCCGAGGCGCGCGATAAAGCGCGCTCGATGCCATCACCGAGCGACGAGACTTCGCGGCGAATTGCCTGGGAAAGGGTGACGACCTGCTCGGTCGCCAGCGCTTCAGGCTCGGAGAGGCGCATCGCGACATGCGCAAGCGACTGCGCCGACAGCCGCAATTCCTGCGAGCGGCGTACCATCGCGGCCAATACAAAGAGCAGCAGCACCGGGCCGATCGCGCCCAGACCCGCGAGCGCGATTTGCGGACGCAGCCAGAATTCGCGAGTTTTCAGGACGGTCCCCAGAACATCCCAGTAGTGGCCGGTGAAATAGGCGATGCACAGGCCGAGCCAAACCAACGAGGCAAGGGCGGCGAGGTAGATCGGCGCGCGGCTGGTCGGGCGGGCCTGGATCGCCTGAATTATCTGGCCGACCGAGGCGCGATCGTCGTTGGCGGGCGGGCTGGCCGGGGTCAGGGCCGGCTGGCTTCGCACGGTTTCGACCGCCGCCGGTTTGGCGGGCTGCGTCGTACCGGCGCGCGGCGCGGTCGATTCGGCGCTTTCGATTGCGGGCATAATATGCTGGTCGCCGCTGATATTTGGCAGGGACTTTTGGGTCGATCTTGCTTCGGCCGAAACAGCGTCGGGCACCGCCGATTCATCGTGAGGAAGGTTCAGCGCGTCCTCGATCGCGGACATCGCCGCCGTGACCGCATCCGCCGCCTTGTTCTGTTGCGCCATCGTATCCGCCCCGCCTAGCAACTCGTACGCTGCGCCGTTACAAAGCGCCGCCTCTCCACACCCCGCCCGATTGGCCTCGTCGGGCGGCGTGCAACATCGTTAACCAATCGCAGTCTACAGGCCGTGCGCCGGGATTGAAACAACGCCAATCCCGACACCTTAAAACGTCGTTAACGATTGAGTTACCCTACGATGACAGCGTTTGGCCAGTCCCTAAAGGGCTAAGAGCCTGACCTGAAATTCTAGCATGCGACAGATCGCTTTTTCAAAATCGTCCAAAAGGGACTTTTCAGGGGCCACGATCGGGTCAGTTTGAGC
>JAYUFK010000061.1:0-6736 GCA_043739325.1 Methylocapsa sp. | reverse complement strand
GTGACGAACCACGGGAACCCCATGGCGCGCAGGCGCGGTTGGGCGGTGACCCGCCGCACGGCGTCCAGCAGGGTTTCGCCCTCGCCCAGCCAATAGCCTTTGAAGTGAAACACGTCGAAATCGGCCAATTCCGATTCCCGCGCCAAAAGCCGGCAAACCGATTCGGCTAAATCGGGCAGGTAGGCGAAGACGTGGCCGACGCCGCGCGGTCCCGGCGCGAAGACGCCGGTCACGCGGCCTTTGGCGCGCCGGATCAGCCACATCAAGGCGGTGTTGGCGGCGGCGGGGCCGATGAAATCGCCGGCCCGCACGATCAGCACCCGGGCGCCCCGGGTCGACGCCTCGCGCAACATGACCTCCATCTCCGCGCGGATCTTGCCCTTGCGGGTGACCGGCGTCTGCAGGGCGTCTTCGCCGATCAGAGGTCCGGCGTCCGGCGCGAAATTATAGACCGTGCCGGGAAACACGATGCGCGCGCCCGCCGCCTCGGCGGCGGCGATGGTGGGGCTCAGCATCTGCCGGGCCAGGCCGCGCCAGTTGTGATAGCGCGGCGGATTGACCGCGTGCACGATCACGTCGACGCCGCGCGCCGCCGCCATGACGTCGTCGGCGTTCATCGCGTCGCCTTTGACCCAGTCTATCGGCATGTTGGCCCCGACCTTGCGGCGGGCGGCCTGCGGATCGCGGGTCAGGGCGCGAATACGCCAGCCGCGTTTGAGCAAGGCTTCGGCGGCGTGCAGGCCGAACGAGCCGGTGGCACCGATCACGAGCGCGGTTCCGGGGGCGGTTGCGGCGGCGGAATTAGATGGGGTCATGGGGGAACTCCGTTTTGACGACCCGCCCAGAATGCCCTCTGCGATCGTTATGCAAAATTGCCTAATTGTGTGCAGTTGATATACGTAAACGTATGGACCGATCTCCCGATTGGAATCTTTACCGCTCGTTCGTCGCGGTGATGGAGACGGGCAGCCTGTCGGGCGCCGCCCGCGTGCTCGCGATCGCCCAACCCACGGTCGGGCGCCATATCGAAGCCTTGGAGGCCGCCTTGGCGGCGGGGCCGTTGTTCACGCGCTCGCCCGGCGGCCTGACCCCGACCCGCGCCGCCGCCGCCCTGCTGCCGCACGCCCGCGCCATGGCCGTGGCCGCCGAAACTCTGCTGCGCACGGCGTCGGGAGCGTCCGACGTCGTCGGCGGCGTGGTGCGCCTGACGGCCAGCGACATCGTCGCCTCCGAAGTCCTGCCGACGATCCTGACCGATTTTCGCGCGGCGTGGCCGGCGGTGGATGTCGAACTGGCCCCGTCGAACCGGCTGCAAGACCTGCTGCACCGCGACGCCGACATCGCCGTGCGCATGGCCCGCCCGACCCAGAACGCCCTGTTCGCGCGGCGGATCGGCGCGGTCCGCTTGTCGATGTTCGCCCATCGTCGCTATCTCGAACGTCACGGCGTACCGCGCAGCATGGCCGATCTGCGCGGCCATACGGTGATCGGCTATGATCGCTTGACGCCCGCCATAGACGCCTTGTCCGACCTCGGCTTTCCGATCGATCGCGACCTGTTTGGCCTGCGCACCGACCACGACCCGTCGCAGCTGGCGTTTCTGCGGGCCGGATTCGGCGTCGGCGTGTGTCAGCGCCCGATCGCGCGGCGTGATCCCGATCTGGTACCGGTTTTGGCCGACGTGTTCGGCTTCGAGCTGGAGCTGTGGATCGTGATGCACGAAGACCTCAAATCCGACCGCCGCATGCGGCTGCTGTTCGACCATTTGGCGGCGGGGATCAAAGCCTATCTCGACGCCGACCGCTAAACATCAATTAGCGCCTTGAATCTTTCGTCCCGTGCGACTAGGTTCCGCGCCTTCGCCGAACCGGCGTTGCGCGCTCGTAGCTCAGCTGGATAGAGCATCAGACTACGAATCTGAGGGTCGGGCGTTCGAATCGCTCCGAGCGCGCCAATTTTTCCTTCCAAACTATTGGATAATTTCACCATCCGGGTGGGTGTCGCCGTAACGCGGCCTAAATCGGGGTTCCACGGCGCGCCGTGTCGCGGTAAATGGGTGGCCCCGGCGCGCGACCGGAGATCGCCCGTGCCATGCCTTCCCGCCGCGTCCCTCCGCTGCCGATCTACGACTTGAGGGTTCATCCCGATTTTATCACCCTTCCTGCCGCTGGCGTGGGGATGGTCTATAGACTGGTTGACCACGTTTGGGCGACGGAGTGCAGGTCGCTCCCCAGTTCGGACGTTGAGCGGCGACATATAGCGCGAGCACATTCGACAACGCGGCCCGGTCGCGTCGGTCACATGCCCGATGACGGAACTTCCCGACGGCGCAGAAGGGGGGGTGACTTGCCGTAAGGCTTATCTGTCTCCGGTGTCGCTTTGTGATCCGGAACCTGCCATGGCGGCTCTGACTTCCTGACGCGGGGAGTTTACGCCGTGAGCGGAAGTGGGCTCAGTAGCGGAAATCGAACCTTTGAGCGTGGGCGTCTCGGAGGCGGGAGACTCCGTGCCAATAGTTGCGTTAGACATCGGACGCGGTAGCCAACAGCGGCAGAATGCATCGAGACGCGCCAAATGAACCAGCCGACCGACGAAGCACAGATTGAGGAGCCGGAAGGCGTCCAGAATCCCCTGGAGGACGGTTGGGGAGACTATCCTCTCGATGCCGTGTTCGTACGGACCGAGCCGCGCACTGTCGGCGATGTGGTCGATCGCATCCAACGCCAGCGCTACATCCTCGATCCGGACTTTCAGCGCGACTTTGTGTGGCAGGTGCCCAAGCAGTCGAAGCTCATCGAGAGCTGCATCATGCGCATTCCTCTGCCCGTCTTCTACGTCGCGGAAGCGCCGGACGGCCGCATCATTGTCGTTGATGGCCTACAACGGCTGACCACTTTCTATCGCTTCATGAACAATCAGTTCCGTTTGACGGGGCTCGGATCCGGCGACCCAGACTCGAAACATCCACTTGAGGGCAAGCTGTTCAAAGAGTTGTCGGTGACGCTACAGGAGCGCGTGGCTGATACCCCGCTTACGATGTACATCCTTGACGCCAAAGCTCCTGAGCGAGCCCGGCTCGACATTTTCGAGCGGGTGAATAGCGGGGAACCGCTGACGCGCCAGCAAATGCGCAACGCTCTCTACAACGGCCCGGCGACTAACTGGCTCAAGGACGCGGCGGCGAGTCCGATCTTCCGCTCCGCTACCGGGTACTCCCTCAATTCACGCACAATGCGCGATCGCGAGGCGATTAACCGATTTTGTGCATTCAAGCTGTTGGGCGTGGGGGCGTATCGCGGCGACATGGATACATTCTTGGCTCAGGGGCTGTCGGCTCTCGCCAACCGTAGCGAGACGGAGCGCCTGGAGCTCCGACGACAATTTGACTCGGCGATGGTTCTCAACACCGCGCTGTTCCGCGATCACTCCTTTCGCAAATCGCTCGCGAATGGTCCCTCGGCAATGCGCAGCGTCATCAACATATCGCTGTTCGAGGTCTGCGCGGTCACCATGGCCAGGCTCGCCACGCTCGCAAACAACCAAAAGGTATTTTTGAGCAAGGCAATCATCAGCCTGCTGGCAGACCCGCAGTTCACGTATGCGATCACCTATTCGACGAATAGCACCACCCAAGTGAGGACGCGGTTTGGCGCCATGGAAAAGGTCGTCGTGGAAATCCCGGAGGCGGCGCGATGAGTGCGCGCTTGATCGATGCCGCGAGTATGGAAGGCTTCAAGTGTTTCGATGAGCTGCGCCTAGAACTCGGGCAACTGACGCTGGTGACGGGCTTCAACGGCGGCGGCAAATCTACCGCGCTCCAGCCGTTGCTGTTGATCGCGCAGGCACTCCGGCTCAACGCTACGGATACGCTGCCACTTAACGGTCCGCTGGTTCGTTTGGGAACCGCCGGCGATATCGCGCCGATGAAGTCCGAGCGGCCGATGCTCCTCACGGCGGAAGGGCCGGATGGTGTGCTCAGCTTTGGGCCGACGCTACAGGCCGGCGACCGCGTCCTGCTCCTCGCCACGCGGGCGGAGCCACCCGCTATGGGCGTCACACGGGCGCTAGCAACGCTGTCTTTTCTGGGCGCCGTTAGGATGGGAGCTGAGGACGCCTTTCCCATCCCTGAAACAATTGACGCGCCAGACGTCGGCAATGACGGCCGCTATGCGCCCTACTGGTACGACCGTTTCGTCGACGAGGATGTCGATGAGCCAAGGCATTTTCCCGGAGCACCGGCGGCGACGTTCCGCAAGCAGCTCGATGCCTGGCTTGGAAGCCTGTTTCCTGGCGCTGAGGCGAACGTCCAAAATGCCGTTGCGCTATCGCAGATGAACCTCCAGTTCCGGCTTTCGGCGCTGGGGTCTTGGCGCCGGCCGTCCAATATCGGCTACGGGCTAACGTATGCGTTTCCGATTCTGGTTGCACTTCTCACTGCCTTGCCGGGTCAGGTGATCGTCATTGACAGCCCTGAGGCGCACCTCCACCCGTCCGCGCAGTCGCAGATGGGGCGGATCCTCGCAGTCTTCGCTCAGGCCGGGGTCCAAATCATCGTCGAGACGCACAGCGACCATCTACTCAACGGCGTAAGGTTGGCGATACGCGAGGGCCTGCTTCCACGGGACGACCTGCGCATCCACTTCTTCAAGGGGCCTGACGGCCACGATCATGGCGTGACCATGCTGGGGATCGGCGCGGGCGGCGAGATCTACGAGTGGCCAGAAGGCTTCTTTGACCAAGGGGAAAAGGATCTATCCCGGCTGGCGGGATGGAGCTGAGGCGTTGCGCTTCTACCTGAACGAAGCTTCGATCCATGGCCAATTCGAGGACGAGGCCGCATTTCGGCTGCTGCTTGAGGCGCTTCTGGCCGCGCGAACGCGTACACCTCTCTTATTGGCGATGAGGACGACCCCTGCGCTTGCCGATCGGCCGGTGTCGTACGCGCGTAACGTGCGCCAAGTTGTCCAAGGTTGGAGGGGCTCCCCGGTCGCGGGAGCGCTGTTGGCTTGGGTAGGCCGGACCGGTCCGTTCATTGAAGACGAGCGGCTGGCGGAGGACGACGACCTGTTCCATTGTCTAGGCGTGGAAGTGACAGATGGTGGTCTCGGCGAAGCAGGACGGCGGGTGAAGGCAGGCGACGTGGCGGCAGCCATGAGTTTTCCCGGCGGCGCGCCCGATTTTGCGCAATCTTCCTTGTTGGTAGTGCACGGGTTCGAGGAGGAGCCGCTCGGGACCTATCCAGTCGAAAATTTTTGGGATGCCGATGCGGCGTTAGGGGCGGCACTCGGCCAAGAAGCCCCGGCGACCAACTGGCGAGAGATGGTCGAGGCCGCAAGGGCGCGTTTCTCCAAGCTGATGCTGCCCGATGTGATCTATCAGGACGGTCGCCTAGCAAGGGAGCCGTTCGACCCGATCATCCGCGATCGGTTCTATGCATTGCTGGGGTATCTTGAGGACTACATGCGCGGTCGTAACGAGGACGGCAGTGAGATGCCTGCGGCGCAGGAGGTGTTCCGCACGCACTTCCAAGGTGACCGAGCGCTGTTTTCGCCGGAATCAGTGACGAACCAACGAGACCACAGGTCGGAAATGACTTTCCCGGATCCCGCAGGGGGGGGAGCCATTTTCGCTCATTGGCACGGTAAGATTAGCCATCGGGTGTTCCGACTCCACTTCGAGTGGCCGGTGCAGGTGGCCACCGAGCAACTTAAGGTCCTCTATCTCGGCCCGAAGCTGACTAAATCCTAAGCTTGGATCCGACGATATAATCGGCGGCAGCGGCTATAAGCCGCAGGAAGCATAGAGCTTGCTGACAACCGTCGCGAACAGCGCGACTGAACCGCCCCGGGTTTGCCGGAGGCTCCAACTCTTGAGAAGATGGAGCCGCTATGAACAAGACGACCAACAAATTTTCTGCCGAGGTCCGCGAGCGGGCGGTTCGGATGGTTTTGGAACACGAGGGCGACTACGCGTCGCGCTGGGCCGCTATCGTTTCGGTCGCCGGGAAGATCGGGTGCGTGCCGCAAACCCTGCATACCTGGCTTGAGAAGACGGATATCGACGGCGGCCGGCGGGCCGGCGTGACCACCGAGGTGGCGGCGGATTCCGCAGTTGGCCGCAAGGGGTACCCGCAACAAATCCAATTGGGACCGGATGGCCGACTGGCCGGCCGATGAGACCGGGCGCTACGTCGAAGTCCTGAGTGACTTTTTGCGATCCCCGTCCGCGATCGCAAACGCTTGCGCTTGAGATGAAGAGCGCGGTCATGACAGGCGTCGAAAACGCCTTGCCGTCAGACCGGACGGCGGGCGCCGTGCCGGACACGTAGGATCTCGACGCGGGCCGCCGTCACGCGATAGCGGATCACATAGGGGCGGACGACCACAAGTTCCCGCACGCGGCCCGCGGCGCGAAACCGATCAGGATAGACGGTCAATCCATCGGCGGCGGCGACAAGTCGCAGGGTCAGTCTTTGCGCCGCCAGCGGATTGACCGCGCCGATGTAGGCATTGATGGTTTCGAGTTCGTGGATCGCGCGCGCCGTCCAAAAGACAGGCAAGGGCTCTCCGGGCTCGTTCACGACGTTTCGCGACTCTGGCCGATATCAGTCGCCGACTTGCGGCGTCGGCAATTCGTGGGGCGTTCCCCACGACAACAGCCACGCCTTGACGGCCTTGTGGCTGATCAGGCGTCCACCCGCGACATCGGCCTCGGCTTCCGCGTCGGCCGCAGCTTC
>JAYUFK010000060.1:0-6746 GCA_043739325.1 Methylocapsa sp. | reverse complement strand
TATCGGCAAGCTTGGCATAATCCTCGATCTGCCCAATCGCGGCGACGACTTCGGGCGAGATTTTCTTGTTGAGCTTCACATAGCCTTCAAATTCCGTGACAACGGAGCGGGCCAGCGCTTCGACTTCGACCTTGTCAGCTGGCTCATCCACCAGCACTTCGGCATCCGCCTCGTAGAAATCATCGGTGCGCGTGTAGCGGCCAACCTTGGCGCGGGCCGCGCCTTCGACCAGCACCTTGACGGTGCCATCGGGCAGTTTCAGCAATTGCAGCACCGAGGCCAGCGTTCCCGTGGTGAAAATCGCATCGGCCTTGGGATCGTCATCGGAGGCGTTGATCTGGGTGGCCAGCAAAATATGCTTGTCCGAGCGCATCACTTCCTCAAGCGCGCGAATCGATTTTTCACGCCCGACAAACAGCGGCACGATCATGTGCGGAAACACAACGATATCGCGCAAGGGCAGAACCGGATAGCTGTCGATGGATCCGGGAATGGCGGGAGCACGTTTCTGGCTGGTCATGTCATTTCCTGTCCTGTGATGCTGCAACGCACGCTTTGAAACCACCAAGCCGCGCATTCAGCAGAGCCCCACGATCTGCGCCGGTACCTGATTCGCGCTGGCTTTGCCGCCAGAACGAACCTGATTGAAGCACACCGCAACACCCTTGTCATCAAGCCCCGAAAGCACCTGTGACGTTTCGATGAAACTCAGATGGCGCTGCCCAAACGCTGTTTCAAGGGCAGCGCGCCAGCATTGTTTGCGCGCAATTCAAGCGCTCGCAGCGCCAGCTTTCTTGTCGGAATAAATGTAGAGCGGGCGCGCCTTGCCATCGACCACTTCAGGCCCGATCACCACCTGCTCCACCCCGTCGAGGCCGGGCAGGTCAAACATAGTGTCAAGCAGGATGCTTTCCATGATCGAGCGCAGGCCGCGCGCCCCGGTGCGCCGCTCGATGGCTTTTTTGGCCACCACGTTCAGCGCCTCGTCCTGGAACGTCAGTTCGGTGTTTTCCATCTCGAACAGGCGCTGGTACTGTTTCACCAGCGCATTTTTCGGCTCGGTCAGGATTTTCTTCAGCGCGTCCTCGTCAAGGTCTTCAAGCGTGGCGATCACTGGCAGGCGACCGACAAATTCCGGAATCAGGCCAAATTTCAGCAAATCCTCCGGCTCGACCTTGCGGAAGATTTCGCCGACGCGGCGGTCGTCGGGCGCTTTGACGGTGGCGCTGAAACCAATCGACGTGCCTTTGCCGCGCGCCGAAATGATCCGGTCGAGGCCGGCAAACGCCCCGCCGCAAATAAACAGGATGTTGGTGGTATCGACCTGCAGGAACTCTTGCTGCGGATGCTTGCGCCCCCCCTGAGGCGGCACCGAGGCCACCGTGCCTTCCATGATTTTCAGCAGGGCCTGCTGAACGCCTTCGCCCGAAACGTCGCGGGTGATCGACGGATTGTCGGATTTGCGGCTGATCTTGTCGATTTCGTCGATATAGACGATGCCGCGCTGGGCGCGCTCGACATTGTAATCCGAGGCTTGCAGCAGTTTGAGTATGATATTCTCGACGTCCTCGCCGACGTAGCCGGCTTCGGTAAGAGTCGTCGCGTCCGCCATCGTGAAGGGCACGTCGAGGATACGCGCCAGCGTTTGCGCCAGCAGGGTCTTGCCGGTTCCCGTGGGACCGATCAGCAAGATGTTGGACTTGGCGAGCTCGACATCGCTGTGCTTGGTGGCGTGGTTAAGCCGCTTGTAATGATTGTGGACGGCGACCGCGAGCACCCGCTTGGCCTGCGGTTGGCCGATGACGTAGTCGTCGAGAACCTTGCAGATTTCGCGCGGCGTCGGAATGCCGTCCTTGCTCTTCACCAGCGCGGTCTTGCTCTCCTCGCGGATGATATCCATGCACAGCTCGACGCATTCGTCGCAGATGAACACCGTCGGCCCGGCGATGAGCTTACGTACTTCATGCTGGCTTTTGCCGCAGAACGAGCAGTAAAGGGTGTTCTTGGCGTCGCCTTCGGCCTTGGCCATTTTATTCTCCATCCGGTCGCCCGCTTGGTGCGCGATTCAGCGCGCGGCCGATCTCTCAAGGTAAAACCTGCACCCTAACAAAACGTAGCTTTCTTTATCCGGGTCAGGCGAAGCAACACTTGGAACTAATCACCACAATTCGTCTGCTAAACCACAAACAGCAAAGGCGCGTTGCCCTAGCAACCACTATTCATACTGCAAAATCAAGCCGCGAGGGAACTTTTCGGTTCCCCGTTCGAGCTCACAAATAGCCAGCAAGACCCGCGCCAAGCCGGCGTTTTCGCCGTGCCGGAGCTCGAAGATGCGTCGAAAAAGCCAAAACGATCAAGTTTTGGGCTCTTCGGGGGTGTCGGTGCGCTTGTTGACAACCTCGTCGACGAGCCCGAACGCCTTCGCTTCCTCAGCCGACATAAAATGGTCACGATCGAGCGTGCGGTCAATAGTCTCGTAGTCGCGGCCGGTATGGTGGACGTAAATTTCGTTCAACCGGCGCTTTATTTTCAGGATGTCTTCAGCGTGGCGCTGAATATCGGAGGCCTGGCCCTGAAACCCGCCCGACGGCTGATGAACCATGACGCGGGAATTGGGCAGCGTATAGCGCATGCCTTTCTCGCCGGCGCATAGCAGCAGCGAGCCCATCGACGCCGCCTGGCCGATGCACATCGTCGACACCTTGGGGCGGATAAACTGCATCGTGTCGTAAACCGACAAGCCGGACGACACGACGCCGCCGGGCGAGTTGATATACATCGCGATTTCCTTCTTCGGATTGTCCGCTTCCAGAAACAGCAGCTGGGCGACGATCAGCGAAGCCGAAATGTCCTCGATCGCCCCGACCACGAAAATGATGCGCTCGCGCAGCAGGCGCGAGAAAATATCGAACGAACGTTCGCCCCGCGCCGATTGCTCGATGACGATCGGAACGAGGTTATTGGTGTAGTAATCAACGGGATCGCGCATGAGGCTCGCTTTCGGGGGGAATCAAATCAGGCAGGTTGGAACAACATAGGGGCGGCGAGGCGGTTGTTAAAGGGGAGCAAACGGGCACCCTCTCCGGGATAGCCCGTCTAAGGACGGGCGTTCTTTTGAGCGCCCTATGCAGGGAGAGGGCCGGGGTGATGTTCTTGGCCACGCCCTCATCCGGCGCTTCGCGCCACCTCCAGGCGAATGCGGAGCATTCGTCCGCTCCCGCAAGCGGGCGAAAGGATTCTTACGCCGCCGACTTGCCCGGAAGCTCTTCCTCGTCCGCCTTCAGCAGCTCTTCCTTGGAGACCTTGCGATCTTCGACCTTGGCCTGCGACACAATATGATCGACGACTTTCTCTTCGTAGATCGGCGCGCGCAGCTCGGCCAAGGCCTGCTGGTTGTTGCGGTAATATTCCCAGATCTGCTTTTCCTGACCGGGATAGGCCCGGGCGCGGGCGATCAGCGCGCCGGTCATTTCCTCATCGGTGATTTTGACATCAGCCTTGGCGCCGACCTCCGCCAGCAAAAGGCCGAGGCGCACGCGGCGCTCGGCGATGCGGCGATAATCCGCCCTGGCTGTTTCCTCGGTGGTGTCTTCGTCGGCGAAGCTGCGGCCGGAGGCTTTCTGCTCCACCTCCACCTGACGCCAGATCTGATCGAATTCCTGATTGACCAACCCTTCCGGCAGCTCGAACGAATAGCGCTGATCGAGCTGGTCCAGGAGCTGGCGCTTGAGTTTCTCACGCGAGGCGCGGGCGTAATCGTCGCCGATCCGCGCCTTGATGGTTTCCTTGAGCTTTTCGAGATTTTCCATCCCGAGGCCCTTGGCGAATTCATCGTCCATGGCGAAGGCGTCGGGCGTGGCGACGCTCTTCACCGTCACCTCGAACTGCGCCTTCTGACCGGCCAGAACGCGGTTGACATAGGCTTCCGGGAAGGTCGCCTCGACATCGCGCTTTTCGCCCGCCTTGACGCCCGTCAACTGCTCTTCAAAGCCGGGAATGAAGGTGTTGGAGCCAAGCACGACTTCGATGTTCTCGCTCGTGCCGCCCTCGAACGGCTCGCCCTTGATGCGGCCGATGAAATCGACCGTGACGCGGTCGTGCTTCTCGGCATGCGCGCCTTCCGGCTTGTCGGTATAGGTACGGCGGCTCTCGGACAGGCGGCCCAGCGCGCTATCGACATCCTCGTCCGTCACATCGGCGACCGGGCGCTCGAGCGAAAGCCCGCTGAAATCGGCGACCTCGAACTTCGGCAGAACTTCCAGCGCAACCTTGAAATTCAGGTCGCCGCGCGCTTCCAGCGCCGCCTCGATCGTCGCCTGATCCGTCGGCAGTTCGACCTTGGGCTCCTGCGCCAGACGCAGGCCATTGTCGTCGACGATCTGCTTGTTGACGGCGGTGATCGCCTCCTGAACGACATCGGCCATGACCGAGCGGCCGTAAACGCGCTTCAAATGCGCCACCGGCACCTTGCCGGGGCGGAAGCCGTTGATGCGGACCTTTTGCTTCATTTCGGCAAGCTGGCCATCAAGGCGCGAGGCAAGGTCGCTCGCCGAGAGAAGGATGCTGTATTCGCGCTTCAGCCCTTGCGAAAGCGTTTCGGTCACCTGCATAGCAATTCCGCCTCGTAAAAATACCAAACCCGGCGACGACCCTTTGGCGCCCCGCCTCTATCTCTCATTTGCACGCCGGAGAGCATTCCCGCCAGCGAGCCACGTCGATCTTGGTGCGGGCGAAGGGACTCGAACCCCCACGACTTTCGTCACCGGAACCTAAATCCGGCGCGTCTACCAGTTCCGCCACGCCCGCGAGAAGCCCGCATAAGGCCAAAGCCCTCGCGAGCTTCGCTGCATTGGGCGCGGTCTATATCACCTTGCGCCCCCCGCGCCACAAAAAAAGCAGGCCTGCGCGGGAGCGGTCGCTTCGCGCGCCGTCTTGGCTTTCGCGCCTGGGCGGGTTAGTCCCGGATCAGGACAGCGATCGCGATTGTAAACAGCCCCCCGGAAACCATCGAGGCGCCCACCGGATCGTGGTGAACCGGTTGCAGGCTCAGCCATTCGGCAAAGACGCTGGCTGCCGCAAATGCGAGGCAAACCCCGCAGGAGGCCAGAATAGTGCGCATTGAGTCACCCCCAAGAAAGCCGCTGCGCCAGGCCAGTTGTCCCAAAATGACGCAATCGAACGCCGCAATCAATCTGGTCCGCAAGTGCCGTTCCGGCGCATGAGGCTCGACCGGCGAGAGTTTTTGCGCTTGGGAGTCGGCGTGGCGTTCTGGGCGCGCGGATCGGCCGGAATGGCGCAGACGCCCGCGGCGGACGGGTTCTTTCTGCTGGAGGCTCGCCCCGGCGAAGCGCAGCTCGCCGCCGCGCCCGCCGCTCCGACACGGCTTCTCGGCTACGCCGCCAGGACGCCGGGACCATTGCTGCGCCTGCGCTTGGGCGAGGAACTGAAAGTGCGTCTCGTCAACGGCTTGCAGGAGCCGACGACGCTGAGCTGGCCGGGGCTGAGAATGGCCAACGCCATCGCCGGCATCGGCGGCCTGACGCAATCGGCTTTGGCCCCCGGCGCCAGCGCCCAAATCCGCTTCACGCCATCCGATTCCGGCTTCAATCTCTATCGCCCACACGCCGGGGCAGCGACGCCCGGCCAGATCGCCAGGGGCCTCTACGGCCCGATCATCGTCGATGAGGCCTCGCCGCCGGCGGTTGACCTGGACCTCGTCGCGGTTCTGTCGGACTGGCGGCTCGACGCCGATGGCCAGATTAGGGAGGATTTCGCCGACCCCGCCACGTCGCGGGGCGCCGGCCTAACCGGCGCGATCATCAGCGTCAATGGCGCGCCGCAACCGTTGACGGCTTCGCTCGCGCCGGGCGCGCGGGTGCGCCTGCGCCTCGCCAACGCCGCCAATGCGCGGATCATGGTCGTCGGCATCGAGGGAGTTAAGCCTCTCATCATCGCCATCGACGGGCAGCCCTGCGAGGCGTTCGCGCCGCTTCGCGACATGTTTCCGGTGGGGCCGGCGGCGCGGTTTGAACTGATGTTCGATATGCCGCGCGACGCGGGCGCCGTTCGCTTCATCCTCAAGGGCGGCGACGCGGGCGCCTTCCCCGGCGAGGCCGACCGCCCGCTGATCGTCTTAAGTGCGGCAGGCGAGGCGCTCGCCGCGCGGCCGTCTTTTGCCGGGCTTCCCGCCAACTCGCGATTGCCCGGCGAGATCGATCTGGCGCGCGCCACCCGCGCCGACATCACGATCGCGGGCGGCGGACCGGCGGCGTTTTCAATCAATGGCGCAAGCAATGGCGCATGGCCGGCCAAGCCGCTGTTCGCGGTTGCCAAGGGCGCGCCAGTGACGATCGGCCTGATCAACCAGACCAGCGTCCCCCAGGCGATCCGGCTGCACGGCCACTGCATGCGGCTGCTTCACGCGATGGACGACGGCTGGGAACCGTACTGGCGCGACGTCGCGCTGGTTGCGCCCGGCAAGACCGTCCATGCCGCCTTCGTCGCCGACAACCCTGGCAAATGGCCGCTGGAATCCGCGATTCCCGAGCATCAGGCGGCGGGGCTCAAGAGCTGGTTCGAGGTGACGTAAAGGCTAGGGCGGAAGGCCGCACATTTGTGAGCGATGGAATGATTTCAATCGCCTGGGCGCCAAACCATGCACGTTTGCGCGGCAATGACGCCAACGGCCAAATGCAACAATTGCCGTTATGGCCGTGCTGGTCACGGCCATCCACGCGGTGAGGCCC
>JAYUFK010000059.1:0-6770 GCA_043739325.1 Methylocapsa sp. | reverse complement strand
GAAGCCGCCAGTGCCCAGGTGGCGGAATTGGTAGACGCACTGGTTTCAGGTACCAGCGGTGCAAGCCGTGAAGGTTCGAGTCCTTTCCTGGGCACCACAACACTGTTCTCCAGTGTTCATAGTTATCAAGAAACTCAAACAAAATCAATGACATTTCCCCGGATTCTGTCCGGCGATGTCGGCAGCCGGCCATTGCTATCCGGAAAGTTTGTTGGTATTTTTGTTGGTACTCGGCACTAGTCAGAAAAGCCGATACCAACAACGGGTTCTGCGATGGCTTTGAGCGACGCGAAAATTCGATCGGCTAAGACCGGCTCTACCGTGAAAAAACTAAGTGACGGTAGCGGGTTGCAGCTTTGTCTCATGCCAACCGGTGGCAAACTCTGGCGGCTAGCCTATCGGCGTGAGGGTAAGCAAAGAACGTTCTCGATTGGCCCCTATCCGCAAACCGGCTTAGCGGATGCGCGCGAGAAAGCCGCCGCGGCGAGGGGCTTGCTGGAATTGGGAGTTGATCCGAACCAGCGAAGGCGGGCAATTAAGCTCGAAAATAGCAACAATAATGGCCGGACCTTTGGCTTGATTGCTGATGAGTTGATTGCCAAGAAAAAGCGGGAAGGCAAGGCCGAAAGAACGCTGGAGAAGCTCGATTGGCTCTATGGCCTCGCTAAACCGTTCATTGGCGATCGACCCGTTTCAGATATCACATCGCCGGAAGTGTTGACCGCACTGCAAAGCGTCGAAACGAAAGGACTTCTTGAAACGGCGCGCAAGATGCGAGCGGTCATAGGCCAGGTATTTCGCTACGCTATCGCGACCGGGCGAGCCGCAAACGATCCTACATCCGCGCTGCGCGGCGCTTTGACCTCGCCGATCGTGACCCCGCGCGCTGCGATTACAAGCCCCAAAGCGTTCGGAGCCTTGCTTCGTGCAATCGACGGTTTTGAAGGTCAGCCGGAAACTCGGGCTTGCCTGCAATTGCTGGCGCTTCTATTCCCTCGCCCCGGCGAACTACGCCTAGCCGAGTGGAACGAGTTTGACTTCACGAAGGCTGTTTGGGTGATCCCGGCCAAGCGCATGAAGATGAGGCGCGAACACACTTGCCCCTTGCCGCGCCAAGCAATCGAAATTCTGGAAGAATTGCGCCGGATATCGGGCAACAGCGCTTTTGTTTTTCCGGGCTTGCGATCAGTGCGCCGTCCAATAAGTGAAAACACCATGAACGCGGCGCTTCGGCGTCTCGGATTTTTGCAGTCTGAAATGACTGCGCACGGGTTCCGCGCTTCGGCCTCGACCATTTTGAACGAAAGCGGCAAGTTCTCCGCCGACGCAATTGAGTGCGCATTGGCGCATCAAGACGCCGATGCAGTGCGCCGGGCCTATGCAAGGGGTGCCTACTGGGATGAGCGCGTCAGGATGGCGAATTGGTGGGCGGATTATCTCGATACGTTGCGGCGCCGCGCGGAAATCGTCCCGATGGCTACTAGGGGATTGCGATGACTGGAAACACGGTCGATCGCGGCCCGCAACCTTGGGTGGACCTTTGGGAAGCCATGCGCATCATTGTCCGGCTAGGTGACAATGGCGAGAGGTTCGCGAGCATCATGACCGCGCCGACATGGGCAATGTTCGACCATCCGACTTCCGTTGAAGCACACTACGGCCCCGAATGGGTTGCGCTTTTCCCTGTCGCCAAGAAGGCATTTCTAGACGCGTGCGATCTGCTAACAGGCGTGCTCAAGTGTGGGCTCGTTGTTGGTGAGGGGCGTCTATTCGGTGAGGGGGTGAACGGCGCGCCCGGGCAGCGGCGAACGATCAAGAGTTCAGAGTGGGGAAACAGATATATTGATATAGCCAGCAGCGAGCTTCGTCCTCTGATCGGCGATCGACCTGACGATTTTCCTGTCCTCCGCACGGTTCGAGTAAGCGCCGACGACGTACGGCGCGCGTGCCTTGGTGAGATTGCGGCTCGCATGAATGACGGGGCTGCCGCTGCAATCAAATCCGAACGAGATGAACACGTTGTCGAAGAACAGGCCGATATGATCGAGGGGAAGGGTATCGCACCGCGACCTACAAAACCTGAGGCTATTTCCATATTCTTGCGCGAGAGTTTTTGAAACGGCCGTCCTTCTCTCAGCACAGGCGACCTCAGGAACTTGATCAAGGACCAAGCTCCCGGCATCGGCGATGTCTCGCCATCAACTATCCAGCGCGGGGTAAATGCCGCTTGGCCGGCCCAACTCGCGTCAGGCACGGTCAATCAACGTCAGAGCAATTCCTGACTGACCTTGAAGCGTGACGGTGAACCGTCCGCATGTTTCCGGTGGCATCCGAAAGAGAGGATGTCATGGCCCGCAAACAATCGCTGCTCATTCAAACTTCGCCGACGGCGCTCTTGCCGATCGTTCCTCCGGTCGAACCTCCGTCGGAAAAGCGGAAAGCAAAAGCAAAGGACCGCACCGCTTTTTTTCATCGGAGGTAATGGCCTATCGTGTGGACGACGCGTCTATCGTTTCCGGCCTGAGCCGCAGCACGATCTATGAGTTGATGGCGGCGCAGAAGCTCCGCACCATCAAGATTGGCGGTCGCCGCCTAATCCCCCGCGATGCGCTCGAAGCTCTTTTGCAGGGGGCGGTCTGATGGCCTTCCCAATTGCCGACGCCCGCCTCCGGTTTGTCGCCAGGCGTGTTCATGCGCTCGGCGTTCGCCCGCTCTATGAGTTGCTTTGCAAAGTTCTTCGCAGTGACCTCGCGGGGGCTGATTTTTGCGCACGCCTTGAGCGATATGCGCGACTTGATCCACAAACTGTGTCGACGTTGGGGGCAGACAAGTTGCCTCCGACCGCGCGGCTGGTTGGAGGAAAGCCGCTATGAACAACCGCCTCGACTTCGCCCGCGTCAACCGCGCGGCAATCGCCGCACTGCCGGCTGTATTGGGTCGCCTCCTTCCCCGCGGCAAAACCCTTGGCCGGGAATACCAAGCTCTCAATCCGCGCCGCGCTGATCGCAGTCTCGGTTCGTTCAAGGTCAACAGCCTCAATGGCAAGTGGTGCGATTTTTCAACCGGCGACGCCGGCGGCGATCCGGTTTCGTTGGTCGCCTACCTTGAAGGGGTGTCGCAAGGCGAAGCGGCGCGGTTACTCGCCCGGATGCTCGGCGTTGAACTCCGGGAAGGCTCGCAACATGGTTGATGCACTCGACACATTCACGCCGCTGACTGACGATGAGCGAAATGCCGCCGCAGCTTGTGACACTGGCGGCGAGCGGGACGAGGAAGGCGCTGGCGAGCTTGTGTCGCCTGTTCCCGCTGATGCGCCGATTGCGCCGGCGACGCATCCTGGCCTCGGCGCGCCAACCGCGATCTGGACCTATCGTGATGGGCGCGGCGCGCCACTCTCGTCTGTCATGCGGTTCGATCCGCCCGGCCAGCGCAAACAGTTCCTGCCATTGTCGCTTTGGCGCGATGCGGCGGGCCTGCGCTGGCGCTGGAAGGCCGTTCCGTCGCCCCGGCCACTGTACAACCTCGACCGGCTAGCGGCCCGGCCCGATGCGCCTGTCGTTATCTGTGAGGGTGAGAAAGCGGCTGACGCTGCTGCGCGCGTCTTTCTCAAGAGTGTCGCTGTTACGTCGAGCAACGGCGCGGAAGCGGCGGCAAGGGCGGACTGGAAATCGCTTGCCGGCCGCAAGGTGATGATCTGGCCGGACGCCGACGTTCCCGGCGCGAGGTTTGCGCGCGAAGTTGCGACAATTCTCGTTGGGCTAGGTTGCGCGGTCACTGTCGTCGATGCTGTGGCGCTAGCGGCGCTCGATCCGTATGGCGGTGTGCGCGAGTATGCGAAAGGATGGGACGCGGCGGATGCGGCGGATGAATGGGAGGATGTTGGCGCGCTGCGTAGGGCCGCTGTCGGCCTCGCCAAGCCGTTCGAGCCTGGGCCGGCGTATGTCTCGTTCCGTCCGTACGAAATGACCTCCAGCGGCCTTACGACTGAAACGCAAGAGGGGCGCGGTAAAGACAAGACAATCGCTACCGTCTGGATCGCCGCGCCATTTGAAATTCTTGGCGCAAGTCGCGATCCGCAAGGGCGAGGCTGGGGCAAGTGGTTGCGCTGGCGGGATGCCGATGGTCGCGTCCACGCCCTGCATGTCACCGACGCCGCATTGCAGGGTGACCTAGCACCGTTGTGTTCGACGCTCGCTGCTGACGGGCTTGCAATCAATCGCTCGCACCAGCGGCATTTGGTCAACTACCTGTCCGCTGCGCGCGTTGATGGCCGTGTCACGATCGCCTCTCAGACTGGATGGTGTGAGGTCGGCGGAAAACTGAACTTCGTTCTGCCGGCGGAAACGATTGGTCCCCGTGGTGCGGAGACAGTCATACTCGATGGCAGGGCAACAGGACCTTACGAAGTTCGCGGTACTCTCAAGGACTGGCAGGAAGGTGTTGCCGCAATGGTTGGCGGTCACGGGCTTGCAGTGCTGGCCGTATCGGCGGCCTTGGCCGGACCGCTTCTGCACATCTCGGGGCAAGAAGGCGGCGGCATCAACTTCTTTGGGCAATCCTCCAAAGGAAAAACGACGCTTTTGCAACTTGCGGCGAGCGTGTGGGGGCGTGGCGCATCGCCGGGATATGTGCGGCCGTGGCGCGCAACGTCCAATGGTCTGGAGGGTTTGGCGGCGGGTGCGAATGACACGGCACTAATTCTCGATGAGCTTGGGGAGCTTGGCGCGCGTGAAGCGGGACCGGCATTCTACAGCCTGAGCAATGGGACCGGCAAAGCGCGTATGCGTGCTGACACCGCGTCGCGCGAGCAAAAGGGTTGGCGTGTTCTCGTGATTTCAAGCGGCGAAATTCCGATAGCTGTCAAACTCGGGGAGGATCGCGGGTCGAAGGCGCGCGCGGGTCAGCTTGTCCGCATGCTCGATATTCCAGCCGATCGCGGTTCTGGTCATGGAGCGTTCGACAACGCTGGTGCGGAAGACGATGCCGGCAAGCTCGCCAAGGCCTTCAAGGGGGCGGCGATCTCGGCTTACGGCACGGCTGGTCCAGAGTTTGTGCGACGGCTAATTGCTGAGGGCATCGAAGGCGAAGACGTTCGTCAATTGGTCTCTGAGTTTATCGCGGCCAATGTCAAGCGCGGCTCAGATGGCCAGATAGAGCGCGCAGCGCAGCGTATCGGTTTGATCGCGGTAGCGGGAGAGCTGGCTGTCGCGCTTGACATCGTTCCGTGGCGCGAAGGCGAGGCGCGCGCGGCTGCGGCATGGGCGCTCGCTCGCTGGGTCGAAGGCCGTGGCGGCACAGAGGCAGCGGAAGTTCAACAGGCGATCGAGCAAGTGCGCTCGCTCATTGAACAGCACGGTTCCTCCCGATTTGACGATCCGGACAGCACCGAGGTGCGACCTGTATCAAACCGCCTCGGCTGGCGCAGGGGTGCTGGCGCGGCGCGCGAGTGGTGGATACCGTCGGAGACTTGGCGCACTGAGATATGCGGGGGGCTGAACCCGAAGTTTGTCGCGGCGACGCTGGGCGAGCGCGGCATGTTGGAGAAAGCGAGCGATGGATTTCAACCAGTTCGCAAGATCGATGGCACGAACAAGCGCGTCTACATCATCAACGCCAGCATCTTCGACGGGGCCGCTGATGCGCCCTGAACTTGTCGCCAGAATTCGGCTCGTAATGCAAGGTGGGTCTACTGTCGAAACTGGCGTAGCGGGCGTTACAGGCGTAGCGGGCGTAGCGCGCTACGCCCGGAAAGGCCCGGAACTACGCCAGTTACGCCCGCTACGCCTCGAAAATGGCAAGGCGGGGAACGACGTTGTTGGGGGCGTTGTCGATGGCGTTACCGCGCCGATGGGACCCGATGAAGTCGAAATTCACGAGCGCGCCGGCATGGCCGCCGATGGCGTGCCGGCCGTCTATCTCGAATGGTGGGCGCGCCTGCAATGCCACAAGCCGACCGATGTCAGCGATAGGCAATGGCGTCTGGCGGTCAACGATGCTGGCTTGTTCCTCGACCGGTGGGGAAGCGAAGCGGCGAAGGCGGGTTGGACGTCGGGCGATCTGTTCGATGTGCCGCATGATGGCGGCGCGAGTGGATTGGTCTGGTTCATCGACGGTGCTGGCGTTGAAGGCGTCGGACCAAAACATGCAAGTGGCGGCGATGGGCGGCGCTTCGAACGGGGTGCGCGGGTCGGCCTGACATTCGCCGTGTCAAGCTGACAATCTGGCACGATTGCCACCCTATCCTTTCCGCGCGTTCGCAGGCGCGCGCTCGAGCTAGCCCGCCGGTTCGCCGTAAAAGATGGCCCACAAGCGAGGCGGGGGTAAAATTGGTCGAATTTTGTCGGCTTCCTCACTTGGCCGCGCGATTTTTATTTATTCATTTTTTCAAACGACCGAACGCAGTGGACGACCGCCTCAAACGAAGTCTAAATAGTTAAAGGAAAATGGGTGTTGTCGCGGGGGTGGTTGGAATTTGAAGGCGGCGTAATCTCCGGTTTGTGAAGCAAACCAGAATCGGCGTTAGCGCGCCGACGGAGATCACGCCATGGAGAAGGGTAGCATAAGCTCGTCGGCTGGCATCGGCGAGGACGGTCATTTTCTTTGCGACGATTGGTTCGATCCGCTGGAATCGGGGGTTCGCACGCGCATTCGCGGCTTCATCGAGGGGCTTCTGGAGGAGGAACTCGATACCGCCCTCGGGCGCGGGCGTTACGAGCGGCCGGGCAAGGCGGGCGCGCAAAGGCCCGAAGGCGCGGTCGGCGCGCGGCACG
>JAYUFK010000058.1:0-6786 GCA_043739325.1 Methylocapsa sp. | reverse complement strand
CGGGTCTCCACCGACGAAGACAACGGCAGAACGCCCACGCCGGGAAACCGCGTCGCAACCACGCTCGCCAGCCACAGGCTTGCCCAGCCGAGCCGCGAGACTGCATCAAGGAAGGCATTGGCGGAGGAAAGGCCACTCGCCTGAGTTTCCGGATCGAATCCGGCCGCAGCGGCGGCGACGCGCTCGACGTCGGCGATGTCAAAGCCATGCGTGGCGACGAAGCGGTCGCCGACGGCCAATTCGGCAAAGGGCCGGTTCTCAAGACGGTCCACCAGCGCTCGTCTCCTGAAGACGCCCCTTCCTACAACGCCGCCGCGACAAAGGCTTGACCCGCCTCAACCGCGCGCCAGCGAGGCGAAATAGACCAAGCCCGACAAAGCCGAAATCCAAAAGCTCGCCGGCCAGTCGGTGTAGTACGATAGCGTCAGACCGCCCCAGGCCTCGCCCAGCGCCAAGCTGGCTGCGAGCGCGACGCCGGTCGCGACGCTGCGCGTGAGATTGCGCGAGGCGGCGGCGGGACCGACCATCAGCGCGAACACCAGCAGCACGCCGACGATCTGCGCGCTCTCGGCGACGGCGACGGCGACGATCATCAGGAAGGCGGTGGAGATAATCTGGATCGGCGCGCCGCGCGCTTCGGCGAGTTCGCTTTGCAGGCTGGCGAAGATCAGCGGGCGCGAGATGAACGCCAGCGCCGCGAGGCTAAGGGCGGCGAGGATCGCCAGCCACGTCAGGGCGTTTGAATCGACGCCCAGCACGTTGCCAAACAGCAGCGCGGTGGCCTGACTGGCGTAGGCCGTGAAGAAATGCAGGAACAGCAGGCCGAGCCCGAGCGCCAGCGACAGCATCATGCCGATCGCGACATCGCGCTCGCTGAGTTTTTCTCCCAGCATTCCCATGCTGAACCCGGCCAGCACGGTGAAACCGACAAGTCCGGCGAGCGGCGGCAGGCCGAGCAACACCGCGCCGGTCGCGCCGGTAAAGCCGACATGCGAAAGCGCGTGGCCGGCAAATGTTTGGCCGCGCAACACGAGAAAGAAGCCGGTGATGCCCGCCAGAACCGCGACGATGCCCGAAGCGGCGAAGGCGGTGCGCATGAAGTCATATTCAAACATGCGCGTCGCCATGGAAATGGTCATGTCCGTGCGCATGTTCGTGGCGATGCGCCTCGCGCTCGACTTCAATATCGCCCGCCATGACAAAGACCCGGTCCTTGATGCGCACGACCTCGATATCCGCGTTGTAAAGCTTCGAGAGGACGGGCCCGGTGATCACTTCATCCACCGTGCCAAGCACGGCGTTGCCTGCGCCCAGATAAAGCACCCGGTCGATGGCGCGCAGCAACGGATTGATCTCGTGCGCGCTGAACAGAATGGCGATTTTCAACGCGTCGCGCAGCCGCTTGACGATCTCGACAACGCCGCTCTGGTGCGCCGGATCGAGCGAGATCAGCGGCTCGTCGAGCAGCAGCAGCTTGGGCCGGCCAAGCAGCGCCTGCGAGAGCAGCAGGCGCTGGCGCTCGCCGCCGGACAATTCGCCGATCGAGCGCTTGGCCAGATCGCGCGCGCCGACAGTCTCAAGCGCCCAGTCGATCTCACGCCGCGCGGCGGCGTCGAGGCGCGGCAGCCCCCATGCCGCGCCGCCCGCCGCGCTGGCGACAATGTCATAGCCGGTGAGGCGCAGGGATGCGAAATCGCCGCGATTTTGCGGCATGTAGCCGATCGCGGAATTGCCGCGCGTGACGCCGGCGCCGAGCACGCTGATGCGGCCGCCGTCGATCGGGATCAGGCCAAGCGCGGCGCGCATCAGCGTCGTCTTGCCCGCGCCATTGGCGCCGAGCATGCCGATGAATTCGCCGTCCTCAATGGCGAAACTGGCGCCGGACAGGATCGCCCGGCGCCCGAGATTTATCGCGACATTGTCGAATCTGAGAGCGCTCATCGCGGCGCGCCCAACGCCTTGTCGAGCGCATCGAGCTGATGCAGCATCCAATCCTGATAGGTCGTCCCCGCCGGCTCGGTTTCGCTCACGCCGATAACGGGTATTGCCTGTTGGCGGGCCAGGGCCACCAGTCTTTGCACGGCGGGCTCGCTGGCCTGTTGGTTGAAGAGCATCGCCTTGACCTTGAAATCCCGCAGATCGTTCTCGAAATTGCCGACTTCCGCCGCGCCCGGCTCGGTGTTGTTCATCACCGCCAACGCGAATTTCTGTTCGCGGACATCAAGACCTAACCGCTCCGCCATATAGCCGAAAACCGGCTCGGAAGCAGCGACGGGAACGCCGGCGTATTTCTTGCGCATCGCCGCGATCCTTGTATCGAGCGGGTCGAGCGATCTGGCGAACGCGGCGCCGGCGGCGGCATAATCAGCCGAATTTGCCGGGTCGGCCTTGGTCAGGGCGGCGACGAGTGCCTGGCCCAGCGCCTTGATGGTATCGGGATTGTACCAGAGGTGCGGATTGTCGCCCGACTTCTTGTTCGCCAGTTTCGCGACAAGGATTTCAATGCGGGCGTCGGCCTTGTTGGCGGAGAGCAGCTTTTCCATCCACGGGTCGTAATCCGCGCCATTGACGATGACGATTTTTGCCTGCGCCAGCGCCCGCGCGGTTGATGCGTCCGCCTCGAACAGATGTGGGTCCTGATCCGGATTGGCGAGAATGCTGGTCACCGTGACATGCGCGCTGCCGATCTGCGAGGCGATGTCGCCGTAGAAATTTTCGGCAGCTACAATCGGGAGCCGGGCGGCGGACGCCGGTTCAGCCGCGATCACGACGAAAAGCGACAGAAGCGCGAGCAATCGATGCATAGCCAGCTCCTTCTCGACCGCCCGGGCCATAGCGCCGATCGGCTAGGAGTGTTATGTTATATCAGTGCGCGAGGCAACCTGTGGCGGTGAAGTCCGTTGAGAAATTTGTGCTAAAGGGGGAGCCATGAAGAGCGCTGCCGCAAAGACTTCCGACTGTCGAAGCGGGACGCCCAATTGGGCGAGCAAGGTCGAGCAGGCTTGCACACGCAACAATCTGCACTTGACCCCGTTGCGCCGTCAAATCCTCGCGATCCTGGCGCAGGCTCCTACCCCCCTCGGGGCTTATGCGATCATCGAGGAGCTTTCGCGCGAGCAGCGCAAAGCCGTGGCGCCGCCTACTGTCTATCGGACGCTGGATTTCTTCCTCGAACACGGTTTTCTGCACAAGATCGAAAGCCGCAACGCCTACGCGCCGTGCGAACATCTCGGCCACGACCATCACGGCATCTTGCTGATCTGCAGCCGTTGCGGGCGCAGCGACGAAATCGAAAACGCGGGCATCGATAGCTTGCTGCGCGAGACCGAGGCCAAGGCGGGCTTCACGCCGCAAAAGCAGGTCGTCGAGATCGAGGGGATTTGCCAGACCTGCGGCGCGGCGGAGCCCGCCTGACTATTCCCGCTCGATGCGGATCACCTGCGGCTTCTGCAAAATAAAACCGTCGGCCAGCGCCCGGTCCAGCGTTTCGCGGATCGCCGCTTCGCTGGTCGCGTGGGTGATGAGCACGACCGGCACCTGCTCGGCGGCGCCCGCCTTGCCGGGACGGCCCTTTTGCATGATCGCTTCGAGCGAGATTTTTCGCTCGCCCATCCGCGTCGCGATGGCGCCCATCGCGCCGGGCCGATCGGCGACGGCGAGGCGGACGTAATAGCCGCCCTCGTGGCGCTGCATCGGGATGCGCGCGGCTTGTTCGAGTTGCGCCAGCGGGCTTCCGAATACCGGGAGGACAATCCCGCGAGCGATGTCGGCGATATCGGCCGCGACTGCGGAAGCGGTCGCATCGCCGCCTGCGCCCGCTCCGATCAAAGTGAGCTCGCCCACCGCATCGCCGTCGATCGTGACCGCGTTAAGCACGCCCATGACCTGCGCGATCGGGGATGATTTTGGCACCATCGTCGGATGGACGCGTTGCTCGATCCCGAGCGCGGTGCGCTCGGCGACACCCAGAAGTTTGATGCGATAGCCGAGCTCGTCGGCGGCCGCGAGATCGGCCTGGGTAATTGTCTCGATGCCTTCGATATGAATGGCTTCCGCGTCGATCTTCGCGCCAAACGCCAGCGACGTGAGGATCGCCAGTTTGTGGGCGGTATCGAAGCCGCCGATGTCAAAGGTCGGGTCAGCTTCGGCGTAGCCGAGCCTTTGCGCTTCAGCGAGACACGCTTCGAAAGATAGCCCGTCGGTTTCCATCCGCGACAGGATGTAATTGCAGGTGCCGTTGAGGATGCCATAGATGCGGCGCACGGAATTGCCGGCCAGGGCTTCGCGCAACGTCTTGACGACCGGGATGCCGCCGGCGCTTGAGGCTTCGAACGACAACGCGACGCCTTTTTCCTCGGCGATCGCAGCCAGCTCCAGGCCGTGGCGGGCGATCATCGCCTTGTTGGCGGTGACGACCGGCAGGCCGCGATTGAGCGCGGCCTTGACTGAATCGTACGCTGGACCGTCGGCGCCGCCGATCAGTTCGACGAACACGTCGATTGTCCCGCGCGACGCAAGCGCGACCGGATCGTCAAAAAACTCGGCGCCGGAAATATCGATGCCGCGATCGCGACGGCTGCGCGCGCTCACCGCGGCAAGATGCACGCGCCGGCCGCCGAGCACGTTTTGGCGGCGGGCGATCAAGCCAACAAGGCTCGCGCCTACGCTGCCCAGGCCGGCGACGCCGACGCGCAGAGGTTTTGACATAATGGAAGCCGCCCGGACTAAAGCAAGGCGCTAAACGCGCCCCGCCTTGTGCCCGATTTGGGCGGAAGGATCAAGAAAGCGCCGCGCTTAGCGATAACGCTGCGAATCGCTCTTGCCCTTCTTCTTGCGCTCCTTGCGAGCCGCATAGCGGGCGTCACGATCAAGCTTGCGCTCGTATTCCAGCGCCGCCTCGACCTTGAGCTTTTCTTCATGGGCGAGCTCGGCGGCGATAGCCTCGAGGCGCAAAGTTTCCTGCCGCGCGGCTTCCTCGGCGGCGAGGCGCACGAGCTCAGCGGCGTGAGCGATCTCCTTGGCTTTCTGCCGTTCCTGAGCGCGGATTTCGCGCGCCTCGTTGATTTCGCGGCGCTTTGCCTCGCGCTCGATCACCGCGGGATCATTCGGATCGTATTTCGGCCGGGAGAGGAATTTTTCGGCTTGCGCCTTGCGGGCGGCGGCGGCGGCGGTTTGGCGGTCGAGGAAGTTATTGCCGTTCAAGAAGGACATTGCATTCCATTGCTGATGTTGGGAGCGCCGCCTTCTGCCATACGCGGCGGAAAACAGCAAGGTTGCGTTGCGCGGCAACAAACACAATTGCGGCATCTCTGGCAGCGAGCGCGGTCGTGCGGTCGTTGTGGCGGCGGGCGGCGCCTCAATTGTAGGTCGGCGTCGACGAGACGTAGCCGTAGAAATTCCGGTAAAAGCCGCTGAGCGGGTACGAACCGGTTCGCGGGATATCGTGCAAGTCGCCCCAGGAATAGACGCTGAATTTGATGGTGTCGTTTTGGATCGCCGGACGCTTCACAAGCACCACCCAGTGATCGGGGATCACGGAGCGATGGGCGAATTTGAGCGGGTCGAGCAGTTGCATATTGATGAAAAGGCAGACCCACCGGTTGCCGTCCAAGTCGCGCGCGCATTCGTCCAGCTCACGCCGCCCCTTGAGAAAAAACACGTTGGTATTGTTGCGCACGCCGCCCCAGCCGATCTTTTTGAACCAATCGGCCATGCTATGCGGCATTGTGATCCCTGCGGCGGTATCGTCGGCGGATGAATAATCGAACCGCGAATTTTCCGAATCCCGTAGGCTCGCCAGAGCGATCCAGTCGACCGGGTGAATCTTGGAAGGCGGCGGGAGATAGCCGCGACAGCCCGCGCTTGGTTTGACATGGAGCGACCGGATGCGCGCCTCGCCCGTGTTGTACAGGTCGATCACATATTGGGCGTAAAGCTCCGGGTGTTCCTCGAGCAGGCAATAGAAGAACGCCGCGGGCCCGCACAGACTCGCCTGGGATTGGCTCAGCTTCTTGGGGTTGGGGATCCGCTCGCGCAGTCCGTTGACGACGTCCGCCCGATCGATGCGCGCGAAGCCGAGACCACGACCCCTGGCGGCGAACGCGTTGACGAGCGACAGCGCGTAGTCGATGCGAAATTGTTCGGCGGGCATTTGACCCTCTCGAGCTGAACTGGTTTTATTGTCGCGGCGGTCATGGCGCGCTGGCGCGAACGCTTTACGGGACGCAGTGGTCTTGATGCCGCCTAACAATCGGGTCAAGAAGTTGGGCGAACAGACTCGGGACAGGGAAGTTCAATGATGAAATCGTCTCTTTCGATTGCCTTCGCCCTCGCGGCGGCTGCGCTCGCTTTGGCGTCAAGCCAGTCCAGCGCCCAGTTTTTGCCGCCCGGAGGACCTCCGCGGCCGCCGATCTTGCCCGGCCCCGGCTTTCCAGGCCAGTTTCCACCGCCGCCACCGCCCCGCTTCTATCCGCCGCCGGTGTATGTAGCGCCGCAGCCCTATTATCGCGAGGATGTTGTCGGCGACATTTGCTATACTTCGCGAGGCGAGTGCCAGCTCGACTACTCTCTCCCGGTTGGTTCCGGCTGCCGATGCTTCATTCCGGGCTTTGGGCGCAAGAGGGGAACGGTCGGGCAATAGCGGCGGCGGTTTCGCGAGATCGGCCGCTCGGCTGGGCGTCCTTGAATTGTTGGCGACTCCGGCAGGGCTCGAACCTGCGACCTGCCGCTTAGAAGGCGGCTGCTCTATCCAGCTGAGCTACGGAGCCGTGGCCCAGGCCGACGTCG
>JAYUFK010000057.1:0-6822 GCA_043739325.1 Methylocapsa sp. | reverse complement strand
CGACATCATCGTTGCGTCCGAGGTGATGGCGGTGTTCTGCCTGGCGCGCGACCTCGCCGATCTTGAGGCGCGGCTTGGCCAGATGGTCGTCGCCTATTCGCGCGCCAAAAAGCCGGTGACCGCCGCCGACATCAAGGTCTCGGGCGCGATGACGGTGCTGCTCAAGGACGCGCTCCGGCCCAATCTCGTGCAATCGCTGGAAGGCACGCCGGCGTTTGTCCACGGCGGTCCGTTCGCCAATATCGCGCATGGCTGCAACTCGGTGATGGCAACCAAGACGGCGCTGAAACTCGCCGATTACGTTGTCACCGAAGCGGGCTTTGGCGCGGATCTCGGCGCCGAGAAATTCTTCGACATCAAATGCCGTAAGGCCGGACTGACGCCCGCCGCCGCTGTGATCGTCGCCACGGTGCGGGCGCTCAAGATGAACGGCGGCATCGCGAAGGAAGCGCTGGGCAAGGAAAATCTTGCGGCATTGGAATCGGGTCTCGTCAACCTCGAGCGCCATATCGTCAATATGCGAAAATTCGGCGTGCCGGTTGTCGTCGCGATCAATCGTTTCACGACGGACACCGTGGCGGAGCATGCGCTGATCCAGCATATCGTGCATGAGCGCTTCGGCGTCGACGCGGTGGTTTGCGAGCATTGGGCGCGCGGTTCGGCCGGCGCGGAAGAGCTGGCGCGCCGCGTTGTCGCGCTCGCCGAAAAGCCGGCGACGCAGTTCCGCTTTCTCTACGGCGATGAAATGCCGCTATGGGACAAGGTCCGCACCGTCGCGACGCAGATCTACGGCGCCGGCGACATCGTCGCAGACCCCGCGACGCGGCGTGAATTCCAGACCCTTGAGGAGGCGGGCTACGGCGCCCTGCCCGTCTGCATCGCCAAGACGCAATTTTCGTTTACCGCCGACCCGAAAATCCTTGGCGCGCCGAGCGGTCACATCGCGCCTGTAAAAGCCGTGCGGCTGCGCGCCGGCGCTGGCTTTGTCGTCGTCCAGTTCGGCGACATCATGACCATGCCCGGCCTGCCGCGCGTCCCTGCGGCGGAGAAAATACGGCTCGTGGATGGCTTGGTGGAGGGGCTGTTTTAGCCCGCTGCTGAACTATACTCGCGCACGCTCTCGTCCTTCGAGACGCCGCTTCGCGGCTCCTCAGGATGAGGGCTTTGATAGTAAATTGGAACCGAGCCCCTCATCCTGAGGAGCGACCCGCAGGGTCGCACCCCGAAGGACGAAGGTGTGGCTGGGCGACATGTGCAGTTGGCTCGCAAACAACCGACCGCCTTCCGATCGTCCCGCTCGCCTTGCCCGCCCAAATTGGCTAATGTCGCGCCCGACATTGATCCCGGCGTGGGCATTGCCCGCGCCAATTATGTATTTGCGACGGGAAAACAGAAAAATTGGCGCTGCTAAGTTTACAAAACAAGTCCACCGCACTGCGCCGCATCGCGATCATGGCGCACGATCTGGCGACGACGCCGCTGGCGATCGCCCTGGCGGTTTATCTGCGCTATCCCGCCGACGCGCCGATCCAATGGCGGGCGCTTGCGTGGCTTATTCCAATTTTCACTGTTTTTGCCGGTTTCACGTACAACTTCTTTCGCCTGTATGAGTCGAAGTGGCGCTTCGCCTCCTTGCCTGACCTCTTCAACATTTTCCGCGCCGCCTCGCTGCTGGCGGTCGCCCTGCTGATTGCCGACATGGCGCTGGTGGCGCGTATGGTGACCGACGGCTTCGCCATCGGCGCGAAGGCCGCCTTCCTGTATTGGGTTTTTCAAATGGGCCTGTTGGGCGGTCCTCGCATCGCCTATCGTTATTACCGGTTTGTGCAATCGCGCCGCAGCGGTCTGCTTGCCCGCGCGCCGTCGATCCTGGTGCTCGGCCGCAGCAACGAGGCCGAGCTTGCGCTGCGCGCCATCGAGGGCGGCATGCGCCGGCGCTTTATCGCGCGCGGCGTGCTCTCGCCGCGCCCATCGGACCGCGGCGCGGCGATACGCGGCGTGCCAATCCTCGGCGGCTACGAAGACCTCGAACGCATCGCCACGGAGGCTGGCGAAGAGGGCAACCCGATCGCGCGGCTGGTCTTCGCCCCAAGCGAATTCGCCAGGGAGGGCGAGTCCGAACGCGTCGTCGCCACGGCGCGCCGTCTCGGCATCGCTCTGTCGCGCCTGCAGGCCATCGAGGTCGGCGGCGATTCCGCGCTGACTCCGGTCGAGATCGAGGATCTGCTGTTTCGCCCGGCGGTCGATTCCGATTCCGCGGCGCTTGAATCGTTCCTGCGCGGCCGCCGCGTTGTCGTCACCGGCGGCGGCGGTTCGATCGGCTCGGAGATCTGCGCGCGGGTCCTCGCGCTCGGCGCCTCGCAGCTTCTCGTGCTCGACAATTCCGAGCCGGCGTTGTTCGCGATCAGCGAGCGCCTTGCGACCCTCAAGCCGGTCGCGGGCGTGCGCGCCGCCGTCGCCGATATTCGCGATCGCGCGCGCCTGATGACGCTGTTCGAGGAATTCCAGCCGGATGTTGTGTTCCACGCGGCGGCGCTGAAGCAATTGCCGCAGCTCGAACAGGATTGGGCGGAGGGGATAAAGACAAACATTCTGGGCTCCGTGAATGTCGTTGACGCCATCGCCGCCGTCGGCGCATCCGGCGTCCTCATCTCCACTGACAAAGCTGTCGACCCGGTGTCGGTGCTCGGCGCCACAAAGCGCTTTTCGGAAATGTACGCGCAGCTTATCGACGCCGAGCGCCTCGCGCGCGGCGTCGCGGCGCGCTTGATTTCGGTGCGGTTTGGCAACGTGCTGGGATCGGTCGGTTCGGTCGTGCCAAAATTCAAGGCGCAAATCGAGCGCGGCGGCCCCGTCACCGTGACGCACCCGGAAATGGTGCGTTATTTCATGACCGTGCGCGAGGCTGTCGATCTGGTGATTTCCGCCGCCGCGCATGGCGAGCGCGCCGACATCGCGACAAGCCGCGCCTCGGTCTATGTCCTGAAGATGGGACAACCCGCGCGCATTCTCGATCTTGCGGAAAAGATGATCCGCCTTGCCGGCTACGAGCCCAATGTCGATATCGATATCGTCTTCACTGGAACGCGGCGCGGCGAACGGCTTAATGAGATTCTGTTCTCGGGTAACGAGCCTGTCGTCGATATCGGCGTCGACGGCGTCACGGCGGCGCAGACCGCGCCGATCGAACGCGGCGCGATGGCGCGCTGGCTGAGCGAATTATCGCGCTCGGTGGAGCGCGGCGAACGCCTGGCGGCCGAACAGATATTTGTCGAAGCGATACCCAATTATCGCGGTGCGGGCGCCAAGACCGCGGCGATCGTCACGGATCTCGCGGCGCGCCGCGCGATCACCGCCGGATCGACGCGCCCAAACGCCGGGTAGTGCAATCTCTGAACTTCGCGCCTACGTCGGGCGAGTGACGCCCTTCTTCAGGATGATATTTCCGTACAGCCTGCGCTCTCCCGTCGCCACAATCGCGAACGCCTGGTTGGCGCGAGCGTAGAACGCAAAGCGCTCGATCTTGCCAAGCGCGAACTTCGGCCCTTCGGCGCCCGCGATCACCTTGCGGAATTCATCGAAAATCGGCTCCTCGCGATTGGGCTCGCCGACCGGCTCCATCACAAAGCAAGCCGTATCGACGAACGTGTCGAGCGGCATCACCGACAGCACGGCTTCCAGCGCCGCCGTCGCGCTAACCGCGTCGAGCCGCACGACTTCGGGGCCCGCCGATTCAGCGGGATAGTTGGCGTCGACAATAGCGAGTTCATCGCCATGCCCCATCGCCCTCAGCACATAGAGGAGATCGGGCGAGAGCAGCGGATTGAGGTTCTTCAGCATGGCGATTTCCTGGTGCGGACAAGTGAACTTCAGCGCGGCGTCGGCGCGTCGGCGCGCAGCAATTTTGCGCTCTTGAGATCGCGCCACAGCGCTGGCGGGATTTTCGCATCGATCATCTCGGCGTTGCGCGTGACCTCGCGCGGTTTTTGCGCGCCCGGGATGACGCTGAGGATCGCGGGATGGCTGAGCGGAAAACGCACCGCCGCCTCCGCCAGCTTGACGCCATGCGCCTTGCAGATCGCTTCGATGGCGCTCACGCGCTCCAGAATCGCCGGCGGCGCGGGCGCGTAATTGTAACGCGCGCCGGGTTTGGGCCCTGTCGCGAGAATGCCGGAATTGAACGGACCGCCGATGACGACGCCGATCTTCTTCTCGATACAGTATGGCAGAAAGCTTGTCAGGGCTTCCTGCTCCAGAAGCGTATAGCGTCCGGCGAGCAGAAAGATATCGAAGTCGCCGGCGCGCGCCAGCTGCTCCGCGATTTCCCATTCGTTGATCCCCGCGCCGATCGCCTTGATCGCGCCACTGTCGCGCAGTTTCACCAGCGCCTTGTAGCCGCCGTCCATGAACTGCTTGATGCAGGCGTTTGCCGCCTCGCGCGAACCATGCGTCCATATGTCGACATCGTGGGCGTAAACGATATCGATATGATCGAGGCCAAGGCGCTCAAGCGAGAACTCCAGCGAGCGCATCACGCCGTCGTAACTATAGTCGAAACGCTCGCGCCGCGACGGCGTCTCGAAGAAGAAGTTCAGCCGCGTGCGGTCCTTTGGCGCGCACAGATCGAGCAGCCGGCCCACTTTCGTCGAAATTAGATAGGAGCCTCGCGGCTTGGCGCGCAGGAAGCCGTTGATGCGGGTTTCCGACAGACCAAGCCCATAGAGCGGCGCGGTATCGTAGTAGCGGCAGCCGACGGACCAGCCCGCATCGAGCGTCGCGCGCGCATCCTTTTCGGTCATCGGGCGATAGAGATTGCCGAGCGGCGCCGCGCCAAAGCCAAGTTCCGTGATCTGCAATTCAGCGCCGCCCCGCGCCTTGAATTTGCGCTTGCGTATCGTCTGCGCGTGCGCCGCCTTCGCCATCCCGCTTCCCCACTCTGAAAATAAGCTTGGTTTGGTTTGGGCAGACGCCCCTAGAATAAGCAGGGATCATAGGTGACGCGGCCGGTTCGTCAATCAAGGCTGCGCCCCGTGCGCGTGGTGCTGCTTGCATAATCGCAGAGCCAGCATACAAATAATGCCACGAACCAGACGCCGCGCCAAATCTTCAAGCGTCGATCTCTTCACAAGGGGAACCGCACGATGAATCGATCGCCATGGTTTTCGTCTTCGCTTTACGCCGCGCCCGGCAGCTCCGGAGGCGGCGTTGGTTTCAGCCTCTCAAGCCCCGACATCAAGCCGGGCAGTACGATTTCGCACGAACAAGTCTTCGACGGTTTTGGCTACACCGGCCAGAATATCTCGCCCGCGTTGCACTGGTCCGGAGCGCCCCAGGGCGTCAAGAGTTTCGCGCTGACGCTGTATGATCCCGACGCGCCAACAGGCAGCGGTTTCTGGCATTGGGTGATGTTCAACATCCCGCCGGACGTTACGGGCCTGCCAAAGGGCGCCGGCGATCCGACGACAGCACAAGCCCCCAAGGGCGCGATCCAGAGCCGCACCGATTTTGGCCCGCCCGGCTATGGCGGACCAGCGCCGCCAAAAGGCGACAAACCGCATCGTTACATCTTCACGATCTTCGCGGTTGACGCCGACAAGCTTGACGCGGATGAAAACAGCTCGGCGGCGCTCGTCGGGTTCAATCTGCATTTTCACACACTGGCCAAAGCGACGCTAACAGGGGTTTTCGGCGGCTAGGCGTGGGGCGAGAACACCGTTTGGCGCGACGCGAGGCCACGCTGACCAGCCGCTGGGCCCCTTGAATTCCAGTCTCTGGATCTTGATCGGACTCCCACGTAATTGCCGGCGCACTCCCTCGCGTCGCCGCTTGCCTCCGGCGGCATTACGCCCCACATTCTGGTCAACCAAGGAGGAACACCATGGCGTCCAAACTCGATCAACTCCGCGCAATGAGCACCGTCGTCGCCGACACCGGCGACATGGAGACGATCAAGGCGTTCAAACCGACCGATTCCACCACCAATCCCTCGCTCATTCTGAAAGCGGCGCAATTGCCCGCTTACGCCTATCTCGTCGAGGAAGCGGTTGCCTGGGGCCGCAAGGCGAAGGCTTCGGCCGGCGCCGTCACCGACCGCCTCGCCGTGAACTTCGGCGCCGAGTTGACGCGCATCGTGCCCGGCCGCGTCTCCACCGAAGTTGACGCGGACCTCTCCTTCGACACGCAGGCGACCATCGCCAAGGCGAAAGCGCTGATCGCCGATTACGCCAGCCGCGGTATCGACAAGCAGCGCATCCTCATCAAGGTCGCCGCGACTTGGGAAGGCGCGCAGGCGGCGCGCGAACTGCAAAGCCAAGGCATCGACTGCAATCTGACGCTGATTTTCTCGCTCGCCCAGGCGATCGCCTGCGCCGACGCCGGCGCGTTTCTGATTTCGCCGTTCGTCGGCCGCATTCTCGACTGGCACGTCAAGGCGGGCGGCGGGCCCTACACGTCCCAGACCGACCCCGGCGTCGTCTCGGTGCACGGCATCTACGCTTATTACAAGGCCTATGGCGTTTCCACCGTCGTCATGGGCGCCTCGTTCCGCAATACCGGCGAGATTGAAGCGCTGGCCGGATGCGACCGCCTGACGATCTCGCCGCAATTGCTCGACCAGCTCGCCAAGGATCAGGGCGCATTGGCGCGCAAGCTCTCGCCCGCCTCGGCCGGCAAGGCGCCGGCGAAAATCGCGCTCGACGAAAAGGCCTTCCGCTGGATGATGAACGACGACGCCATGGCAACCGAGAAGCTCGCCGAGGGCATCCGCGTCTTCGCCCACGATCTGGCGAGCCTGCGCCAGCTTGTCGGGCAGCGTATGGCCGC